>CAYZYX010000005.1:0-60429 GCA_964482715.1 uncultured Clostridia bacterium
GGCTGTTAGCTCAACTGGTAGAGCAACGGACTCTTAATCCGTAGGTTGCAGGTTCGAGTCCTGCACAGCCCACCAGTTTTAATGTTTTATTCGGGTATAACCTACTTTGATATGAGAGAATGTGGTATTTTTTTATATTTGTGACCCCCCTGAACTTTAGGGAGTATTGTTAGTTTGACCTATCAAAAAAGTCCAAAAGGTCATTCAGGAAGTTAGAGAACAGGTAATCTATGAAATTGAATCGAGAATTAAATGGTTAGTGTATCATAAAAGGAGGTTAGAGATGCGAGAAAAGAGGTCAGAAAAAATAAGGAGAATAGGTGTAGGCATCCTGGCAAGTTTTTGTGTAGTTTTATTTTCTTTTAATGCTGCATTAGGCGAAAAAATTACTCTCACCTGGTACGAATGGGTTAGCCAGGAAGCAAAACCGGGCGTGATAGAGCATATGATTGAAGGATTTGAAAAAGAAAATCCCAATATTGATGTGAAAAGGATCACTGATCCGTGGCCAGTTACACACGATAAAATTATCACCATGTGGCAGGCAGGTAGGTTACCCGATGTCTTAGCTGTGAACCGAAACTGGTTATGGGAATTTGTGTCACTGGGAATAATTGAACCTCTGGATCCTTACTTAGAACAAGAATCATCCGAATTTGCACAGGAGCTAAAAAATAAATTCTTTGAAGCAGCTCAGGGCATTTTTGCTGGAAAAACTTATGTGTTTCCTTTATGGGGAGGAGTTGCAGCTTTGGTTTACAATGCAGATATGTTCACCAATAAAGGTGTAACCCCACCCGAGAGTTTGGACGAATTTGTCAAGATAAGTGAAAAACTCACAGATCCAGCTAAATTTCAATACGCTACTGTTTTCCCCCTGAGTGAGAAAAATGTTGCAGGAGCTAATGTCTGCTGTATTGGACCCCTGTTATACTCAATGGGTGGTAAATATGTTGAGAATAAAAAGACAGCGTTCAACAAAGAGCCGGGAGTGAAAACTGTTGAGTTTTTGGTTGATATGGAAAAGAAAGGATATGCTATGCCTGGTTCCATAACCTATACTGCTGCAGATATGCGTGACATGGTTGCAGGCGGTAAGGTAGCTATGGTTTTAGATGGAGCCTGGTGTTGGGCAGTATACGGTGCTAAGGCCCCTGAACTAAATATTAAAAATGCCCCAATGCCAAAGGGCCAACGAATAGGGACAGTCTATAATGGAGGAAACCTGGGTATTCCCAAGCAATCTCGCCATAAAAAGGAAGCATGGGAGTTTATTAAATACATGACCAGTGATGATACAATATATTACTGGTACAAAAGTGGATATATGCCTTTAGCCAAGAAATTTGCTGATTATCCCGAATTCAAAACCGAGTATGCGGGATTTTTTGAAACATTCAAATCCACAGATAATTTCTTTCAGACAGGTTCCATTCCACAGGAAATACAGATGAATCGAATTCTTGTTTCTGCAGTCCATAAGGTATTTTTGGGGCAAAAATCTGCCAGAGAAGCTCTGGGTGAGGCAGCTGCTGAGTATGACAAAATTCTTGAAAAAGCTTATGGAGGATAATAAACTTAGAATATATTCTTGACGCTATACAGAGCAGACAGATTTAATCTGCCTGCTCTGTATTTTTTAAATTGTCTGGCTTGATTATAGGAAGTTCACAATGAAGTATAAACCCAGTATAGTGGGCTGGCTGGCCGTAATCCCGTTGGCGATGAGTCTTATACTGGTTACTACTGTCCCTCTTTGCTACGTTTTTATATTGAGTTTCTACAGATATTACCTGCCGGAGAAAATACAGAGTTTTATCGGACTTCTCAATTATTTGGAAATTTTAAAAACACGTGAATTCTGGCATTCCTTTTCTGTGACTATTGTGTTTTGTGGATGTGTAATATTTTTTCATTTAGCCCTGGGCTTAAGTATCGCGCTCTTGCTCAATCAACGATTTCCGGGGTTGGAAAAAGTCAGAAGATTTTTTCGTGCGCTTATTATGACTCCCTGGCTTATAGCTGGAGCAGTTGCCGCCTCCATATGGCTTGTATTATTTCATCCCTTTGGTGCTGTTAACAGCATGTTAATGAGTAGCCACTTATTAAAAAGACCTCTGATCTGGCTGGGGGATTATCGATTAGCTCTCCCATCGGTAATAGGTCTCTACGTATGGCGAAACCTGCCGTTTTTCATAATTATTCTTCTGGCGACAATAGAAAGCATACCCCAGGAACTTTATGAAGCAGCCAGTATTGATGGGGCGAGTAAAATAAACCAGTTTTTATATATTACATTCCCCTACGTTGTTCCAACTCTTTTGACGTTGGGTATGATAGATACAATTTGGTCTTTTATTCAATTCGATTTAATCTTCCTTACAACAGGAGGAGGACCTGCTGGTGCTACTCAAAATTTACCTTTACTGGTATACTACACCGCTTTTGAAGATTTAACATTTGGGAAAGCCGCAGCACAGGGCATATTAACTTTTTTATTTACGCTCACCTTTGCCATATTTTACATTAAACTTTCTGTTCAAAGAGAAAGTGAATGAGAGGGTTGAGTAAAAACTCGATGATAAATATTAAGAAATATGTGTGGCTTACTGCATGTATTGTAGTAATTACGATTATACTTCTACCGATCTTTTGGATGTGTTCAATTGCTATAAGGGAATCAGGAGAGGTTTTTACTATTCCTCCTCATTGGATTCCAGAAAAAATCACTTTGGTTGCTTTTAAAAGAGTATTAAACGACCCCGTATTTGCTCAGGCTGTGGTAAATAGTGTATTTGTTTCGCTTTCTGTGGCTTTAATCTCGGTATTCCTGTCAGCTATAGCAGGGTATGGACTTTCTCGATTTAAATTTAAGGGTAAAAATACATTTATTGTTTACATGCTCTCCACACAGATGATACCCCCTGTTCTTTTAGTTCTTCCCTATTACCTTATTTTACGAAAGACGGGAATCTACGACACTTACGCTGGTCTCATAATGACTTATCTCACGTTTACTTTACCTTTTTGTGCACTCATCCTTAGAGGTTTTTTCGCTAATATACCGGTGGATTTAGACGAGGCTGCGTTAATTGATGGGTGCTCCCGATTGGGAGCCTTTTTCAGAATAATTTTGCCGTTATCTTTACCAGGAGTAATAGCTACCACTTTGTTTAGTTTCTTGGTTGCATGGAACCAGTATCTATTTGCGCTTGTACTTACTTCGTCTGCTAATCGACGGATGCTTACTGTTCTCATTGGAGCCAAGTTGGGTCAATATAATATATTCTGGAATGACCTTATGGCTATAGATGTGATTGTTTGTTTTCCTTTAATTGCTGGCTTTTTCTTGTTACAAAAATATTTTGTAAGGGGAATTACTGCTGGGGCTATAAAAATATAATTAAGGAGAAAATGATGGAAAGCCTTGCTAACCTGAAAAATATAAGATTTTATTTGCCTACAAGAGTTATTTTTGGAGAAGAAACTGTAAATGAAATTGGCCAGGAGGCAATTCGGCTTGGAAAGAAAGCTTTGTTGGTAACCGGGAGAGAATCAATGAGAAAGCTGGGCATTACCTCCAGAGTAGAGGGTTTGCTCATAGATTCAGGAGTCAAAGTTGTTATTTATGAAAAGGTAGAACCTGAGCCAAGTATTCAAACAGTAAATGAAGGAGGGATGCTGGCAAGATCGGAAAATTGTGATCTAATTATTGGACTGGGTGGGGGTAGTGTGCTCGATGCTTCAAAGGGGATTGCTGTTATAACCACACAGGAAGGCTCGATAACAGAAGCTATCGAGAGTAAAGACAAAAACCAGTTTTTTGCGAAAAGAAAAATACTACCGGTCCTCGCTATTCCAACCACATCAGGAACAGGAAGTGAAGTAACCCCCTTTGCTTTATTTACTGATAAGAAAGAGAGAAGAAAAAAACCATTAGGTCATCCGGTGCTGTACCCCAAATGTGCCATAATTGATCCTGATCTAATGATGGGGATGTCTCCCAAACTTGCTGCCATAACCGGTATAGATGCACTTGGCCATGCGGTCGAAGCCTATATTTCGCGAAATGCTAATTTTTTATCAGATATGTTTGCCAAAGAAGCAATACACCTGATTTCTGAAAATCTTCTTCGAGCTATAAGAGATAGAGGTGACCGAGAGGCTCAGAAAAATATGGCTCTGGCCAGTACGCTGGCTGGAATAGCAAATGCCCAAGCTGGTACAGTAGCAGGTCATGCTATGGCAGTTGCTCTTGGAGGATATTTGGGTATTTCTCATGGAATAGCTGTAGGCTTATTTTTACCCTTCGTATTGGATCTCAATAAATCAGTATGTCCGGATAAAATAGCTCAGGTTACGAAAATGTTTATAAAGGATACACAGGAAATTTCCATAAATGAACGGATTAAAAAATGTGTAGAGATTTTTCAAACTTTTGTTAGAGATAGCGGGTTACCCACTCACTTAGAAATGAAAATTGACGAAGACCAGATTATGAGGATTGCAAAGGATGCTTTCACCAAACCGGCTATGAGTTATAATCCCGCTGAATTAAAATTAAGTGACGTAGTAGCTGTAATTAAAAATGTATTCTCTAAAGCATGAAAAGCACAGGTTAACGATCCCATTTTGTTTTTGTTTTCAGAATATCTCCCCTTTTATGCTTTTTATCTATTAGTTAAATAGCACTTGCCAGTCTTTTACTAATCTGGATGGCACATTCATCTTTCATCCTGATGACTTAAAACTTCAGGTATAAATCCCGCTCCAATATCCTGGATTTTGTGAGGTCCCGAAGAGGGAAATCTCATGAATCTTTTAGAAGTTTTTATCATGAGAAAAGCTGTGGCCCAGCCAAGGGAGAAGACAAATGTCAAAAGATAGCCATTTCCAGAGATTTTTTTGAAATCGAAATTTATCCCGGTGTACTAAATAATAAATGAGCCATCTTGTGAAGGAACTATTACAAAAAATTGCTAATAAAATTTTCGTTGATTTTACTGTGATACTTATATTTTGTTGACATTTATTATTGTAACATTATTTTCTTTACCTTTTATATAGGGAAATTTCCGAAATGACTTATTCAATTTTTGTTAATTAAATATAGATTTTAGAAGTTTGACTTGAAGCTCTTTCAAGTTATAATTTACCAGTTAGATGGTCTTACCAGTATACCAAAAGAAGACTTAATCTGAAATGTTTGAAAAAGTCCAAACTAAAAAAGTTTATATGGAGATAGTGGAGCAAATACAAAAGTTGATTAAAGAAGGAAAATTGAAGCCTGGGGACAAACTCCCTCCTGAACGCATCCTGGCGAAAAAACTCGGGGTATCCCGCCCTCCATTAAGAGAAGCTTTGTCAGCACTGGAGATACTTGGGATAATTGAATGTAGAGGGGGAAGAGGCAATATAATTAAAAACAGTTTTGATCCTGATGTTCTTAAACAGCGATTCAAGGAATTGGAGAGTGAACAGAGCCCGTTTGAGCTTTTGGAAGCAAGAAAGGTAGTGGAAATGCAGATTGCCGGTCTTGCAGCAAAAAAAGCACTAAAGGAAGATATAGTCGCTATTGAAGAATCCTTAAGAAAGATGAAAGATTCTCTTTCCAATATCACCAAAATCTTGGAATACGATAGAGAGTTTCATGTTAATGTAGCCAGAGCTGCTCACAACAGTGTACTTTTTTCCATGATGAATTATTTAGCCGATGGCTTAAAAGAAAAACTATGGGTAAACCTGAAAGAGAAATGTTACAATCTTCCAGGACGTCCCGAGAAGTATCTTCGGGAACATATTGAGATCTTTAATGCCATAAAGAACAAGGATAGTAAAGGCGCCTCCAGGAAAATGTACACTCATCTGGCTGGTGTGGAAAAGGACTTACTCGGTTAGTTATGAGAAATTGGATTTTTATATAGAGAATTTATGATTCTTGTCTGATTTTCTTAAGCTATTTGTCTGTTAGCCGGTTTAAGTAGAGTAAAATTGTCAGCTAACTAATTAAATTTATTGTGAGAGGTGGACCGTGAGTTACCATTCTGAAAGTCTAATCGGTGGTTTGCACAAAATTGCAAGACAGGTACGGGTTGATGTAATTGAAATGATTCATAGAAGAGAAGCTGGACATCCAGGTGGTTCTCTATCCATTGTAGAAATTCTGGTTGCTCTTTATTTTCATCATTTAAGAATTAAGCCCGAAGATCCTTCTTGGCCAGAGCGAGATCGATTCATTTTAAGTAAAGGTCATGGATGTTCAGCTCTTTATGCTACACTGGCAAGAAGAGGGTTTTTCCCTCCAGAAAAGCTTGAAACATGGGGTCATATAGGTTCGTTTTTACAGGGACATCCTGATAGATTGAAAACTCCAGGAGTGGAGATGAGTTCGGGATTTCTGGGGCACGGGCTTGCCATTGGTGTTGGTTTGGCTTTAGCTGCTCGGATTAGAGGTTTTTCCTATCAAACATATGTTTTATTGGGTGATGGTGAATGCCAGGCGGGAATTGTATGGGAAGGGGCAATGGCTGCAGGAAAATACAAATTATCAAATTTAACTGTTATTGTTGATTACAATGATGTTCAACTGGATGGTATTGTACATGAAATTATGCCTCTTGAACCTTTCATTGATAAATGGTGCTCATTTAATTTTGAGGTGCTACAAATCAACGGCCATAACATGAGAGAAATTCTTGATTCTCTGGACATGGCCCTCGAGATTCATGAGAAGCCCGTAGTTATAATAGCTCGTACCACCAAAGGAAAGGGCGTCTCCTATATGGAGAATAAATCTATCTGGCATGGAAGAGCTCCAACTGAAGAAGAGTTGAAGATAGCAAAAACTGAACTTTTGAAGGAGGAAAATTGATGCAGAAAGTTTCTATTCGAGAAGCTTTTGGAAAAACATTGGTTAAGATTGGAGCCCAAAATCCAGATGTTGTGGTATTAGTTGCAGATGTTTCCTCTTCACTTATGACAGATTATTTTGGAGAAAAGTTTCCCGATCGTTTTTTTAATCTGGGAATTCAGGAGGCTGGAATGGTTGATGTTGCGGTTGGTTTTGCACTTGCTGGGATGATTCCTTTCACAAATACATTTGCTGGTTTGTATCTTCGAACGGTTGAACAGATAAGAACCTGTGTCGCTTATGCCAGAACTAACGTTAAAATTATCGGGGGATACTGTGGATTATCGGACTTCAAAGATGGACCAACTCATCATTCTATTGTAGATATTGCTGTTATGAGGGCTCTGCCCAATATGGTGGTTATAAGTCCCGCTGATGCTACAGAAGTCGAGAAGATTTTACCCCTTGTGGCAGAATACGATGGACCGTGTTATGTTCGTCTAAGCAGGGCAGATTTGCCTGTTGTTTTTGATGATAACCATCAGGTAGAGATTGGTAAAGGGATCGTCATCAAAGAGGGTGAAGATGTTGCTCTCATTGGTACCGGGGTTATGACCTGGCGCTGTCTTGAAGCGGCAAAAATCTTGTCAGGTGATGGCATAGATTGTACAGTTATAAATATCCATACCCTTAAGCCATTAGATGAGTCTCTCATAATAGAGACTGCAGAGAAAACGGGAGCTATAGTTACCGCTGAGGAACATTCAATCATAGGTGGATTGGGAAGTGCGGTAGCAGAAGTTCTCGCAAATAATTGCCCTGTTGTTGTTGAACGAGTTGGAATTGCTGATAGATTTACCGAAACTTCCTTAGATTTTGAATCTTTGCTTGATCATTATGGTATGAGTGTTCAGGATATAGTTGGAGCGGCTAAACGAGCTGTTCATAGAAAACAAAAAGTTAAATGAGAAAGAAGGAGTCTATATGGCAATAAAAGAAAAATTAGGGTTTGGCATAATCGGGGCAGGTGCAATTGCTCCGTTCCATGCTGAAGCAATTAATGATTTACCTGAAGCGACCCTTGTTGGGGTTTGCGATTCTATAGAGGAAAGAGCAAGATCTCTTGCTGAAAAGTTCAATGCAAAAATGTGGTGCACTGACTATAGAGAACTTCTGGAAAGGAAAGACATAGATGTCATCAATCTGTGCTTACCCCCTTCTTTAAATGCGAAAATTACTCAGGAAGCTGCCAAAGTGCATAAGAACGTAATTGTGGAAAAGCCAATGGCTTTAAATGTTGAGCAGGCTGATAGTATGATATCCTCCTGTAAGGAGGCAAAAGTTAAATTGGGGGTTATTTTTCCTTGTCGTTTTAGCGAGGATACTAAAAGAGTGAAAAACATAATTGAAGAAGGAAGACTGGGAAAGTTATTCATGGGTAACGCTTTTACCAACTGGTTCCGAACGAAAGAATACTATGAAAATGCTTCCTGGAGAAAGACTTGGAGTGGTCAGGGCGGAGGAGTTTTAATGAACCAGGCTATACACTCTATAGATCTTTTACAATGGTATATGGGGCCTGTGAAAAGTATATATGGATTAATGGATACATTTGTACATGATATTGAGGTAGAAGATAGTGCTGTTGCTATTTTGCAGTTTGAAAATGGAGCGGTAGGAGTGATTCAGGGGACTACTGCAGCTTTTCCTGGTTTTCCAAGAAAAATAGAAATTTTTGGAGAAAAAGGAAGCATCGTCTTAAAAGTGCATTTTCTGGAACTTTTAGCTATTATAGGTTCTGAAATGGAAATTAAGGGGGATTTAAGACAAGATTATGTAAATAAAAGACCCGGAGATTGTTCTTCAGGACCCGTTCATTTAACTTCTGAATATCACAGACTTCAAATAGAAGACTTTATAAACGCTGTAAAGGAAGATAGAAAACCATTTGTTGATGGAGAAGAAGGAAAAAAATCTCTGGAGATAATTCAGGCAATATACCGGTCAGCCAGAACAGGTAAGACAGTTAGGTTGCCTTTAAAAAGTAATAGTAGCTAATTACAATTTATTTTAAAAGGTTTCACTTTGATTTGATAAGTGAGATCCTTTTGGGCTTATATCTAAATTGTTAGGAGAGGAGAACCATGAAATACGATCTTACACCCAGAGATGTAGGAAAAACTGAAACTCCTTACAGGAGAATCAAGACAAAATTACCGGTCCCTGAATCCTTACCTGTTTTAGAAAAATTGGCCCGGTATGAACCCCGTCAGTTTCGTTCAATACCGCCTGTAGGTGTAGTTTGGGATAGAGCTGAAGGATTTCAAATTTATGACAGGTATGGTAACAAGTGGTTAGATTGGACTTCAGGCGTTCTTGTTGCTTCTGCTGGTCACGCAAGAGAAGAAATTAAAAAGGCAATAGTGGATCAACTCAATTCCTCCCTGCTTTTCAACTATGTTTTTCCCAATGAAATAAGACTGAAGCTTATAGAAAAACTAATTCAGATAACACCTGACCCTCTTAATATGGTTATTTTGCTAAGTACTGGAGCAGAAGCTGTTGAACGTGCAATAAAACTGGCACGAATTTGGGGTAAAAAAGTTGGTGGTAAAAAAAAGATAGGAATTGTTTCCTTTGAGGGAGCTTTTCACGGGAGAACTCTTGGTTCTCAAATGATCGGAGGAATACCTTCCCTAAAAGAATGGATTGTAAATCTTGATCCTGATATGCATCAGGTTCCTTACCCTGGTGACTTCAGGTGTAAAAATAAGGACTTTTCACTTTTTGAGGAGACACTGGCCAATAAGGGTTTGAAAAGTGAAAATATTGCCGCAGTAATTACCGAGACCTTTCAAGGAGGAGGGGCCTCCTTTATGCCTAAGGAATATGCTCAAAAATTGGCTGAATGGTGTAAGCGGGAAAACGTTCTGTTAATTATGGATGAAGTTCAGGCTGGTTTCGGGAGAACAGGTAAGATGTTTGGTTTTGAACACTACGAAATTGTTCCAGACCTCATCTGTTGTGCAAAAGCAACCACCTCATCTTTACCTCTTTCCTGTGTGATTGGCAGATCCGAGGTTATGGATGTGGATGACCCTGTCACGAGTACACATTCAGGTAATCCTCTATGTGTGGCAGCAGCCCTTGCTAATATCAATCTTATTGAAAAAGAAAATCTTGTTGAAAATGCCGCCAGAGTCGGAGAATTTTTCTCTGCAGAACTTAATAAATTAAAAGAGGAATATGGAGATATAATTGGTACAGTTTGTGGAAAAGGGCTTGTCTATGGTTTGCATATCGTTAAGAAAGGAACGATTGAACCCGATGGGGAGCTTGCTTATAAAATAGTTCGAAGATGTGTAGAAAAAGGATTGATGCTCTTCTCACCGGTTGGCTTTGGTGGAGCAACTATAAAGATATGTCCTCCTTTAATTATAACAAAAGAAGCAGTAAGTGATGGGATAACAGCTTTGAGAGAAGCGATAGAAGAAAGTCTGGAGCATCGTTGATAGCCATATATAAGCGAAAGGAGAGAACAAAATGAGGGTTGGTTTGCTTTCCTTTTCCGATGGACGGGAAAGGGTGCACAGAGATTTAATTCCGGAGATAAAAAAGGCCCAGGATGTTATAATTGATTTTTTAAAGAGACAGAAAGGCATAGAAGTCGTTGCAGGATCAAGTATAGTATACACACCCGATTTGGCTCGAAGAGAAGCAAGGAGGTTAGTTGCCCAGAATATAGATGCTCTTGTTTTTAATATCCCGGTATTTGCCTTTCCAAATTTTGCCTTGATTGCAGCCAGAATATGTAATATCTCACCCTTGATTTACTCTCTTCCTAACCCGAGACTCCCGGGGTTAGGTGGAATGCTGGCAGCTGGAGGTGGTCTCAGAGAAGCAGGAATAAATTGCGAGAAATTATGGGGCGATCTTGGCGACCCATTGATTCAGAAAAAATTTATGGCTTACTTGAGGGCTCAAACTGCTGCAAGAAAACTTCAAGGCCAGGTCTATGGGCTCATTGGAGGTCGGAGTATCGGAATGGTTACCGGGACCATTGATCCTTCCCAGTGGATGGAAATATTCGGGGTGGATGTGGAACATGTGGACCAGCTTGAAATAATTCGTCTTGCAGAAAAGATCCCTGAGGTAGAGGTTAATGAAGGATTCAAATGGTTGAACAGTCATGTTGGAAAAATAGAGTATGCTGGTGCTTTAAGTGAGGAGAGTTTAAAGTACCAGCTGAGATGTTACCTTGCTATACAGGAAATAGTTAAACAGCACCAGCTCGATTTTCTGGGAGTAAAGTGTCACTACGAACTAAGTGAGTATTACGTTACCCAATGTTTAAGTTGTGCAATTTGCTCTGATCCTTATGACTGGAGAGGACCAAAGCCTCCCCAGGTCTTTGCCTGTGAAGCCGATTCAGATGGAGCTTTAACTATGCAAATCCTTAAACTCCTATCGGGAAAACCCACAGCTTTTCTTGATCTCAGACATTATGATGAAGCAAATGGCCTTTATGTTCTTTGTAACTGTGGTGCTTTAGCTACGTGGTTTGCTGCTCAGGCTGAGGATCCAAATGAAAACCTAAAGAGGGTGACCCTTTGCCCCATTATACCAAAGTATGCTGGAAAAGGAGCTCATGTTCGTTTTCTGTGTAGTAGTGGTGAGGTTACGTTCGCAAGACTTATGCGCTCAAGCGGTCGTTATCAGATGGTGATATTTAAAGGTGAATTTGTAGAAGTTCCACTCGCCAGGCTTCAGGAAACTTGCCCTCAATGGCCTCATGCTTACGCAAAAATAAATATTGGTCCACAGGAACTTTTTGATATTTATGATTCCAATCACTGTCACGCTGTTTATGGGGACTATTTAGAGGAAATTGTTAAATTTTGCAAAATTCTGAATATTGATGTTCAGCTTATTGAAAGAAGAAGATAGTCAAAATGAATTCTTTGTATCAGAAGGTAATAGAGTATATTGATCGTCAAAAAACAGATCTGGTGGATTTTCTTTCAAAATTGATTGGTTTTCCATCGGTGAATCCAGGGATGCCGGGTCAAGGGAAGGAGTTGGAATTGCAACAGTGGCTAAGCGAAAAACTAAGACAATTTGGATTTGATGAGGTTGACTGCTGGTCTGCTGACCCTAAAATTGAAAGGCCTAATATTGTAGCCACCATAAAAGGATCAGGTGGAGGCAAGTCTCTTATACTGAACGGTCATTGTGATGTTGTACCGGTAAATGAAAAGGAACTGGAAAAATGGGATACTGACCCTTGGAGTGCTACTATTAAGAATGGCAGACTTTTCGGTAGAGGGGCAAGTGATATGAAAGGTGGTCTTACTGCCATGATATGGGCAGCTAAGGCAATAATTGATAATGAAATAGATTTAAAGGGAGACCTCTTTGTTGAATCTGTGGTAGGAGAGGAATCAGGAGAAGGAGAAACCGTTGGAACTAACTCTACATTGCAACGTGGCTACAAAGCACCTTTTGCCATAATAGGTGAGCCAACCAGCTGTGAGATTAAAGTAAGGACACCCGGTGTCTTTTTCTTTGAGCTTGAAATACAGGGAAAAGAAACTCATATTTGTAACAGGAATCAGGTTATTTTTCCTCAGAAACATGGTGTAAGTTCTGGAAGTAAAATAGGAGTGGATGCGATAACCAGTTCCATACAGTTTATGCAGCTTTTTCAGAAAATAGAGTTGCAGTGGAATCAGAGATGGCAAGACGAGCTTCTTCCGGAAGAAGAAGGGGTAGGATCTTTTACCATCGGCCCCTGTTTTATTGAAGGAGGTACTTACGGTGCAGCCGTAGTTCCAGGATCTTGTAGAATTGTTTATAATGTGCGTTACCCCTGGTGGTTGAAGGATGAAGATCTCTGGCAAGAGCTGAAGCGGTATGTAGATGCTCTGGCATCAACAGACGATTGGTTCAGAAAAAATCCTCCCAAATTTAAGGTACCAGTTATAAGACGCTGGCAACCAATGATTGAGACTCCAGTTGATCATCCTGGGGCGAGAACACTGGCTGCGGCTTTTGAAAAATTAACCGGGAATAAAGCACGATTTTCCAGTTTTAAGGGATTAACTGATGCTACTTTCTTGACCCGCGGAGGTGTACCTACGGTTTTATTTGGCCCGGGCAGCCATGACTGTGGTATTCATGGACCTAATGAATACATATCTATCGATGAACTTATACTGTGTGCAAAAATATACGCTGTTATGATATTAGACTGGTGCAGATAATTTACCTGTTTGTAAAGAAAGAACAAAAATAGATCAACCAATTGCCCAGTATATGCAAGGAGTTTATTGATGAATCGACGTGAGATGGTAATTGCCACCATTGATCACCAGAAACCAGAAGTAATTCCCCAACAGGTTACTTTTTTTGATATTAACGCTTTAAAAAAGTTTGTGCCAACTTTTAGTACTGACTGGAGAGAGGATGCGGTTAAGAAAATGGAGTTTCTCGATAGTGCTTTTGTAGAAGTAAGTAATTGTTTGCATCGTTCAAAGTATTTGCAGAAGGTGGATATTTTAGAAAGAGTAGCTTTTTATCATGCTGTTGCACCTTCTGGCGGACTTTATGTAGATGTTATAAAAGAAGATGATGAATCTGTGATAATCCAATTTGAAACTGGAGGTAAATGGGAGATCCATAAGGACCCTTTCTGGCGTCATTTTATTGATTATCCTGTAAAAGATGAAAAAGATCTTGAGAAATTGCATATGCCTGATCCTAACGATCCCAAAAGATACACAGGTGTTGAGGAAACAATTGCATACTTTAAGAAAAAAGGTTTTTTCACCCAGGTTGAGATTAATGGCTTTTTTTCGGATGTATGGTATCGGTACCACAATATGCCCGATTTTTTGGTAAACATGATAGAGAAAGAGGAATTTATAAAGGAACTTTTGAACAAAGTGGGATCATTTAATCTTGCTGTTGCTGAGAATTATCTTAAAAGAGGTGTAGATAGCGTTATGTTTTGTGAAGACCTTGGATCAAACAAAAGTATGTTGATTTCTCCTGACCTATACAAGAAGTTTTTTTATCCATGGCATAAAAAATTAGCTGACCTTTGTCATCAATATGGGGCTTATCTAAATATGCACAGTCACGGTAATATAAATGAGATCGTACCATTTATAGTGGAAGCAGGAGTTGATATATTAAATCCAGTAGGTCCTTCTGACAATATGGATCTCAAAAAACTGAAGAAAAATTATGGTGATAAGATTACTCTAATGGGTGGATTGAGCAAATTCATTGGTAACATGAGCAGAGAAGAACTCGAGTCCCATATTAAAAATGTGATAGAAACCGGGTCTTCTGGTGGCGGTTTTATTCTCATGTCAGAAGGTGGAATTCCCTCCAGTATGAACCATGAGGATTTCAAGTTTTACTGTGATGTGAGCAAGAAATATAGAAAAAAATGCGGTAAAAGATGAGAATTTGTAGGGGATAAAATGGACCGGAAAGGAGGTGTGTAAAAAAAATTATCAGGTCCATTAAAAAAGGAGGTTTTACACGATTTTACCGAACAAATATCAAGTATTAAGGGGGAAAAGATCAATGGGTAGAAGTTTTTCATACAAGGTTTTTTTAGGTTTGGGGTTAATGTTGATTTTGTTGATGATTATTGGTCAAACAGTTTTTGCAGCAGGGGAAAAACCCTGGGAAAAAATCGAATGGAATAAGCCAGTACCTGCTCCTGAAAGGTTATCTGCCGATGAATACATTCTTCCAGAAGGGTGGCAACAGGCAGTGAAAGGTGTTGAGAGGATACTTCACTTCAATGCCGGAAGTATGGAACACGATCCAGGTACTTTGGCTAATTTTAAACTTTTTGAGAAATTAACCGGAATAAAGGTCAATTATGTTGAGGTATCCGATCAAGTTCTCCTGCAAAAGACGATATCTGCTCTTGTAAGTGGTGATCCTAATGTTACTTCCATGTGTGTTTCAGAGCCAGCCTATTCCATGCAACATCTAATAGCTGCAAATTGGCTTGAAAAATGGGATGTAGTATGGAGTCCTGAAGTTCAGAAAATTTATCCACCAGGATTAGTACAGTTGCTTAAAGGACCAGATGGCCACTTTTATGGAACGGTTGATACTCAAAAATCAGCCATTATGTACGCAAGAGTTTCTTGGCTTAAAGCAGCAGGTGTGGATATTCCTGATACCTGGCAAGATGTAATTATTGCTGCTAAGAAGTGCCGGGAGTGGGCTTTACAAAATCTTGGTCCAACTTACTGGGGTATTGCCTTTCCAGGTGATCACTATCTACTTCAGCATTTTCAGTGTGGGGTTTACTCTCAGGGTGGGAGGTTAATGCAAGATGGTAAGATTAATTTATTGACTCCCGAATTCAAAAATACATGGAAGATGTTTGTGGATTTCATCAAGGAAGGTTCAGCTCCTGAGGCAATTCTTGGATGGACGTGGAATGATTACCAGCAGGCTTTTGCAATGGGAAAAGTAGCCATATGTGATGAGGGACTCAATACTAACATGGTATTTTTTAAAGATCCAAATAGATCCCCTGGGCTTCAGAAAGATGTGTTTGGTAATCCTGTGAAGGGTGGGGACTGGATTGCTTTTCCACCACCAAAGTGGAGTGACGAAATGCCGGAAAGTTACAGAGGAGCAGCTCCAACTAATTTTTCGACATTTGTTATCAATAGATTTGCTCCTGACAATGCTAAAGCAGCAGCAATGTTACTGGGTGAGGTTAGAATGAGTAAGCAAGGTGGAGTGAATGAGCTTTTGATAGAGGGTAATTCTCCGTTTTTGCCTACGGTGTTTGAAGATCCTGAGGTCCTGAAAAAGGTAGACTATGTTGATGTACGAAAGATATGTCTGCAGAATGCTGTGCTGGAAGTTTTTCCTCCCGGTGCTCAGCATATGATGGACATTTTGCTTGAATATTTTGGAAAAGCAGTCACTGGAGAGATGGATACCATGGAAGCTCTGGAGCAGGCCCAAAAGGAACTGGATGAGCTACTGTACTACTAATCTGAAACAGAGTTTTCTCGCAGTTAATTGAGTGATTTGAATGAAAAAGAAAAGTTGGCCCCGTGCGATTACAAATACGGGGCCAACTCCGCCTTCGTTTTCAAAATATTCAGAAGGAGGGGTACTTCATGAAAATCTCTAACAGTAAATTCGGTTTGTTTCTTTCTCTACCAGGAATAGTACTTTTGACACTTTTGATAATTGGTCCTTTGATTTTTCTTGTTTACACAAGCTTTCTTCGATATGATAATATACGTCCGGTGGTATTTTGTGGCCTTAAGAACTATAAGTATCTTTTCCGTCAACGAGTTTTCTGGTTGAGTTTCAAAAATACTCTGGTTTTCTGTGGAGGAACCACACTTTTAACTTTTGTCTTAAGTCTGCTTCTTGCACACTGTTTATCGCGAATTACCAGAGGATCGAGTATTTTCAGGTCTTTTGCAATGTTTCCCTGGGCAGTTCCACTTGTTGTTTCGGGTTTCATGTGGAAACAGATGTTTAATCCCTCTTTTGGTGTTATCAATGATGTTTTGTTAAGGACAGGAATAATAAAAAATCCTCTTGATATATTCGGTAATCCCACTCTGGCCATGATAGGGGTTATTCTTGCCGATTCATGGACACGTATACCTTTTATGACGATAATTATCCTTGCAGGGCTGGAGAGTATTTCACCCACCATATATGAGGCAGCCAAAACAGATGGAGCAGATGTATTTCAGACGTTTGTTCATATATCCCTGCCTCTTAACAGAAAAGCCATGCTAACAGGTCTTCTTATTACCAGTATATTTTCTTTTCGCACAATTGATGCAATTTTTTCCCTGACTTTTGGTGGTCCAGCAAAGGCTACATATGTTTTTGGGTTTTACATTCTTGATCTTATCTATAGATATTTCAATTTTGGTGTTGCAGCTTCACTGAGTATATTGATGATTATTTTCTTGATAGGAATTGGAAGTATTTTTGTTTACAACATCCTTAAAGGTGGCAAATTATGAAGAAAATAAGAGAGTTCCTGGCAACTGTACTGGAACATAAGGCCACTCCCTATGTAGGAGCTTCGGTGATCCTTTTTATTATTTTTATACCTATACTGTGGACCCTGATTACTTCATTTAAGACCCTGGAAGAGTCTTTCTTTTCTCCACCAACCTATATTCCTAAGACTCCTACCCTTGAGGCATACAGAGAGGTAATTTTTAATTCCCCTGTCCCTCTCTATATTTTGAATTCTGTAATTTATGCTACCAGTACAACATTTTGTGTTTTAGTTGGAAGTGTCTTTACCGCCTATGGGTTGAGTAGATACCCATATAAGGGAAGTGGTATGGTTCTTGGTTCTTTTCTTGCCAGTCGCATAATTCCACCTCTTAGTCTTTTACTTCCCTTCTACATTATTTATAAAATACTGGGACTGATAGATTCCAAGCTGGCAGTTGTAATATTTACTGTCTACCTCTGCTATCCACTATCAGTATGGATATTAAAAACTTTTTTTGATGATTATCCGCAGGATCTGATGGATGCTGCCCTTATCGATGGATGTTCACGTTTGGGTGTACTGTTTAGAGTTGTTATGCCTGGTATTGCTGTCGGCATAGCTGCCGTGGCTATCATCTCTTTTCTGTGGACGTGGCAGGAATTTTTATCTCCCTATTTGTTTCTTAATAGTGACCAGAACAAGCCCATAACCGTGGGTGTATATTACTTTGTTGGAGATGAACTAACTTACTGGAATTCTATATCTGCTGCAGCAATTTTTGCAAGCATTCCCGGAATTGTATTTTTCTTAATTGCTCAGAAGTTTATTATAAAGGGATTAACACTGGGTGGAGTGAAGGGATAAGGATAGTATAAAGAGAGCTTCAATATTGGAATAGTAAAAATGCGGTCAAAAGAGTTACTTTTAAAGACGTTAAATCATGAGGAACCCGACCGAGTTCCTGTTGATCTTGGGAGTACCAATGTTACCACCATCACTTGGCCGGCATATGTAAATCTTTGTAAATATTTAGGGTTAGATAAAGAAAAAGAAATCACGGTTGTAGATAGAATACAGCAAATCGTTGTACCAGATGAAGAGGTTTTGCTTCGGTTAAAAGTTGATACGAGAAGTGTTTGGTTGCCAAAGCCAGGCGCAAGGAAGGTAGAATTGGAAGAAGAGGATGCCTATATGGATGATTGGGGTATTGTAAGAAAAAAAGTAGCTGGAAGCTGGTATTATGACGTTATTAAATTTCCTCTGGAGGATGCAAATAGTATAGAAGACCTGTTGAATTATAAATGGCCCAATCCGAATAGTCTGAAAAAATTTGAAAAAGTAGAAAATGAAGCCAAAAAGTTGTATTCGGAGGGTGTTTACCCTCTTGTCATTGATCCCACAGGATCTGTTCCCTTTCAAAATTCCCAACTTTTAAGGGGCTTTGGTACTTTTTTAATGGATTTAGTACTGAATAAAAGTTTTGCCGAGTTTCTCATGGATAAACTGGTTGAATTTCAGATAAAACGGCTTGAGAAATTGCTTGAAGAAGTTGGAAATTATATAAATGTCATTAAGATTGCTGACGACCTGGGCACACAGAAAGGTCCTCTTATTTCCCCCGAACTTTATAGAAATTTAATAAAACCAAGACATAGACAGCTCATCCAGTTCATCAAGAAAAAATCAAAAGCTAAAATCTTATTTCATAGTGACGGGGGAATTTACCCTTTTATTGAGGATTTGATTGATATAGGTGTAGATATTCTTAATCCAGTTCAGGTTTCTGCTCATGGCATGGATACCAAAAGGCTTAAGAGAGAGTTCGGAAAGAGTCTTTGCTTTTGGGGAGGGATTGACACCCAGAGAACATTACCCTATGGAAGTATAAAAGATGTTGAGGATGAGGTAAAAAGACGGATAGATGAGTTAGCTCCGGGTGGAGGATATGTACTTGCTCCTGGACACAATATTCAGCCTGATGTTCCACCCGAAAATATTGTTGCCATGTACCAGACAGCCATTGAATATGGCAAAAAATAGATTAAAGGAGGGTATATGAAGATAGGATTAGCTATAGCACCCGCAAATGCTTTGCCTTCTGCCTTCGTTGTTTTTCGAATGGATCTGGGCCTGGGAATAAAAAAAGCTGCAGAGCTTGGTTATGATGGTGTTGAATTAGCCATTGCTGATGCCACAGAAGTGAATGTGACTCAAGTGAAGAAACTTATTAAAAAATACAATTTGCAGCTTCCCATAATCTCTACCGGAAGGGTTTTTGCTGAGAAAAAGGTCTCATTTACGCATTTTGATGATAATATACGCAACGAAGCAATACGGACAGTTAAAGGTATAATAGAACTTGCTGCTAATTTTGGAGCAGATGTGAATGTTGGTAGGGTAAGAGGAAATTTGCCTCCTGGTGAAGAAGAAAAAGCCAGAGAAAGATTTATTTATGCCATGAGAGAATGTGCTGATTTTTCAAAAAGTTTCGGAAGACAGCTTTTACTTGAACCTGTAAATCGTTATGAGACTAATTTTATCAACAATCTGAAGGAGGGAATGGATATTATTAAAGAAATCCAGAGGGATAATGTGAAGCTTATGCCTGATATTTATCACATGAATATAGAAGATGCATCTATTGAAGGAAGTTTAGAGGAGGCACGAGATATAATATCCTACATCCATTTCGCAGATAGTAATCGCCTGGCACCTGGCCAGGGTCATATTGATTTTAAGAGCATAATAGACACCCTTAGAAAGATTGGTTATGACGGTTTTATTACTGTAGAGATTCTGGCCAAACCAGACCCGGACAGAGCAGCCAAACTGGCTATTGATTATCTTAGAAATTTCATATAGTTATTCCGGAGGACTGATATGAATTATAAAGATCGAGCTAAAAAAATGCTTCATGACTGGAAGAAGGAAAATTATGCCTTTGGTATGGGTTCTTTGCAAAAGATTGGAGATTTTGCAGCCCGGGAAGGCAGCTCTACAATGCTGGTGGTGAGTGGATTAGGAAAAGAAAAGTGGGTTGAACCATATGTTAGCGAGATTAAGTCCTCTATTGAGAAAAAGAGTGTCAAAATTTTGGATATAATAAGCGGAGCGAGGGCTAATACTCCCCGGGAAGATGTGTACAGAATTGCCAACCAGATAGGAAAAAAAAATCCTGACAGTGTTATCCCATTGGGTGGAGGAAGTACCATAGATGCAGTGAAGGCAGCAGATGTACTGGCTATACTGGATCCTGATGACGTGGAAAATTACTTTGGTAGCGGGTTGGTTCAGGAAAGATTGAATAAGGAAGGGAAAAAACTTATTCCGATTATAGCTGTACAGACTGCAGCAAGTTCTGGAGCTCATCTTACCAAGTATTCCAATGTTACTGACCCGGTAACAGGGCAGAAAAAATTGATAATTGACGAGGCAATTGTTCCTCCTCGAGCAGTTTTTGATTATAAAACAACCATAGGGGCTCCATATGCGATCACTGCAGATGGTGCCCTTGATGGGATTGCCCATTGTTTAGAAGTTGTGTACGGAGCTACCGAAAAGCCTTTTTTTGAGATAGCGATGCAAATAGCTGAGGTAGGTGTCAGTCTAATTGTGAACAACCTTCCCAGGGCTATAGATGATCCTTACGATGAAGAAGCAAGAGTTGGACTGGGTCTTGGTACAGACCTTGGAGGATATGCTATAATGGTTGGAGGGACAAATTACGGACATCTTTTCAGTTTTTCTGTAGTAAATAAGCTACCTCATGGACGAGCGTGTGCTATTGTAAATCCTTATGCCACAGTATTTTTTGCTCCGGCAATTCAAAATCAATTAAAAATGGTAGGTAGGATTCTAAAAGCAGCAGGTTATATTAAAGATGATCCAGAGAAATATCAGGGGAAAGACCTGGGTATCCTTGTAGCCGAAGGAATGATAGAATTTTCTAAGAGCATTAATTTTCCTACCACCTTTGGTGAAGTTGGAGTGAATGACGAAGATAAAAAGAGGATTCTAACTGCTGCAAAAAATCCTCAACTCTGGAGTAAACTGGAGCAGGCACCTGTTTCATTAATTGCAAGAGACAAAGGAGGAGAGGTTGACAAAGAAAAAACAGAGGAGAATATAGATCTCTATATGGGTGCACTTTTGGATGCTATCATCGTTGGAGATTTTAACAAAATAAAGATGATGCCGGAAAAATAGGAGTAATGAACGGTACGAGCTGGAAAGAAATAGATATTGAATACGGGAAAGAATACATAACTGTTAAGGTGCCTCCTTATTGTGAGATATTGGAGAATAAAAGTGCACCGCCTCTTGCACGTCCTCGGGAGAAAATAGAGGAGGTATTATCCAATCCTGTTGGGACAGAATCGATGGAGAAACTTATTGGTTCACTTAAAAAGGATCCTTCAAAGATAAAAGTTGCTATAACTGTATCGGACAATACAAGACCTGTTCCTTACAATGGAGAAAGTGAGCAGGGAATACTCCTTCCGCTTTTAAGAAGATTAGAAAAAGCAAGGATTAAAAAAGGGAATATAAAAATTATTGTAGGCACAGGAACTCATCTTCCAACATCATCCGAATGGAAAAAAGAGGCCTTTGGTGAGTTTATTTTGAATAACTACGAAATAATAGATCACGATTGCAATGCCCTTGACCTTATTTCCATAGGAAGAATAAGAGGAGTCGAGGTTAAAATAAATAAAGAATTTATAACTGCTGATATTCGTATCGCCACGGGTCTTGTAGAGCCCCACTTTATGGCTGGAGTTTCAGGTGGAAGAAAAGCGATATGTCCCGGACTTGTCAACCTGGAGGCTACTTACGTCTTTCATGGTGTGGATTTCATGGATCATCCTAACGCCACAAATATGGTCTTAGTCAATAATCCCTGTCATGAGTTTGCCCTGGAGGTTGCTAAAAGAGCAAAAGTAGATTTTATTGTAAATTGTACTATAAACGGTAATGGTGATTTAACTGGGGTTTTTGCCGGTCATTTCGAGAAAGCCCATCTTCAGGCTGTGCGTATGTTAAAGGATACCTGTGTGGTACACTGTTCTCATGAGTATGATATAGTACTGACCCAGGGTGGAAAGGTTGCTGTTAATCATTACCAGGCTGCTAAGGCAGCCTATGCAACCATTCCTATAGTTAAAAAGGGAGGAATTGTTATTCTGGTTGCTCATAACAGCGACAAAAATCCTGTGGGCAAGGATGAGTACAGGAGAGTTTTGAGAGTTTTAAAGGAGAAAGGACCTGGTAAGTTTACCGAGTATATTAAGAGTAAAAACTGGCGGTTTGTACCTGATCAGTGGCAGGTCCAAAAGTGGGATCAGTTTTTTAAGAAAATTGGTTTCTTTGATAACCTTATTTATTGCACCACAAATATTCCTCCTCATGAACTGGAAGAACTTCCCGGTAAAAGTGGCTATCTCTTTGCCAAAGAGGAAGCTTTAACCTGTGATAGGATGGTACAAAATGCCATATATTATGCTGTAGACAATTTTAGGCAAAAGCTAAAGAGAGAGCCTGCAATGGCCTTCATAAAGGAAGGTCCCTATACAGTTCCTCTACTTAACCTGCCTGCTTAGTATGATTTTTATCCATTTTCCGGGAAAAGAAAGGCATCTATTGACTTTTTATGAAGATTAAATATATATATAAAAAGCTATAAAACGAAAGAGCGGGAATAGCTCAGCGGTAGAGCATCACCTTGCCAAGGTGGGGGTCGCGGGTTCGAATCCCGTTTCCCGCTCCAATTTTATAAAGCCTACCTTTAAAGTGTGTCTTCATTTAAAACAAGGTAAAATTTACAATCTTGCCCATTAGAAAAACCAGATTATATTGGTAACTGTTGCCATAAAAATATTTTTTTGTATAATTATTATCTGTCAAATATGCATCAATGCGAGGGTGGCGGAATTGGTAGACGCGCTAGACTTAGGATCTAGTGAGGTAAACCTCGTGCGGGTTCGAATCCCGCCTCTCGCACCAAAGGGAAAGGATAAACATGCAGATAAAAGTAAATAAAAAAGAAAAATCTCAGTTTGAATTAGAGGTAGAGATTCCTCAAGATACAGTTAAGGAGGTGTTCTCCCGGGCTTTTAAGAGAGTGGCTCAGCAGGTTGAGGTTCCTGGGTTTAGAAAGGGAAAGGTTCCGAGAAAAATATTTGAACAGAGATACGGAAAAGAGCCTATTGAAGATGAGGCATTTAAAGAACTTTATCTTAGAGCTTACAATAAGATTGTAAGCGAAGAGAAAATAACCCCTCTTGCTGAGCCCAGGGTAGAGGTAATAAAATTTTCCGAGGAAGAGCCAGCTATTTTAAAATTCCAGATTCCAGTAGAGCCCGAAGTACAACTTGGAAATTACAAAAAGATCAAAGTCAAAAGGAACAAAATTAAGGTAGAAGAAAAAGAAATTGAACAGCAGCTAAAAAGCTTGCAAAAGGAACTGGCAGAGTATCCACCCCTATTGGAAAATCGTCCCACCCAGGAAGGAGATTGGCTGGCGCTGGAAGTAAGAGCCCTTTCTCCAGATATTTATTTTGATGGAACCAAAAAAGAAGAAAATTTCTGGTATAAGCTGGGTTCTGATCAATTACCACCTGTTTTTCATGAAAAACTTCTTGGAGCTAATATAGGGGATGAAAGAATTGTGGAAACAATAGTTCCTCCTGATCATCCTCGAAAATCTATAGCCGGGAAAAAATTGAGTTTTAATGTCAAGGTTAAAGACATTCGAGCAGAAAGACTGCCTCCCATTGATGATGAATTGGCTAAAAATTTGAACTTTGAAAACATTCAAAGTCTCAAAGAGTGGATAGGTAGGGAACTGGAAAAGCTCAAGAACAAAAAGGAGGAAGATAGAATTAAAAAAGAGATATTGGCAAAAATAATCAAGGGTTCTAAGGTAGATATTCCTCCTTTGCTTGTAGAAAGGGGAATTGAGAACAAGATGAGGAGATTAGAAGAAGAACTCCAGAAAAACGGAATGACCTTTTCTGAATACCTTGAAGAAAACAACACCACTGAAGAAAAGATAAAAGAATTTTTTAAGGCTCAAACGGAAAATGAACTTAAACTTCTTTTTATTTTGGAGGAAATTGCTCGAAAGGAGGATATAAAAGTTACACCCGAGGAAATAGATAAAAATCTTGAATCAATGGTTCAAGGTGAAAATAAAGAAGCTAAGGTTAAAAATCTCAAAAGAGAACTCATTAAGAGAGGGAGATTAGGTGGCTTTATTCAGAGAATTAGAGATGAAAAGGTTATTGACTTTCTTTATCAGCAAGCAGATGTTTCAGGTGTCGTTTCTTCTGATTGATGGATAATATATCATGGAGAAATAAATTCTACTAAAAGGAGAACAAAGATGGCTTTGATCCCTATAGTTATAGAAAGAACTGCAAGAGGGGAGCGAGCCTACGACATATATTCCCGTCTTTTAAAAGACAGAATAATATTTATTGGTGCCCCCATTGATGATGCCGTTGCTAATGTGGTGATAGCTCAGATGCTCTTCCTTGAAGTTCAGGATCCCAAGAAGGATATCCACCTTTATATAAACTCTCCAGGAGGTTTGGTTACTGCTGGGCTGGCTATTTACGACACCATGCAGTATGTGAAACCTGATGTTTCTACTATCTGCATGGGCCAGGCAGCATCAGCTGCTGCCCTGCTTCTGGCTGCAGGAACCAAAGGGAAGAGATTCTCTCTTCCCAATGCCAACATCCTTATCCATCAGCCTCTTGGAGGCGCCAGGGGGCAGGCTACCGATATAGGTATTCAGGCTCGTCAGATTTTAAGGATAAAGGATAGATTAAACGAAATTCTGGTCAGGCATACAGGTCAACCCAAGGAAAAGATAGAAAGGGATACGGATAGAGATTTCTACATGACTCCCTATGAGGCAAAGGAATACGGGATAATTGATGAGGTTATAGAATCCAGAAAGTAAAAAGTAAATGAAAAAAAGAGAAAATTCAACACCTCGTTGTTCCTTTTGTGGGAGAAGTCAGTTAGAAGTAGAAAAGCTTATTTCAGGAATTGATGCCTTCATCTGTGATCGTTGTATATTTTACTGCAATCAGATTTTGCAAAGAGAGAGGGAAAAGACCGATCCCTTTCTAAACAACCTTAGCCTGAATAACCTTCCTAAACCAAAACAGATTAAAGAAAAACTGGATGAATGGGTTATTGGTCAAGAAAGGGCAAAAAAGGTTCTTTCAGTTGCCGTTTATAATCACTACAAACGAATTCTCTCTAATCTGACCGATAAAGATAAAAGTGTTGAAGTAGAAAAGAGTAATATTCTCTTGATTGGTCCTACTGGTTCAGGAAAGACACTTCTTGCAAGAACGCTGGCCAGAATACTACATCTTCCTCTTGTTATAGCTTCAGCTACCAATGTTACTGAAGCAGGTTACGTGGGAGAAGATGTGGAAACTATACTTTTGCGTCTTCTTCAAAAAACGGATTTTAACATTCCTTTAGCCTCAAAGGGGATTGTCTATATTGACGAGATAGACAAAATTGCCAAAAAAAGTGGCGCTAATCCTTCCATTACTCGAGATGTTTCCGGAGAAGGTGTTCAACAGGCTCTCTTAAAAATTCTGGAAGGGACCATAGCCAATATTCCGCCTCAGGGAGGTAGAAAACATCCTCATCAACAGTTCATTCAGCTTGACACCACCAATATTCTCTTTATCTGCGGGGGAGCCTTTCCAGGTCTGGAAGATATAGTTAAAGAACGTATAGGGAAAAAAGCTGTAGGATTTTCCCGGGAGAAGGAAACCGATAAGTCTCAGGTGCTTAACCACCTTATTCCTGATGATCTAATTGAATATGGATTCATCCCGGAATTTGTAGGCAGGCTTCCGGTGGTAGTTACTCTTGATAGATTAACCAGGGTCCAGCTTAAAAAGATTCTCTTTGAACCCAAAAATGCCATTGTTAAACAATACCAGAAGCTGTTCGAGCTGGAAGGGATAAAGCTAACTTTTACCGATGAGGCTATGGAGGAAATAAGCCGTATTACTTATGAGAGAGAAATGGGAGCAAGAGGTCTGCGGGCAATTGTTGAGGATATTATGCTGGATTTGATGTATGATCTTCCCTCTCGTAGCAATGTTAAGGAATGTGTAATTGATCGGGATGTTGTTGCTAAAAAGAAAGCTCCCATTATACTTACCCAGAAGATGACGGCCTAAAAGGAGTATTAGATATGAAAAAAGGGGAAATAGTTAAAATATCCGGTCCCCTTGTCGTGGCCAAAGAAATTCCAGGTGCAAGAATGTTTGATGTGGTTAGAGTTGGAAAGGAGGGGCTTTTTGGAGAGATACTCGAAATAAAGGGAGAACTGTGTTCTATTCAGGTTTATGAAGATACAAGTGGCTTAAAGCCTGGCGAACCAGTGGAGTCTTTATATTACCCATTATCCGTTGAACTTGGTCCAGGACTTCTTGGTAATATCTACGATGGTATTCAACGTCCTCTGGACTTAATTAGAGCTCAGGTGGGGGATTTTATTAGTAGAGGGATAGAAGTTAAAGCTGTTGACCGAAAAAAGAACTGGGATTTTTCACCCCGGGTAAAGGAAGGTGATCGGGTAGTTGCTGGAGATATTCTGGGGGTGGTGCAGGAGACAGAAATTATTGAACACAGGATAATGGTTCCTATTGGTATAGAGGGAAAGGTTGAAAAAATCCACTCAGGACCTGCCCGGGTGGAAGATGTTATAGCCATAGTTAGAACCCCTGAAGGAAAAGAAGAAAAAATTACCATGCTCCAGCGATGGCCGGTAAGAAAAATGCGACCCTATAAACAGCAACTTGATCCTGAAGAGCCTTTAATCACCGGCCAAAGAGTTATAGATACCTTTTTTCCCATTGCCAAAGGAGGGACTGCTTGTATTCCCGGCCCTTTTGGAAGTGGAAAAACCGTAATTCAACACCAGCTTTCCAAGTGGGTTGATGCTCAAATCATTGTTTTTGTTGGATGTGGGGAAAGAGGAAATGAGATGTGCGATGTTTTACGTGAGTTTCCCAAGCTGAAAGATCCCCGGACCGGGAAACCCTTAATGCAAAGAATCATCCTTATTGCTAATACTTCTAATATGCCGGTTGCTGCCAGGGAAGCCTCAATTTATACAGGGATTACCATAGCTGAGTATTACCGGGATATGGGATACGATGTAGCTTTAATGGCTGATTCGACCTCTCGCTGGGCAGAAGCTTTGAGGGAGATGTCGGGTCGTCTGGAAGAGATGCCTGGAGAAGAGGGTTATCCTGCTTATCTTCCCTCCAGACTTGCCGAGTTTTATGAGCGTGCGGGAAGAGTGATAACTCTGGGGAGTGATAAAAGAATTGGTTCTCTATCGGCTATTGGTGCGGTATCACCTCCAGGTGGAGATCTTTCTGAACCTGTGACTCAGGCTACTTTAAGAGTAGTAAGAGTATTCTGGGCACTTGTGGCTGAACTTGCCTACCAGAGGCACTTTCCTGCTATTCACTGGCTTAGAAGCTACTCACTTTATCTTGATTCACTTACCGATTATTTTACCCGGGAGGTAGCTCCTGACTGGATGGATCTCCGGAAGAAAGCTATGGCAATTTTACAGAAAGAAGATGAACTTCAGGAGACTGTGAGACTGGTAGGACTGGATGTTCTTTCTCCTCAGGATAGAATAACCATGGAAACTGCACGTTCCATTAGAGAGGACTTCCTTCAGCAGTTCGCCTTTCATGAAGTTGATACTTACTCGCCCATAAGAAAACAGTATCTCATGTTAAAACTCGTTCTTGAATACTACGACCTCTGCATGGAGGCATTGAAAAGAAATGCTCCACTGGACAGATTAATTGAGCTTCCCGTAAGAGAAGAAATTGCGCGAGCCAAATATATTCCCAATGAGGAAGCGGAAGAGAAAATCGAGAAAATCCGTAAAAAATTAAAAGATCAAATAGACAGAATAAAAGATAAAGTTGAAGTCTAAAAAACCAGGAGAAGAGGTAAATTATGGGAAGAGAATATACGAGGGTAAAGGAGTTAACCGGTCCTCTTATGCTGGTTGGGAATGTTGCTGATGTTGCCTTTGAAGAACTGGTAGAAATAGAACTACCCACAGGGGAAAGACGAAGGGGAAGAGTTCTGGAAGTAACCTCGGATGCTGCCCTGATTCAACTCTTCGAGCGTGCTACAGAATTAGGTATAGAGGGTGCAAAGGTGAAGTTTCTGGGTAAAGGGATTCAGCTTGGAGTTTCCAGTGACATTCTGGGTAGAGTCTTTGATGGGTGGGGAAGACCCCGTGATGGTGGAGCAGACGTCATTCCCGAGAAGAGACTGGATATAGGAGGTAAGCCTATAAACCCTGAAGCTCGGGCTTATCCAGAAGAATTTATCCAAACCGGTATTTCTGCTATTGACGGTTTGAATACATTATCCAGGGGGCAAAAACTTCCCATTTTTTCGGCATCCGGACTTCCTCATGTTCAACTTGCTGCTCAAATTGCAAGACAGGCAAAGGTTTTGGGAAAGGAAGAAGAGTTTGCTGTTGTGTTTGCGGCAATGGGAATCACCTTTGAGGAGGGTAACTTTTTCATTCACGATTTTGAAAAGTCAGGAGCAATTGAGCGT
Source organism: uncultured Clostridia bacterium (assembly GCA_964482715.1). Taxonomy (GTDB): domain Bacteria; phylum Aerophobota; class Aerophobia; order Aerophobales; family B3-G15; genus CAYZYX01. The sequence goes on from CAYZYX010000005.1 coordinate 28,524, forward strand.
TCTGTCATTTTTTTAAACCTTGCCGATGACCCGGTGATTGAAAGAATAGCAACCCCCAGAATGGCCCTTACTTGTGCAGAATATCTTGCTTTTGAGAAGGATATGCATATTCTGGTTATTTTAATTGACATGACTAACTACGCGGAGGCCTTGCGGGAACTATCAGCTGCCAGAAGAGAGGTTCCAGGAAGACGCGGATATCCCGGGTATCTCTATACGGACCTTGCCACCATTTACGAAAGAGCAGGGAGAATAAAAGGTAAAAAAGGTTCCATTACACTTATTCCTATACTGACCATGCCAGATGATGATAAGACACATCCCATACCTGATCTTACTGGATATATTACCGAAGGTCAGATAATTCTTCAAAGAGACCTTCATCAAAAGGGGATTTATCCTCCCATAAATGTTTTGCCTTCCTTATCCAGATTGATGGATGAAGCTGTGGGGGAGGGAAAAACCAGAGAGGATCATCGTGAACTGTCCAATCAGCTTTATGCGACCTACGCTCGGGGAATAGAGATAAGAGAACTCGCTCTGGTTATGGGCGAGGCAACTCTCAGTGATATGGATAGAAGGTATCTTAGCTTTGCCGATGAATTTGAGAGAAGGTTCGTTAATCAGGGTGAGGATGAAAATAGAACGGTGGAGGAAACCCTGGATCTGGGATGGGAGCTTCTCAGGATGATGCCCAAATCAGAACTAAAGAGGGTAAGAGAAGAATATATTACTCGTTACGGACAATGGAAGAAGGAAAAAGAACGGGAAGTAGCAAAAGTTTAATGTGAGGGATAGTCATGCCAAGGATTCCTCAGTTTAATCCCACCAGGATGGAGCTTTTAAAGCAGAAGAAAAGGTTAGAAACTGCCAGAAGAGCTCATGATCTTCTGGAAGATAAAAGAGACGAATTGATCCAGAGGTTCTTACCCCTTATAAAGGAACTCAGGCTTCTTCGGAGAAGAGTTCAGGAAAAGTTAAGGAGAGTTTACTTAGATTTTCAAATGGCAAAAATGATTAACGGGGAAAAGGAAATTGAACAGGCTTTTCTTTTAACTCAAGTAAAATGTGGGGTTGAAATAGCAGGTTACTCCCCGCTTGGATCTCCCAATTTCAAAATAGTGGTGGAAGGAGACCCTCTCTGTTATGGTTTTCGTGAAACAAACTGGAAGCTTGATGAGGGGGTTAGAAATTTCCGTGAGATTCTACCCGATCTTTTAGAACTTGCTCAAAAAGAGGAGGAGGTAAAGAGACTGGCCCGAGAGATAGAAAGAACTCGGAGAAGGGTCAATGCTCTCGAATACATATTTATCCCTCAAATTGAACAAATGGTGAAATATATAACCATGAAACTGGAAGAGAGAGAGCGTGCCCATATCGTAAATATAATGAAGATAAAGGAGCTTATGCAGAGAGAGTAACTGGCAAATTGAAAGATAAAATAGCCTGCTTCATTAGAACATACCTTTTCCCAACAGAAACTTTCATTTATGAGGCAATAAGGAATATAAAGAATTTTACAGTGGTTGTTTTGGCCTGTAACTTAATAAACACCCACCTTTTCCCTTATCATGAAATAATCTCTCCTCCTCGAGTTTCAAAACAACTGCCCTTTTTTGGGAAATTACTGGAAAGAATTTTTTTTGCCCGAGTTATAAAGGAAAAAAGTGTAAAATTAATCCATGCCTGGTATGGATGGAGTGGAATAATGATTTTACCGGTATGTAAAAAACTGGGATTGCCCCTGATTACAAGTTTTCACGGATTGGACGTTTCACGTCTTCCCCGCCATTTTTTTTACCGTCGGAAACTTTTCAGTTTATTCAAAAGAGGCGATCTTTTTTTAACCAGATCCTTTTTTATGAGGGATGAGGTAATAAGATTGGGATGTCCTCCAGAAAAAGTTCTGGTCCATTACGGAGGGATAAATGTGAGCAGATTTAAATTAAAAGAAAAAACAAGAGCTCGCGAGATTAAAATCCTCATGTGTGGAAGAATGGTAGAGAAAAAAGGTTTTAATTATGGGATACTTGCCTTTTCCAGAATTTCCAGGAAATACCCCAGGGCTCGAATGATTATAGTGGGAGATGGAAAATTAAGGCAACCTCTTGAGAAACTTGTCTTATCTTTTAATCTCCAGGATAAGGTAGAATTTTCTGGATTTTTACCTCACCACGAGGTTGAGAAAAAAATGAGAGAGGCAGATATTTTTCTTGCACCCAGTGTTACCGCCAGAAATCAGGATAAAGAAGGTATCCCCAATGTTATAAAAGAAGCCATGGCCTGTGGACTTCCTGTTGTCTCCACCTATCATGCGGGGATTCCCGAAATTGTGCGGGATGGAGAAACTGGTTTTCTGGTTCCGGAGAGAGATGTTAACCTTCTTGCTGAAAGACTGGATTATCTTCTTTCTCATCCTGAAATCTGGACAGAGATTGGTATGAAGGCAAGAGAGCTTATATGGAGAAAATTCAATCTTTTTACCCAGACACAAGAACTTGAAAAAATTTACTCAAGATTTATAAAATGAAGATAAGCATTGTAATTCCCACATATAACAGGAAAAAAGTGTTAAAAAGATGCCTACAGCTTTTGTTTGCTCAAGAGTTTCCTTCCTCTGAATACGAAATAATTCTGGTTGACAACGGCTCAACAGATGGAACAGATAAAATAGTTGCTTCTCTTTCATCTTCCTGCAGTTTTACTTACCTTGTGGAACCAAGAAGAGGACCCCATATTGCACGTAATCGGGGAATTAAAGCTGCCCGCGGGGAAATTATAGTTTTTGTTGATTCTGATATTCTGACTCCACCTGGTTTTCTGATGGAACACCTGAAGTTTCATGAAATATACGGAGACAAGGTAATTGTTAGCGGGCCAGCGGTTAGAACCTCTAATTTAATGGACGACTTTTCTGACATTGAAAAAAGAAAAAGAAAAAAGAAGTTTTTTGATTGGTCAGGCCCTTCTCTCATTACCTCTAACCTTTCAGTAAGAAGGGAACATCTATTAAAGGTGGGAGGATTTGATGAGGAATTTGAAGGTATGGGCTGGCATGATTGGGATCTGGGATTAAGACTTATAAAATCAGGACTTACACCAAAAAGGAATCTTGATGCTATAGTTTATCATTACAAAGAGAAAAGAGAATCAACTGATCTTTCTGAACTTCTTAAAAAGAGAATAGAAAGAGGACGAAATGCTGTTTTATACTATAAAAAACATCCTTCTTTCAGAATAAAACTGGGAATAAGAGCACATCAGCTTTTAACTGACAGATTTTTCTGGTGGATTGATAGCTCTACAGGAGAGAGAATTGTTAACTGGGCAAGAAAAAACAGGGAGAAGTTTCTGCTTGAGCTTCTTATCCAGTGGAAATTAGACAGAGCCTATGTTCAGGGATTGAGGGAGGGCATGAAAAAATACGGGGTTAAACTATGGCCATTGATGTGAGTGTCGTGGTTGTCTCATATAATAGAAAAAGATTTCTAAAAAAATGCCTTGAATGTCTTTTGTGGCAGGATTATCCCGAAGATAACTATGAAATCATTGTTGTTGACGATGGTTCAACCGATGGAACTGATAAGATGTTTGAGATGATGGATTATCCACAGAGAGTGCGGTATTTTTGTAGTCCAGAGAGACTCGGACAGTCTAAAGCCAGAAACAGGGGTATTTTTGAGGCTAAGGGAGAGGTGATCATTTTCACAGACAGCGATGCGTTTGCGCCTCCCTGGTTTATTCGGGAGCATATGGTCTGGCATCAAAAAGACAGCAAATTAATAGTTGATGGACCGGCAATAAATGTTTCAGGGGAAAATTATTTAAAAGAACCTCCCTTTGATTCATCATTAGTTAAAATCCTTGCTTTCTTTGACTTCTGGGGAGCAAGCTTCATAACTGTTAATACCTCCTGCAGAAGGGAGAATCTTATAAAAGTGGGAGGATTTGATGAGGATTTTGGCAGGGGATTTGGCTGGCAGGATCGGGAACTGGGTTTAAGATTGAGAAGTTTTGGCTTGAAAAGAGTTAAAAATAGAAAGGCCTATGTCCTACATTTTCGGGCTGAGGAAAATGATCTGGTCTGGATTGCCCAGAAAAGAAAGGAGAGAGGAGAAAATGCGGTTTTATACTACAAGAAACATCCTCTCTCCAGCGTAAAAAGGGAGATTCGTTTCCACTATCTTTTTTATGACGAACTTTTCAGAAGATTTGGTTTTGGGGGAAAATATCTTAACCTGGATTATCTAAATAAAAAGAGCAAAAGCCCCCTGTTTCCTCTGTTGAAAAAGCTTTACCTCATACAAAATTATGCGGAAGGGGTAAAAATTGGAATGCGTAAATACAATTTAAACCCGAATGACAGAAGATGATTAAGGCAAGCATCATTATACCAACTTACAATCGAAGAAAGCTGCTGGAGAAATGTCTGCAGGCCCTTTTTCATCAAACCTACCCTTCTGATCAGTATGAAATAATCCTTATTGATGATGGATCAACCGATGGGACTGAAACCATGGTCCAGTCACTTTGCACACCCTGCAAGCTGGTTTATGTTAAAAACAAATGCAGGATAGGACAGCCTAAATCAAGAAATAAGGGAATTGAGCTTGCTCAAGGAGAGTACATAATTTTTGTAGATAGTGATATAATCGTGATTCCTCAATTTGTTGAGGAACATTTGAAATTTCATCAAATTTACGGAGATGTTATAGTCAATGGGGAACTGATCTACATATCCAGCTTCCATGAGATTGGAAAGAAAAGAAAGAGTCTGTGGGATATATCTTTTTCCTCTTTTAATACAGCCAATGTATCGGTTAAGAAAAAATTTTTACAAGAAGTAGGTGGTTTTGATGAGAATCTTCTTCCCTATGGATGGCAGGACGTGGAACTTGGATACAGGTTAAAGAAAATGGGACTTAAAAAAAAGAAAAATAGAAAAGCTCTTGGCTATCATTTTAGAAAATGGGGAGACTGTTCTGATCTTCCTTTTCTTAAAGAGAAAGAGTTCATGCGGGGGATAAGTGGTGCCATCTACTACAAGAAGCATCCCTGTCTCAAAGTGAAACTTTCTGTAAAGGCAAACCCTCTTTTTGCCTTTGCCTTTTTGGGTAAATGGTTAGAAGAGAATTCCCGAGGCAAAAATTTTTTTAACTGGATTAAAGATAAAAAGATCCGCTGGCTTAATGCTGCCTGTATGAAACTCATTATTTGTCATTACTATCTGAAAGGGTATAATAAAGAAATTAAGAGAGAAGGATAAATAAGAAAAAAATGCATGTTTTCATTACTGCCAACTCTCCCGGAGAGATTGCCGGATGGGTTAAACCTCTGGCAATCAGGCTAAAAGAAAAAAATCCCCGGGTAAAAGTTAGTCTGGTAATCTGTCCCTGCCAGTATGCAAGTGGCAGGGAAATTATGGTTGCCAGAGAGTGGCCCTGGATTGATGAAATAGTTGACCCCCGCGCCTTACTGAAATATGTTCTTTTAGGACGACAAACATTTTCCTGGAATTTTGAGGAAAAATCTTGCATCCTTTTTCTGGGTGGTGACCCCTTTTATGCTGCCATTTTATCCAGAAGAATGAAAATTCCAGCCTTCGCTTATACAGAAAGACCCGGGTGGGAAAAATATTTTAAAAAATTTCTGGTATCAAACAGCAAAGCAAAAGAGAAACTTATTCATTCAGGAGTGGAATCAAAAAAGATTGAGGTAGTAGGATATCTGGCCTTGGATTCGATTGATCTGGATCAGAAAGAAGAAGATATTTATAATACTCTTGGTTTCCGGCCTGGAGATTTGATCATTGGTTTTTTACCGGGAAGTCGTCCCGTTGAGATTAATTTCATGCTTCCGTTTTTTCTTCAAAGTGTTGATCTTATCAGGAAAAAAATCCCGGATGCCCGGTTTCTTTTCGCTCTTTCACCTTTCTCACGTCTGGAAGATGTAAAAAAAATCCTCTCAAAGCATGAAATGCAGGCTATAAGGCAAAGTGGTTTTACAGAAGTTGAGACATCATCAAAAAGCAAGGTAATTCTGGTTGAAAAAAATCCTCATCAGGTTATTAAAATTTCTCGCTTACTGGTGACAGTCCCGGGAACTAATAATCTCCAGATTGCCGGACTGGGAAAACCCATGCTGGTGGTTCTGCCCCTTAATAGAGCCGAATTGATTCCCATGGATGGAATAATTGGACTGATAAACCCCAAAATACCACCAGTTGGCTTTATCAAAAAGCAGCTTATTTTTAAAAAAAACAAAATGCTCAGATTCATATCACTTCCCAACAAAGCAGCAGATCAAATGGTTGTTCCTGAATTGAGAGGTATTATAAGCCCTCAAGATGTGGCTGATAAAGTGCTTTCTCTGCTGGAAACACCGGGTTTACTTCACCGTATATCGGAAAAATTAAAAAATATACCTTTTGAGAGAGGTGCTGCCGAAAGAATAGCCAGCATCCTCTTAAATTCTTGAAGAGGCCTTTTACATGAGGATCTGTTTTCTCAGTAACTGTTACGGTGAGGATAGATCTGCTGCACTTATTGCCAGGGAGGTTAAGAAATTAAGGCCCGAAGTTAAGGTTGTAGGAGCACCTTTAATTTCTCCAGGAAGTGAATATCTGAAAAGAGGAATTCCCATTCTCACCAGAGGGAAGATTCCCCCCTCTGGAGGTTTTCCCACCAAGAGTGTGTGGGGATTTATTCTGGATCTTGCAAATCTTTATGTGCCCATAAAGTACTATTTAACTTTGAAGAAGAAAAAAAAGGATATAAATTATGCAGTCGTTGTGGGAGATGTTCCATTGTTGGTTCTTGGGTATCTTGCCCTGCGGCGAGATACCATATTCCTTGCACCGGCAAAATCGGATTACCAGAGACCTCACTATCAAATTGAGGAACTGATTATGCGCAAGATTCCCCGGAAGGTTTTAACTCATGACCAGTACACAGCCACGAATTTGCAAAAAAAAGGTATTCCCGCTTTTTTTTTGGGCAACCCCATGATGGATGAATTAATTCCAAAAGGTCTTAATCTGGGGGAATCTCCAATTATAGGGATACTTCCTGGAAGTAGAAAAGAAGCCTATAGAAACTTTTTAAAAATCCTCAAAGTTGTTGAACTTGTAAATGAAAAGGTAAACTTTGTCTGTGCCTTGCCAGATTCTTTGAAAATTGAAAAAATAGTAGAACTTGTAAAAAAAGACACGTGGTCATACACCGATGGAATGCTGGTAAAAAATGGTAAAAGGATTCGGCTGGTAAAGGATGGTTTTACAGATGTAATTTCTCAGGCAGATATTATTATCGGACTTGCTGGAACAGCCAATGAGCAGGCAGCAGGTCTGGGTAAACCTGTTATTTCTTTTGCTGGCTTTGGACCTCAAACCACCCCCGGAAGGATGAAAGATCAAGCCAGACTTCTGGGGGGAGCGGTTAAGTTTATATCTAATTTTCCTCGAGGTGTCGTATCAGAGATTTCTTTTCTTCTTAAAAACCCTGAGGAAAGAAAAAGAAGGGGAGAAATTGGAACCTTTAGAATGGGACCACCCGGGGGGGCAAGAAAAATTGCCGAACTTATCATAAAGGAATTTAATCTCTAATTTTACCGCACTTGAACATTAAAACTAAACTGCCATGCCAAAAACGAATTTTGCCAGAAAGTGGACTTCCTTATTTCTTTTTTTTCTACCCTGGTTTTCTTTACTGGGGTACCTTTTTTTGATACTTTCCTTAGTTGGTCGTCTGAAAAAAATGAATTTTTTCAAGGTCTTTAATCCATCTTTTAGTCTGTTTGATTTTGCTCTTTTTTTTCTAATTGTGACAGTGACCATTTCAGTTATTTTCTCCGTGGATCGTTTTTTAAGTCTGGGAGCTTTTTTTCTTTTTCTTTTCTATCTTCTGGCTTTATGGGTGGTTAGAAATTCTGCTCGGGAAGGTCTGGGAGAAATTTTAGTAGATGCCATTCTTCTTGCAGCTCTGGTGGTTACCGGTTTTGGGATAGTGCAGTACCTTTTTAATTTAAATCTTAATTTAAATTTCTCCTTTTTTCGTCTGAAAATATCTACCAGGGGTGGTCTTAGCTCTACATTGGGTAACCCCAATCGACTTGCCAAGTATCTGGTTTTAGTTTTACCCTTTGTCCTCAGCACCTATTCCCGGAAAAAGGGTTTTTTTAAAGTTATTTTAATTATCCTGTTTGCCATGGGTATTTTCTGTCTTGGTTTAACTTATTCTCTGGGAGGAATAGGAGCATTTGGAGTAACTTTTTTGGTTTTTTTGATGAAGAAAAGATGGAAATGGGGGATTTTAGTTCTTGCGGTAGGGGGATTTCTTTTTATGATAAAATTTGATTTCCTGCTTTCCGTTATTGAAACGTACAGTAGTCTGGAGAATCGTCTTTACACCTGGGAAAATGTGATCTGGCCTATTTTCAGTGAACGTTCTCTATTCGGCACAGGACTTGCAACCTACAGGGTGGTTTTCTCCAGATTCTCTGGCAATTCTCTTATTGTTACCTCACATGCTCATAACCTTTATCTTAACTATCTGGTAGAGCTGGGCATTTTTGGACTGGGGGGTTTACTCTTTGTATTTATTGTGTTTTTTTTAAATTTCTGCAAAACAGAGAGTTCTTCTGATAAAAATAAGGCACTTTTGGAGGGGTGTTTCCTGGCAATATTAGGCGCCTTAGTTCATGCAAGCGTGGAAACTTATATTGACTATTTTCAGTTAGGACTTCTGTTCTGGAGTATAATCGGTCTGGGAACAGGAATTGTTGAGCAAGAAAAGATGACAAAAAAGAATTATCTATAACCCCTTTTTTCAAGCCATTCTCCAAGATCATCAACGTATCTTTCCGCATTTTCCAGAGCGTGTCTCCAGTGGACAAGACCCTTTTCCACCAGCACCTCCAAACTCTGTCTTAAGGAAATCATACCCGAAGTGGAACCTGTTTCTATCATAGTGTAAATCTGGTCTATTTTATTTTTTCTGATCAGGTTGGCTACGGCAGGTGTTACAGTCAGGATTTCGCAGGCAGGAACCCTGCCTCCACCTCTTTTGGGCAGAAGCTGCTGACATATTACGTTTCTCAGACTCAGAGAAAGCTGGGAACGAATTTGATTTTGCTGTTGCTCTGGAAAAACATCGATGATCCTGTTGATGGCTTGAGGAGCATCAGGAGTGTGAAGGGTTGCCATAACAAGATGACCGGTTTCTGCAGCAGTAAGGGCTAAGGAAACCGTTTCCAGATCTCGCATCTCTCCAACAAGTATGACATCCGGATCCTGTCTTAAAGCGTATTTTAATGCCTGGGCAAAAGACGGTATATCTCCACCAACTTCGATTTGTTCAACTAAGGCTAACTTATGATTGTGGAGATACTCAATTGGATCTTCTATAGTTATGATATGAACTCTTCTTGTTTCGTTTATTATGTTAACCATTGCTGCCAGAGTTGTTGATTTACCACTTCCTGCAGGACCTGTCACCAGGATCAATCCCCGATGTTGCAGGGCTATATTTCGAAGAATTGAAGGTAAGTTCAGTTCTTCTAAAGAGCCCACTGTTGAAGGAATGAGTCTAATAGCTGCTGCAATTGTTCCCCGTTGCAGATGGACATTAAGGCGAAAACGTCCTGTTCCCGGAAGAGTATAGGTAAATTCTACGCAGGAACTGTTTTCAAGTAACTTTATCTGTCGAGGCTGCATTATCTGATAAACAAGCTCCTTTATATTCTCTGCTGAAAGTTTAACTCTACCTCCGGTCAGAATTTCTCCATCAACACGAAACATGGGTTCGGCACCAGCAACAAGATGAAGATCTGAAGCCTTTCTTTTCAAAACTTCCTTTAATAAGTGATTTATATTTAAATTCATCTTCTCCCTTTTTAATTTTAAGGTTTGATTCTCATATTGTCAATTAACCTCACCCCTCCTATCCTCACTGCTAAGGCCACAAGAACCTCTCCGTTAATTTCTTTTAAAGGTTCAAGAGTTTCTGGATCAACCAGGGCAATATAATCTATTTTTGCCAGGGGTTCTTCTTTGATAAACTCTTCCAATAAAGATATAATCCGTGAAGGATTATCCTCTCCACTTTGGATCTCTGTTTTTGCCCTTATAAGGGATTGGTAAAGAATTCTGGCCGCTTTTCTCTCCTCCCGGTTAAGATAGGTGTTCCTTGAACTCCAGGCCAGCCCATCCTTTTCTCTAATAGTAGGCATAAGCACAATCTGTGTGTCAAAGTTAAGCTCTTTAACCATTTTTTTTACAATAAGAGCCTGCTGGTAGTCTTTTTCGCCAAAATAGCTCCTGTCGGGGAGGACAATATTGAATAGTTTAGTCAAAACTGTGGTTACTCCCCGAAAGTGACCGGGGCGAAAGGCTCCTTCCAGGGTCTGAGTGATTTTTCCGGTCACCTCTACCCAGGTGGAGAAATCTTCTCCGTACATATCTTTTTCAGAAGGAACAAAAACAAAATCTACTCCCTCTATTTCACAGAGCTTTAAATCGCAATCCAGATCCCGGGGATAACGTTCAAAATCTTCTCCCGGTCCAAATTGTGCAGGATTGACAAAAATACTCACCACGACCACATCACAATCCTCTCTTGCTTTTCGAATTAGAGAAAGGTGACCTTCATGTAAAGCACCCATAGTGGGAACAAAACCAATAATTCTTCTTTTTAATTTCACTTCTCGTAGATGTTTTTTGGCAAGATTTATGTCCTTTATAACCAGCATTTAATTTTCACCTTCGGTAAGTCTTTTTATGTGTCTCTGGCAGATCTCTTTAATCTTAAGATCCCGGGTGGATTTGAGTATCTTTTTCCATTGCATCAGGGCTTTGTCTGTCTGTCCGTCTTTTTCGTAGGCATAGGCGAGGATTCTTTCCAGAATGGGGGGATAACCTTCCTGTTTAAGTGCAAGTTTTATTCCTTCAATTGCTTTCTTGTACTCATGGGTTTTGAAAAGGCGAATAGTAAAATCACGATACAACCAGAGTTCAAAAGCACGGGGGTTGTTTTTTATACCTTTATTGAGAATCTCTATTGCCTCATTTACATGGCCGATTTCATCCAGAGCTAAAGCACCAAAAGAATATCCTGGAACAAAATGTGGAGCAATACTCACCATGGCCTGGATAACAGGATATATCTTTTTAAACTTAGCCTCTTCCCCCAATTCCCAATCCCCAAAGTACTGGATTGACTGAAGAAACAAAAAGTCGGCTACCACTTCTTTAAATCCGAGAGAAAGTGCTGTAACAAGAACTGTGGCTTCTTCTGGATTTTCCTCACTTAAACTGCTGATTATCTTTCTTAGCGGGAGATGTGGTTTTTTTTCTTCCAGGCTATGTTCAAGAAAATACTTGCCCACAAAAAGAGAAATTAAGGACATGATTAAAAAAATTTCCAGATACTTAACCTTATAGCTCTTTTTTTCCAAAAGCTAAAGCCCTCTGCAAAATATCCGGGAATTGGGGAAAAGATATATTGATGCAATCGGCATGCCTGATTTTGGTTTCTCCTCGAGCACAAATTCCGGCTATAGCAAGAGCCATGGCTATTCGGTGATCTTCCCAGCTATCAACTTCAGCTCCTTTCAGTATGCCGGTTCCTCGAATTACCATTCCATCTTTTCTTTCTTCTATTTTTGCGCCCATTTTAGAAAGTTCCACACTTAAAGCCCGGATTCTATCAGCTTCCTTTACTCTCAACTCGCCCGCCCCTTCAATCAGGGTCTTCCCTCTGGCAAAGCAGGCTACCACGGCAAGGATAGGAATTTCGTCTATTAAACAGGGAATAATATCTCCAGATATTTTTATTCCTTCTAAAGAATTTTCACCTTTTATTCGCAGGTCAGCTATTTCTTCGTTGCACATTATACGCTTATTTAAGACTTCTATTTGAGCTCCCATTTGCTGTAAAACCTGTAAAAAGCCTGTCCTGGTTGGATTTATCCCCACTCCTGGTAAAAATATATCCGAGCCTTCCAGGATACAGGCACCGCCAATAAAAAAAGCTGCTGCAGAAATATCTTTAGGAATCAAAAGTTTCTTTGCTCTAAGTTCCTGGCCGGGGCGTAGCTCTATCCGCATACCTTTCTTAACTATCTTAGCCCCCATATAATCAAGCATTCTCTCAGTGTGGTCCCGTGAGAGGGAAGGTTCAATTACTGTGGTTTTACCCTGAGCATAAAGTCCAGCCAGAAGGATACAGGATTTAACCTGAGCGGAAGCCACAGGAAGGGTATAACTTATTCCTCTCAAAGAGCTCCCCTTTATACTTAAAGGAGGAAAAATTTCTTTTCTGGCCCAGATTGTAGCTCCCATCTCCTGCAGAGGTTTTATTATCCTATCCATAGGCCTTTTCCTGAGGGAGGAATCTCCCGTCAGGACCGTATAAAACTTTTGTGCGGCTAAGACGCCGGAAAGGATTCTCATGGTAGTTCCGGAATTCCCACAGTCCAGTATGTCATCAGGCTCTCTCAATCCTTCTAATCCCACTCCCTGAACTATCACTCTTTTATCATCCTCCCGGACAGAAACTCCCAGTTTTTTCATACAGTTTAAGGTAGCAAGACAGTCCTTCCCTCTCTGGATACCCTCTATCAAAGAGTTACCCCGGGCAAGAGATGACAAAATCAAGGCTCTATGGGATATAGATTTATCTCCAGGCAGGTCGATTGTGCCTTCCAATCTGTGACCGGGTTTTATGTAAAGCACATTATTTTTGTGAGATTCCATGACCTATATGCATGCATTATACTTCCCGTCCCATGACCCCGGCTATTTTTTTAACTTCATCCACCAGCTTGTAAAAATTTTGAGGGCGGATTGATTGAAATCCATCTGAGAGAGCCTCTTCGGGTCTGGGATGAACTTCCACTAAAATACCATCAGCACCAGCAGCAACAGCTGCACGGGCAAGAGGAATTACCAGTTCCCTTTTTCCCGTTCCATGACTTGGATCAGCTACCACCGGTAAATGCGATAGATCTTTAATTAGAGCAATTGATGATATATCCATTGTAAAACGAGTAGAGTCTTCAAAGGTTCTTATCCCCCTTTCGCAGAGGATTACATTGTAATTGCCACTTGAAAGGATGTACTCTGCGGACATCAAAAATTCTTTAACTGTTGCAGCCATTCCTCTTTTTAAAAGCACGGGCTTATCAGTCTTGCCCACTTCCTTTAACAGATCAAAATTCTGCATGTTTCTTGCTCCAATCTGGATTATGTCCGCATAACGGCAGACAAGCTCTACCTGTCTTACCTCCATTGCCTCGGTAACCACCGGAAGACCTGTAATTTTAGATACCTCAGCGAGGTACTTTAAGCCTTCTTCCCCAAGTCCCTGAAAGGAATATGGAGATGTGCGAGGTTTAAATGCTCCCCCTCGCAGGATTGATGCTCCTGCCCTTTTAACTTCCTCTGCTGTTTGCAGGAGAATTTCTCTATTTTCTACCGAACAGGGTCCTGCCATAAGTACCACTTTATTTCCACCTATAGTAACATTTTTTACCTTTATCAGGGTATCATTCTTTTTGAATTCCCGGCTTACCAGCTTAAACGGTTTGGATATAGGAGTAACCGATTCTACAATGAACATCGATTCGAAGATATGCCTTGTCTGTATCGCGTTTTCTCCAATAACTCCTATTATTGTTCTCTCTTCACCCCTGGAGATATGTGGAGTAAACCCCAGTTCTTTAATTTTAGCTACTACATGTTGAATTCCCTTCTCAGTAGTTCCCGGTTTTAATATGATAACCATCCTTATCTTCCTCCACTAATCGCCCCTGGGATAAGAACCCAGGATTTTCAAAAAGAAACATCTCTCCTCTAACTCGGAAAGGGCCTTTTTAACTGGCTCATCATCCTTATGTCCGATGAAATCCACAAAGAATACATATTCCCATGCTTTACGTTTGGTTGGACGGGATTCGATTTTTGTAAGATTAATTCCATGAGCCCTGAAAGGAGCGAGCATATCATATAATGCTCCCACTCTATCTTTAATGGAAAATAAAATTGAAGTTTTATCCTGTCCACTTGGCTCAGCGTAATCCCTTCCAATTACCAAAAATCGAGTATAATTGTGAGGTGAATCTTCTATATGGGCCTCTAAAATTCTAAGTCCATAAAGACCCGCGGCTACCTCTGAGGCAATAGCTGCCGCATCTTCTTCTTGGGAAGCCAGTTGGGCAGCTTTTGCTGTGCTTTCAGTTTCACTTATTTTGACATCAGGCAGGTGTTCTTCAAGCCATAATCTGCATTGAGCGATAGCCTGAGGGTGGGAGTATATCTTCTTGACATTCTTTAATTTCCCTCGTCCCAGCAGATGATGACTTATCTCAAGAATTATCTCCGCACATATCTTAAGTTCAGAATCAAGAAACATATCGAGGGTATGGGATACTATCCCTTCGGTGGAATTTTCTACCGGGACAACCCCGTAGTCTGCCTGTTTTTTTTCCACTCGAGCAAAGATCTCTTTTATATTTCTTGCCGGGATTAATTCAACTGAATGACCGAAGTTCTTTATAGCAGCAAGATGAGTAAAGGTAGCCGGGGGTCCAAAGTAAACCACTTTTAGCTTTTTTTGAAGAGAAAGATAGGCTTTCAGAATGGTTTTTATTATTTCCTTTAATTCCTCATCGGGTAAGGGACCTTTATTCTGGGTTAAGAGTCTTTCCAGTACGATCTTTTCTCTTCCCGGAGAGTAATAACTTTCCCCTTTTCTTTCTTTTATTTTTGCTATTTGTAGAACCTTTTCTGCCCTCCTGGATAAAAGCTCTACAATTTGGAAGTCTATCCGGTCAATTTCTTTTCTTAAATCCTCCATGTTCATGGGTTACCACCTTTCTTCAAAATGTTTATCATAGCTTCCAGAGCCAAAATATAACCTTGTTCCCCCAGGCCTGATATTTGGCCAACACAAACTGGAGCTATAAGAGACCTGTGGCGGAAGTTTTCCCTCTGGTAGATGTTACTTAAGTGCACCTCTATTACCGGGAGCCTGGTAGCCGATATGGCATCTCTTATGGCCACACTGGTATGAGTATAGCCACCGGGGTTAATTATAATCCCCTGAGCCCATCCACGGGCTTCCTGAATAAAATCAATTATTTTTCCCTCATGATTAGTTTGCTTAATCTGAACCTGGCAACCCACCTCTTCTGCTTTTTTGATTATAAGTTCGTTGATCTTGTCCAGAGTAACAGTTCCATACCATTCAGTTTCTCTTTCGCCTAAGAGGTTAAGGTTGGGTCCATGAACAATTAAAATCTTTATCATGAAACTATCTCCTGGATCACTTTCCTTACAAGTGATTGAGGGATCTCGTCAACAAGGACAATCCGGCCAATTGCTTCAGGCAAAGCAAAGACCTGTTTACCTTCTCTTATTTTTTTGTCAACTTTTAAAGCCCTGAAAATTTTTTCTGCATCCACTCCTTTAGCTTTAACTGGAAGTTTAGCTCTAACCAGTAATCTAATTAAATTTTGCAACCCGGATGGGGAGAAAAGACCAATTTTTTCTGCAATCATTGATTCCCCAACCATTCCAATAGCTACAGCTTCTCCATGAGTGTACCTTCTGTAACCTGATGCTTTTTCAATAGCGTGACCCAGTGTATGTCCGAAGTTAAGGATCTGTCTTATACCTTTTTCTTCTCTTTCATCCTGTTCAACCACTTTGATTTTGGTCTGGATAGCCTTATTTATCAAAAACCTTAACGTATGGGGGTCTTTTTTCAAAGCTCTGGTAATATTTTTTTCCAGATAAGAGAAGAAATTATCGTTATCTATTATAGCACACTTGATGACTTCGGCTATTCCCTCTCTAACCCTCCTGGGAGGAAGGGTTTTAAGAACCCCAGGATCGATCAGAACAAATTTAGGTTGGTAGAAACAACCTACCAGATTTTTTCCCTGAGGGAGATTAACTCCTACCTTACCTCCCACACTGGAATCAACCTGTGCTAATAGAGAAGTTGGAACAACTACAAAGTTAACTCCTCGCAGAAAGGTTGCCGCTACAAAACCAGAAAGATCTCCAACCACTCCTCCCCCCAGGGCGAGAATTGAAGAAGTTCTATCCATTTCCAGATCTATGCAGAAATTGTACATTTTTTTTGCCTGAGAGAGAGATTTGTATCTTTCTCCTGGAGGAATGACCAGAGAACTTACCAGAAATTTTTTCCTTTGCAGGGAGTTTGCTACCTTTTTGCCGTAAATAGGAAAAACGTTTCTGTCAGAAATTACAAGGATTTTCCCTTTTAAACCGAGTCTGCTGGCTATTTTCCCCGTCTCTTCAATAGAGCCCCCCACGTAAATTGGATAGGTTCTATCACCGACTCTCACCTTGAGTTCTCTTCCTGGAAGAACGGCAATTATTGCATTAACAATTTGAGGTATTGATAAACTGGAGGTATCAATGGTGAAATCAGCTTGCTGATAGTAAGGTTTTCTCACTTTTAAAAGTTCCTGGATTCTTTTTTTCTTGTTTCTAAACCCGTTTAAAAGAGGTCTTTCACCATTTTGATTTTTTGTCCTCTGTAAAATTACCTCTGTATTTGCAGTTAAACAAACCAGATATCCATTTTCCTTTAAGCATTTTATGTTCTCCGGACTTAAGACAGCACCTCCTCCAGTAGAAATCACATAACCTTTAAATTTAGAAATTTCTTTTATTACCTCCTTTTCCCTCTGGCGAAAGTAGTCTTCCCCTTTTTGAGCAAATATTTCAGGAATAGCCTTTCCCTCCTTCTTTTCAATCAGCTCATCTGTATCTACGTATCCCAGTTCCAGTCTTCTGGCAAGCTCTTTTCCAACAAGACTTTTACCAGTGCCCATAAAACCGATCAAAACAATGTTTGTGCCATCTTTCATTTTAAACCCGTCTTAAGTAATTTTGATAGGCGAGAAAGTTTTCTCTCATTTCTTCAAGACTATCTCCCCCGAACTTCTCTCTCATCGCTCGGGCAATCTCAATGGCAACCACTGCCTCTGCTATAACTGAGGCGGCGGGAACAGCACAAACATCGGATCTTTCCATTCCCGCTTTAACCTGTTTTTTGCTCATTATATCTACGGAACGGAGAGGACGTCGCAAAGTAGAAATAGGTTTCATAGCTGCTCTAACCAAAAGAGGCTCTCCTGTGGTCATTCCTCCTTCTATTCCACCAGCACGGTTACTTAATCTGTAAAATCCTTTTTCAGCAGAATAGGCAATCTCATCCTGTACCTGAGATCCAGGTCTGGTGGCTGCTGTAAATCCAATTCCTATTTCAACTCCCACTATAGCTTGAATGCTCATCATGGCAAAGGCAAGACGAGCATCAAGTTTAAGATCCCATTGAATATAGCTTCCAAGTCCAGGTGGAAGTCCTTTAACCATTACCTCAAAGATACCTCCCAGAGTATCACCGGATTTTTTTATCCGGTCAATAAGCTCCATCATCCTTCTTTCACTGTTTTCGTCGGTGCAACGAAGAGGTGACTTTTCGACTCTTTGATAGTTCTGCAGTGTTAGATTCCAATCACTTTGATCTTTTTCCGGACCTATTTGGATTACCCTGCTTAATATTAGAATATCAAACTGACTGAGGAGTTTTTTACAAACTGCCCCCACCGCTACCCTTACCGCTGTCTCCCTGGCACTTGCTCTCTCCAGGACATTTCGAAGGTCTCGAAATCTATACTTTATCCCACCCACCAGGTCAGCATGTCCGGGTCTGGGTTGAGAAAAATAGGGGATTTTCTCTTCAGACGGAGAAAGGGACATAATTTTTTTCCAGTTTTCCCAGTCAAGGTTGGGTATAAAAAGGGCTATGGGACTTCCCAGGGTCTTTCCCAGACGAACTCCTGACAGGATCCTGACTTCATCTTTCTCTATTTTCATTCTATTCCCCCTACCATAGCCGGTTTGACGTCTTTTAAGCTCCCTGTCAATGTCCTCTTTAGTCAGGTCAAGACCCGATGGCATTCCCTCCAGTACAGATATAAGACCCTGTCCATGGGATTCACCCGCGGTTAGATAGCGAAGTTTTGTGCTCAAATTCTCCCCCTTAAGTTATCCTCTGCCACCTTTTTCATTTTGTCCAGAGGAGCCTTCTTACCGGTCCAGATTTCAAAAGCTAAAGCCCCCTGAAATACGAGCATATCGAGTCCCCCTTGATGCATCATTCCTCTTTTTTCTGCCTCCTCAAGGAGTTTTGTTTTCCTGTGGTATATAATATCGTAAACATATACTGAGGAAGGAAAATTCTGAAGGTTTACCGGAGGAGGATCCCCATCATGCATACCCAGAGAAGTTGCGTTTATAAGGAGATCTATTTTATCATGACCGGGAAAAGTATTTCTTTCGCCATATTCAAAAACTTCTATATTTACCTGAGGAGCAACTTTTTTTAATCTGTCAGCCAGCCTTAGTGCCCTGGAGTAAGTCCTGTTTATGAGAACCAGCCTTTTAATTTTTTCTTTCACCAGCGAAACACATATGGCGACAGATGCTCCACCAGCCCCCAGAATAAGAATCTCCTTTTGCAAAAGAGATATCCCTCTGGACCGTAAAGACTGAACAAAACCCTCTCCATCAGTATTGTATCCTATTAACCTCCCTTCTCTGTTTACTACCGTATTTACAGCACCAATTATTTTAGCTTCCGGAGAAATATCATCAAGATAGGAAATAATTTTTTCCTTATGAGGGATGGTAACATTTATTCCCAGAATCCCCAGAGCTTTAAGTGCCTGTATTGCTGCCTGGAGATCTGAGGGCTTAACCAGAAAGGGGACGTAAACAAAGTTAAGCCCGGTTTCCTTGAAGACCAGATTATGCATGACTGGTGAGATGCTGTGAGAAACAGGACAGCCAAAAATTCCAAGCACCTTTGTTTGTCCGTTAATCATTTTTCTTTTTCCTTATGGTGAAAAAGCATTTTAATAAATTAACAGGCTCTGTCAATCTTTCCTGCCCTGAGGTTGGGACACTTTTTTAAGTAGATAGGGGTCCCGGATATTCCAAAGGAAGCCTCTTTTTGGCGAGCAGAAAACTTTGCCTTAGTAGGAACTTTTGCACAGCCAAAAAGCGGAGGCCGAGCTACACTAAAATGATTAGGTGAGATAAACCTCTTGCGAGGCCGTCTTCCGTGGGATATCCGGGACCCAGAAAAAAGCTGTGAGAAACTGTCCCAATTTCAGTTCCTGCCATAGTTTCGGAAAAAATTCCTGTTAGGTAGCCCGGGTGCGTATATCTTGCTTTAAAGGAAAGGTGATTCCCTTCCGTTTTAATGTTATGAGTTTTATCTTTGTTATAAGACTTTTTCCCGAAACTGGGGATATAAGACCTTGTTCCTCTTCTGGAATTTGTTATAATATGTGTTCAAATTTTAACGCCAATTACTAAGGAGGAGGAAGTTTGTATGGCTGTAAAAATTGTCGCCTGTGATCTGGACAGGACTTTGATGAGTGAGATTCCTATTCAGCCTGAAGTAAGGGATTTTTTTGTGGAACTTCAAAGAAAGGGTATCAAGTTTGTTATAAACTCGGGTCGTTCTCTGGAAAATATACTGGACATCTTATCTCAAAGTGAAATTTATTTTGATAGAGGCTACCCGGAAGCCATAATCTCCAGACACGGAGTTTTTATTCATTACCTTCAGGGGAAAACCTATGTGGAAGATGAAGAATGGAATAGACAGAGAAGAGAAGATATGGATATTTTGCAGGATGAGATTGGGTGGAAGAGCAGATCCTGGGAAAAGATGATTGAAGAGGACCTGCAAATTTTTCCCCAGAAAAAAAATATTGCCTATGGTGTATTTGAGATGCTTTTTAATACTGATGAGGAGGCAGAAAGGGTTAGACAGATTCTTTTAAGAGAAAATGATTTAAAATACACAACTTTCCTGAGAAACAGGCATTTTTTAACTGCTACTCTGGCTACCGCTTTAAAGGGCCGATCTTTATCCAGAGTAGCCTGGAGCTTCAGGGTGTATCCTTCTCAGGTGGTTGCCGTGGGTGATTCCCAAAATGATGAGGATATGCTTGATGGTAAATACGGTTTTATACCAGCCGCTCCTTCAAATGCTGAACCAGGTATAAAAACCATGGTGAGAGAAAATAAAGGATATGTTGCCACTCTTCCGGAAGGAAGAGGGGTTGTAGAAGTGGTAAGCTCACTCCTTAACGGCACCAAAAGTTAAACCTCTCACCAGATATCTCTGAATGGTTAAAGCTAAAAGTACAGGTGGAGCTATAGCAAGCAGTGTATTTACAGACGCTACATTAAATAAAACTCCTCTTGTGCTTCTCGCTGAGAGGATATAGACAGGCATAGTTCCTGCCTTTGCGGAAGTTAAAGTAAGAGCAAATAAAGCTTCGTTCCAGGCAAAAGCGAAAACTATAATAGCTGTGGCGATCAGTCCATTCACTGCTAAAGGAAGAGATACCCGGGTAAAAGCCTGCCAGTCACTTGCTCCATCAATAAGAGCCGCCTCTTCCAGTTCCACAGGTATATCTCTAAACATCTCCCTCATTATCACTACACCAAAAGGGAGGTTAAAGGTAACGTAGACAAGGACCAGTCCCCTCCAGGTATCAAGAAGATGTAATTTCATCATTATTATGAAAAAAGGAATGAGTACAACTACTGGGGGAAGAACTCTCTGTGAGAGAAACCAAACTGTGAGATCTTTGGATTTAATGATGTTCCATCGGTACCGAGCCAGAGCATAAGCAGCCATGGTTCCTATGACTAAAACTATTGCCGTAGTAGCTGTGCTTACCACTGCCGAGTTGATAAGGGGTTTGATGGGATCTCCCTGTGTAAAAACCTTATCCCAGGCCCAAAGACTGGGCTGGAAGTTGATGTAAGGGAAAAGAGAACCCGGATTGAAGGTTTCAATTTTTGGTTTTATGGAATTACTCACCGCCCAGTAAAAAGGAAAAAGCATCCATAAAGTTCCCGCAATTATTATTATCCATATAAAGACTCTTTTGATAGATCCCTCTTTTTGCTTCATAACAGGGCACCTTTATTCATAAATTTTACGCATTCTACCGAAAAATTGAACAACAACGATCATCACTATTAAAAGAAGCAAAAAAGCCATGGCAGAACCATGGCCAAAATCAAAGTACTTTATAGATGTGCGGTAGTTTAATACACAGTATATCTCAGTTGTTCTGCCAGGCCCTCCTTCAGTTAAGCTGAAGACAAGTCCAAATTGTTTAAAAGCTTCTATAAGACGTAAAAGTAATGCAATGGTGAAGGCTGGCAAAATTGAAGGAAAGGTAATATATCTGAAAATTTGAAACTCTGAGGCAGTATCAAGACTTGCTGCTTCATACATCTCTTCCGGAACAGACTGTATAGCAGCAAGCAGAATTATGAAAGCAAAAGGAGTCCATCTCCATATATCAAGTAAAAGAATAGCCACCGTAGCCCAGAAACCGGTTGAGAGCCAGGGAACCTGGGTACCAAAAAAACTCAGAAAGTAATTAATGGGACCTCCTGTCTCATGAAACATGGTTACTCCAAGATAGCCCACCGCTACTCCTGTGGTGAAAAGAGGGGAGGTAAAAATGGTACGGAATACTGCCTTGCCCTTCAGTTCTCTGGCAAAGACCCAGGCAAATCCAAGGCCAAGAGCCATCTCCACTGGAACTGCCACACAAACGTAGATAAGCATTACACGAAATGCATTCCAGTAGTCAGGTGATTTAAAAAGATCAATAAAATTCTGAAAACCAACAAACTCACCTACCCCCATACCCAGCCTGTAGGTAAAAAAACTGAGTCGCAGGGAGTCAATAAGTGGGTAGATGGTGAAAATAAGCACCCACACAACTGCGGGTAGCAGGAAAACAAACTTCATATAACCTTTGCGCATTTTTTCCTGTCCTTTGATTTACTGGTAAAAAAGAAGCAGGGGAGAAATTCCCCTGCTTCTTGGTAAACTTATCCCTTGTATCCCACAGACTCTCTAAACAGTTTCAACTGTCTTTCTTTACCCAGGCGGTTGGTTATCCTGACAAAATCCTTATAACATTCGTCAAGAGCTTCTTCAGGAGAGAGCTCTCCGGATGCCGCCTTTCCAAGAGCAAAGTCTAAAGCTCTCCAGTATTCTTCTCCACCAGGAATTCTTAGATAGAGTATCTGGAGAGGGTTGGTAAAGTCTATGTAATAAGCATCGGTGTAAGGTTTCACATCGTGAGGATCCCAGCCCTGTTCTACATAATCTTCAATTGAAGCTGTTCCATAAGGAGGCAGGAAGGCAAAGGTTCTTCCTGGATCAACTCCGGTCCATCCTCGAGTAAAGTTCCAGAAGGCGTTTTCCTTAACAGCCATAAAGGCACAGTAGTCGTAGGTTGCTTCAGGGTGCTTAGAATAGCGGGAAATAACTGGATGCCAGCTTCCACCTGTGGTATTACCGACCTGGATAACCTTATCGTACTTTTTCCACACCTTCTTTATGGGATTATAAACTTCATATCTTCCAGGCATGGGAGTAGCACCAACTTTCCCCTTTACCCTTGATTCTTTGGGATCCTGGGCCAAAGCTCCTAAGTCACCCCAGGTGAAACAGAAAATAGCATCTCCTTTAAGGAAAAGATCCCATCCTTCACCAAGAGTCCAGGCCAACATAGCTCTTGGCCCGTAATTTACCATTTCCACCATATCTTCCATGGCTTTCAGGTGTCCTTCAGAATTTATCAGAGGTTCCATGTTTTCAGGGTTAAACCAGAAATAGGGATTGTCAGGAGATATTACATAACAGGCTGCCCAGGAAGCATAGTGGAACATTGCCTGTTCTCCCACTTTAAGATGCATACTGAGTCCATAATCAACTTTTCCATCCTTGTCCCAATCCCATCCGTTGAAAAATTTGGCGATGTCCAGGAATTGATCGGTAGTTTTAGGAGGAACTGGCAGATCGTATCCAAATTCAGCCTTAAATCTTTTTCTATATTCAGGATTGGTTAGTATATCCTCACGATAGTAAAGAACCTGTCCATCGTTATCATTGGGAATTCCATACCATTTACCACCCCAGGTCAGAAGTTTCTTTATAGCTGGAAGAACAGTATCTGGATCCCATTGAGGAAAGCGCGGGTCTTTCATGAACTTCTCAATGGGAATTATGTAAGGTTCAACAGCAGAGAAGTAATCTCCATAATACCAGGAAGCTGTGAGAAAGGCATCGTATTCTCCCATTCCAGTGATAAGGTCGGTGAATATTTTCTGGTGAAATGCCGCCAGGGGAACCTCAACTACTTCGACCTTCCCCCCTGTTTCTTTTTCCCACTTCCGACCCAGGATAAAAAGAGGCTGAGAGACAGTTGCTTTTAAGGTCAAAATACGTACAGTCACACCTTTGTAGGGGTTTGTTGCCAGCCAGGCTTTTCTCTCCGGAGTCATCTCATATGCTGAGACACAGGTTAACCCCAGAAGAGAAAAAGCCACAATCAAACCTACAACTTTTTTCCAGCTCATGATTACCCCCTTTTTTCTTTTTTTATATCAGACAAAATAACATCTTTTATTTTTTCCCATCACCTCCTTTTCATTTTGGTATTATTTTTCAATTTTAACTATACAAAAATTATACGCAGTTGTCAATCAAAAGGATAACTGACATTGGAACACTTTTTACCTGCACTTTTCTCTTCAGGCTCCCGGGCAAAGCAGACGGTCTTGTAAAAGGCATCTCGGGAGTCTCTTATTTATTCTTCGTAAACAAAAGTATCCCACTATCAGAAAGGATACAGAACACAAATACGTTAGTTCTGGCTGCATTTTGACTTTTCAAAAAAAGGTGGAGGAATTTTTTTGTGCCAGGCCTTTTCCATCATACTTTTTACTCTGGTTATGTTTTCTTTTGCCAGACTGGTTTTTTGTCCCTCTTCAAGATGAAGAATGATTTCATCAAGTTCCTCATAGGTTATACCCATTTCCTCTTCATCGGTTTGCCCATTCCACAGTCCCGCACTTGGAGGTTTTTTAATGATGTACCCGGGAACCCCAATATACCTTGCTATTTCTCTCACTTCCGTTTTTAATATGCCCCCTAACGGCAGTATATCAACACCGCCATCCCCATATTTGGTAAAATAACCTACTGCAAGCTCACTTCTGTTACCTGTTCCTATAACGATATAATTTAAATTATTGGCAAAGTAGTAAAGAGTTATCATTCTGAGTCTTGGCTTTAAATTGGCTTGAGCTAACTTATTTCCTGAGGGAAGAATCTCCTTAAATTTATCGTAGACTGGCTCAAGAGGAATGAGCCTGGTGTTAATTTTAAACTTTTTTGCAACATCCCGTGCACATTGAATATCAAAAGGATCGTTGTAACACGGCATAATAAGTGCCAAAACATCGTTTCCCAGTGCCTGTTTGCACAGTCCGCCCACTACTGCTGAATCTACGCCTCCACTCAGTCCAAAAACTCCTCCTCTGGCTCCAGCCTCTTTAACCTTTTCCTTTATCCATTCAACGATTTTTATGCACAGCCTGGCAATTGTCATTGCAGTTTTTCCTTTAATTGCAGTTTTTCCTTTAACTCCTTATAGGTCATCTCTAAGGCTTCTGGAATTACTTTAGTCTCAGAGAAAATAGGCATAAAGTTGTAATCCCCTGTCCAGCGAGGAACAAGATGAAGATGGATATGATCAATAATTCCGGCTCCTGCTGCTTTTCCCAGGTTTATACCGATATTGAAACCTTCAGGATGTAGGGTTTCTTTCAGGATTTTTATCATTTTACGTAACAGTTCCATCATTTCCAGACTTTCCTCAGAGTTTAACTGTTCCACAGATGGTATATGTCGATAAGGAGCAATCATCAAATGGCCATTATTATAAGGAAAGCGATTTAATATGACAAAACAGAATTTTCCTCTCAAAAGTATATAATTTTTTTCGTCTTCATTTTCCTTTGGTTTTTTACAAAATATACACCCTTCTTCCTTTTCCTCCTGCCTTACATACCTGGAACGCCAGGGAGCCCATAGTCTATACATTTTTACACCTTAGATGTAAAAAATAACAAAATCAGTTTATTTTGTCAATTTTAAGGAGTGGATTTAAAAGATCTCTTTCAGTGACAATTTCCATAGCCATATTTCATCGGCAGGAAATCTTTTTCGGAGAGTATCTATCTTTTTCTTAAATTCCTGTTCTTTTTCTTTTTCTATGAGGGCAAGGATACAGTGATATAATCCTGGCCAGACATGATTTCCCATATGTTTTTCCTTCCATTTTCCCTTTACTCTATCCCACTGAATATATCGGTCAATATGGAGTTCTTCCACGATGACCATTACTTCTTTTTCCAGAACTTCTTCATATACGATAAAGAAAAGATACATTTTTGTTCCCGCTTATATTTTTGCCTTTTGTTTTTCTCTTCGCTCCTCAAAAAGGGTATAGATTACTGGTATTATAAGTAAGGTGATAAAGGTTCCGGCTAAGAGCCCTCCAATAACTGAACGAGCCATAGGAGCCCAGTTTTCAGCTCCCGGTCCTATTTTTAAAGCTAAAGGTATCATAGCCAGTATGGTGGTCAGAGCAGTCATCAAAACCGGACGAAACCTAATTCTTCCCGCCTCTCTCGCCGCCTCATTGATTTTTTTTCCTCTCAGGCGTAAAAGATTTGTATAATCCACGAGCACGATAGAATTATTAACCACAATCCCCACCAGCATTATCACACCTACCATTGAAATTACGCTCAAAGTGGTTCCCGTCAAAAAGAGAATCCAGATTACGCCTATGAGAGAAAGGGGTATGGTTAGAAAAATGATAAATGGATCTCTTAGAGACTCAAACTCAGAGGCCATGACCATATAAACAAGAAACATGGCTACTATTAAGGCATAACCCAACCAGGTCATTGATTTTCGCATATCCTCTCCACTTCCTCCTGCTCTCCAGTAAAATCCAGAGGGAAACTTTACTTTTGACACTTCGTTTTCCACATCCTTTAACACATCTCCAAGAGGTCTTCCAATTACCCTGAATGAAATATCAGCGATTCTTCGCTGGTTCTTTCTGTAGATTGTCAGAGGTGCTCGTGTATACTCAACACCAACTAAGTCTTTCAATTTGACATGAACTCCCCGTGGGGTTAAGATCTCAAGCTGGAGGATATCTTCAATTCTGGACCTGTCTTTTTTTCTCAACCTAACTCTAACGTTGTACTCCTTGCCCTTTTCTTTGTAAGTTGAAGCCACTGAACCCTGAATAGCCGTGTTTATTAGTTCTGAAACGTAGGAGGTGGAAAGACCGAGGTCGTACAACCTATCTCTTTTGTATCTCAAATTGACCTGAGGTCGTCCTTCCTCTCCCATACTGTTGTTCACGTTGATAATTCCCGGTATTTTCTTTATTCTCTCTTCAACTTGGCGTGATATTTCCTGAAGTTTGATCAGGTCATATCCGTAGATTTCAATATTGGCGCCTGAAGGGTCAAGTCCCCCAATACCGAGGGGAGAAGTGGATCCAATTTCAGCTTCGGGAAGTAGCCTGGTAAGAATATTACGAAGTTCTTTCTCAATCTCCTGGCTGGTTTTTTCACGTTTGCTGCTATCCACAAGTTCCAGTCTTATACTTCCTGCATGAGACCCTTCACTCATAAAGGCAAGAAAACCTCTTCCACTTCCCACAGTGGTATACATGGTTTTTACTTCAGGGAAATTTTCTTTTATTATTTTCTCAGCCTTTTTGAAGGTTTTGTCTGTTTCCTCCAGACTCGTCCCCACCGGTCTTTTTAATTGGAGATAAATTGAACCCGTGTCCATTTGAGGAAGAAAAGACGTTCCTATAAATTTGAAGAGGATGATCATACTTGTTAAAAAGAGTGCTGCTATAATAAAAAGAGTTAGTTTGCGGTAAGTTAAACACCAATCAAGCATTTTCTCGTATATTTTGATGGAACTCTCAATAACTTTACCCAGAAAAATCGCTAACCTGCCCGTCTGCTTTTTTCCTAAATTACGCATTTTTGAGGTAATTAAGGGTACAAGAGATAAAGCAACGAAAAGAGAAATCCCCAGGGAAAAAACAACGGTCAAAACTATATCCCTAAACATCTGACCTGCTATTCCGGGAACAAAAAGTATGGGGAAGAACACGCAGATAGTGGTGAGAGTTGAGGCAGTAATAGCAGTTGCTACCTCCGAAGATCCAATTATGGCTCCCTGATCCGCAGGTTCACCTTTTTCCCGGTGACGAAATACACTTTCAAGAACAACGATAGAATTATCCACAAAAAGCCCAACCCCCAGAGCAAGCCCGCCCATAGAGACTATGTTCATGGTGACATGGAAAATATTCATTATGGCAAAGGTACAGATTATGGAAACTGGAATGGAAACCAGCACTACCAGGCTGCTTCTGAAAGTGCGGAGGAAAAAGTAAAGAACTGTTGCACATAAAACCACGGCAAGGATGATTGTGTTGAAAAGATTGGCCATGGATTCTCTGATGGGTTTGGCAGTATCAAAAGTAACCGATAGTTTTACGTCTTTAAGCGTATCTTCAATTTCTTTTAATTTTGAAAGAACCCGGTCTGAAACTTCTACTGTATTAGCTCCAGACGCTCTGCGTATGGTTATTACCACAGCTGGTTTACCGTTTATGCGTGATATTTGACGTTTCTCCTCAGTTGCATCTACGACGTCGGCTACATCTTTAATATATATGGGAACCCCATCCTGGTAGGTGATAACAGTATTAGCAATTTGCTCTACACTGGTATACTCACCCAATGTTCTTATGGTATATTCAGTTTTCCCTTCCTCTACAATTCCCGCAGGAAATATCACATTTTCTTTTTTTATAGTGCTTAGCAATTGTCCTAAAGTGATCTTTCTTGAGGTTAGTTTTTCCCTGTCTATCTGAACCTGAATTTCCCTTATTTCTCCACCACCAGTGTCTGCAGCGGCTACCCCTTCGATTCTTTCCAGAAGAGGTTCCACTTCATCTTCGGCTATTTTTCTAAGTTCTGCCTGACTTTTTTCTCCAGCTAAGCCAATAGCCATAATGGGACTTAAGGTGGGATCAAACTTGAATATCAGAGGTTCTTCCGCATCATCAGGAAGATACGACTTGACAAGGTCAACTTTTTCTCTGACGTGTCTTTCAGCTATATCCATATCAGTGCCCCAGGAGAATTTAGCCATCACCAGAGATATACCTTCTCTTGATTGGGAGGTTAAAGTATCCAGATTTTCCACGGTGGCTATTGTTTCTTCTATGGGCCTTGTAATAAGAGATTCGATGTCCTCAGGGGAAGCTCCAGAATAAGTGGTTATAACTGCTACAATGGGAAGCTCCAGCTGGGGATAAAGATCCATTTTTAATCCCACAAAGGCAACAAGTCCAATCCCCACCAGAGCTATAAATACCATGAAGAAGGTTATCGGTCGCTTGACCGATAAACTGGAAAGCCCCATTTTTCTACTTTTCCTCCGTCAGTATGAGTTTCACCCGGGCAAACATCCCCGGCCTTATTTTAAGATCAGGATTGGGAATTTTAACTTCAACTTTTATTTTTCGGCTAAGGGGATCCATCACGGGGCTTATGTTAATTTCAAGAGGAGTAAAGGTTTTATCAAGATAATTTTCTATCTTAACATTTACTTTTTTAGTTTGAGAGATCTGGTCAAGATACTCCTCTCCGATGTGCAGGATTATCTTTACGGAGCTTATATCTACTATGCTTACCAGAGGAGCCTGTGGTCCTACCAGGGAGCCTTCATCAGCAAAACGCCCGCTTACAATTCCAAAGATGGGAGCCTTTATAATACAATCTTCAAGACGGGACTTTGCAAGTTCAAGAGCTGCCTGTGCATTTTGGACCTGAGCTCTGGCAAGTTCAACATCCCTCTCCCAGAGTTTATCTTCCCAGGAGGTTTTGGCAAGTAAATAGGAAGATCTCGCATTTTCAAGCTGAGCTTTTGATCCCTGTATTTGAACTTCCCAGCTTTTTGCCTCTTTTAACTTTTCAAGCTTTTCCAGGTTTGCTCTTGCCTGTGCAACATTGGCCTCTGCTATCTGAATATCCTCAGCTCTTGCGCCTTTTTTGATAAGTTCAAGGCTTGCTTTTGCTGAGTCAAGTTGGGCCTTTGCAACCTCAAAGGCAAGCTTAGCTTTATCAAGAGCCTGTTCAGGAATTGCCCCTCTGTTGTAGTCGTCCTCTGCTCTTTGCAGATCCTTTTTCACTGTCTGGAAGTTGGCAAGAGCCTGTTCATAAGCAGCTTCCACCCGATCGATTTCTTCTTTTCTTGCCCCCTCTTTTGCCTTGGTTAAATTGGCCTCTGCTATTTTTAAGGCAGCTGTTGCCTGAGAAAAACCTGCAAAAAACTCTGTTTTAGAAGTTGCTGTAGTTAAATCAAGATGTGCCTGTGCGGAAAGAAAAGCAGCCTCTGCAGTCCTTAGATTGTTTTCCGCCTGAATTTTTGCCAGTGATTTTGCCTTTTCATAATTTGCCCTGGCCGAAATTAAAGCTGCTTCGGCCTGTTTTACCTGAAGAGCAATATCTTTAGAATCTATTCTGGCAATTACCTGTCCCTTTTCTACCCGGTCTCCGAGCTCCACAAGAATTTCTTCCAATGTCCCACTTACCCTGGGCATTACCTGAACCTGTCTGGCTGGTGCAATATCAGCAGTGAGGGATATTTCCTTTGTGGGTTCTTTTTTCTCTTGAGAAGAAATTTCTTCTTCTGCCCACAGAGAAAATGGATTTATCATCAGGAAGAAAAATGCTATTCCCGTAACTAAAATAATCTTTTTCTTCATAGTTTTCCTCCTCTCCTTAACTTTTAATCCTCTAATTTTCCCATAGCCTTAATCAAAGCAGCCTTTGCAAGATTATAATCGTACAATGCCTTGCTGTAATTTAATTTTGCTCTGGTAAGAGCGAGATTGGTGTCAAGCACTTCTATCTGAGTTATAGTTCCGTTTCTGTATCTTCCCTCCGCAATGGATAAAGCCTCCTCTGCTTGTTGGACGTTTTTTTCCTGAGCAAAAAGAGTCTCCCTTGCTGCCTGCATATCCCAGAAAGCCTTTTTCACTTCCAGTGTGATCGTATCCTCCAGCTGGTTTACCATGAGCTTTACCTGTTCTAACCGGGATTTTTCTTGTTCAATAATGGCTTTTGTTCTACCAGAATCAAAAAAGGGGAAAGAAAGAACAAGACTTATACTCCAGTTTTTTTCCCAATCAGTGTTTGCCTCTCCCGGGCTGGTAAACTCATAATTACCGGTCAGGGAAAGAACTGGCAAATTCCGGTATCTGGCAATTTTTAAAGAAAACATAGCCATCTTCATGTTTAGAAGAACGCTTTTCAGATCACTTCTATTATTAAGAGCGATATCGATGGCTTCATTCAAGGTTAAATGTAGGGGTTCGAACTTCAGTTTACCCTCAATTTCCAAGGAAGAGGAGGAAATTGATAGAATACTGGCTAACCTCTCCTTAGCCATGTTTAGATTGTTCCTTGCCTGGATCAGATTTGGCTTAAGATTGGCCACCTCGACTTTTGCTCTTAAAAGATCAAAACGAGAAGCTCTCCCTGATTGATAAAAAGATTCCACCATTTTGAGATGAAGTTCTGCCTGATTTAGAGCTTGCTCTGCTATTTTGAGGTTTTCTCTGGCCAAAAGAACAGAGTAAAAGCTCTCTTTTACCTGGAAGATAAGATCTTTCTTAACAGCAGAGAGATCTTCTTCGGTCTTTTGGTAGTTTAAGTTAGCCTGCTGGTAAGCGAGTGAAAGTTTTCCGCTCGTGTACACTGGCTGGGTAAGAGAAAAAGAAAAAGAAGTGGTGTCCTGTTCTCCCATTTCCAGCTCACCTATATAGGGAATAGAAATAGAGGGAACCTCTCCAAAATGAGTGTAGATCCCGTTTAACCTGAGAGAGGGGAAAAATTCGGCAACTGCTCCTTTTATCCTGTGCTGTGCCTCTTTCACTTTTTCTTCAGCAAGAAGAATGCGAAGGTTATTTTTTAAAGCAATATCTATTGCCTCTTCTAAGGTAATTGCCTGCAAGCTATTGTGCAAGAGAAAAAAAGAGAAAGAAAAAACCACCGCAAAAAGAAGCTCTTTTCTCATTGTTTGCCTCTTTTTTCCTCATTACAAATTCTCTGATGAAGGACTTGAAGTATCTGCAGAAACTTCTTTCTTTCAGTCTGATTGAAGTATCTCAAGACAGACATTATTTTTTCCTTTTTTGTCCTCTCAATTTTTCTTACCACTTCGTCTCCATAGGGAGTGAGAGTTACCCTTATAATTCTCCTGTCAGAAGGATCAAATTTTCTTGTCACAAGATTTTTTTCAACGAGTTTGTCTACAATCCGGGTAAGAGTGCTAAGTTGAACTCCACAGGCCTCGCCCAGCTGACTCATCATAGGCTCTTTTAAAAGATATATCTGCCTTAGAACTTCAAGCTGGTGAAAATTAAGATCCACATCAATTACTTTCCCCGTCTCCTTCATCCCAAAAATCCTTGTTATATCTGACATCAGCCTGTCAAGGAGCTCTGCCTGCTTTTGAATTTCATCCTCCATAATTTTTCCTTATTAGAAAATTTTCAAAAAGAAAATATAAAAAATTGCAAATTTTATTATAATAAAATTTTTTAATACCGTCAATAATTTAACTCTAACATGGAACATTTTTTCTCATGAAGATAAAGGCCGCCGGAGATATCTTGCAAGCAAGCTTTTTTTGGCGAGCAGCCGGCCTTCACATGGTAGCCAATGTTGCACCCACAAAAAGGAAAGGCCTGCTGCACTAAAATGATGGGTGAGATAAAACCTGTGCGAAAGCATCTTTTTTGCCCCGAGAAAGCAGCGAGCGAAGCTATGCCAGCGGGAAATATTTTCCCT
>CAYZYX010000006.1:0-34216 GCA_964482715.1 uncultured Clostridia bacterium
GTGTATACCTTTCCTTTTAGTGTTATAAGTTTTATCTTTGTTACAAGACTTTTTCACGAAACTGGAACTGCGAACTATTGACTTTAACGGGGAAGTTTATATATTATAAAAACGAGAGGTTGCAGGCGTATAAAAAGGTTATATTTTTATATTGAGCCGTTAGCTCAGTCGGTAGAGCATCGGCCTTTTAAGCCGAGGGTCGCAGGTTCGACTCCTGCACGGCTCACCAGGTCCCCATAGTCTAACGGATAGGACACCGGGTTTTCATCCCGGCGATGGGGGTTCGACTCCCCCTGGGGGCACCATTGTTAATGCGGGGTTAGCTCAGTGGGAGAGCGCTTGCCTTACAAGCAAGAGGTCGTTGGTTCGAGTCCAGCACCCCGCACCATATTTTTTTAATAGTGGGTATAAATGAGCGAGAGTGAAATAAGCCTTTTAATTCGGTTGCAGAATCTGGATTCTGAGATAGATGAAGGTAGAAAGAGAAAAAAGATTCTGGTTTCCGAGATAGAAAAGGTAGAAGGTAGAATAAAGGAGATTCAGGAAGAGCTATCCGCTAAGAAGGATCAGTTAAAAGAAACAAAGAAAGAAAGAAGAGTAAAAGAGGTTCGAATTCAGGAAATTGATGAACTTTTGCAGAAGCATGAAGAGGAAAAATACCGGGTTAAATCTAAGAATGAGTTTGAGGCTTTGGAACGGGAGATTGCGGCATTGGAGAAGGAAAAGGATAAAGAAGAGGATTTTTTGTTAGAACTTATGGAAAAAGAAGATGAACTTACAAATCTTCTTCCCACACTGGAAAGAAACTTCGCTCTCGAAAAAGAAAAATTGACTCAGCAGAGGGCAAAGCTGGATCAGGAAGTAGCTGCACTTGACATAAAGGAAGAAGGACTTGGTAAAGAAAGAGAAAAGGTTGCCTCTCAAATCAGCAGGGTTTATTATCAACAATACGAACAGTTGAGAAAATTGAGAGACGGTTTAGCTGTAGTCATGATAAAGGATGGGGTATGTGGGGGTTGCAATGTAAAAATCTCTCCCTCTTTGATTGGTCAAGCCAGACGACAACAGGTTGTTTATTGCGAGAATTGCAACCGGATTATCTATATTGGGTAAAAAGGGGTGGAGTTTAATATCTCCAAAAAACCTGAAAAAATACTCTGTTTGGATGTAGGTGATAAGAGTCTTGGAATAGCCATTTCTGATTCCCTCCAAATTATTGCACAGGGTATAGGTTCCGTAAGATTTTCATCCTGCTCGCCTGATGAAAAAATTGCCTATGTTAAGAAGCTGGTTTCTTTTTATAAAGTGGGTAAGATAGTTGTGGGCATACCGGTAGATTTGAAAGGCAAGGAAGGGGAACAGGCAAAGAAAACCAGAGAGTTTGCAAATCTTCTCCAGAAGGAAGTTAAAGTTCCTGTTGTTTTTGCTGATGAGAGGTTTACCACACTTAAGGCAGAAAGATTGTTGCGGGAAAGTAAGGTAAATTGGCGAAAAAAAAGAAAGGTGAAAGATAAACTGGCGGCTACAATCTTGCTTCAGGATTACCTGGAGGCTATAAGACAGAAAAAGCCTTAGAAGAAGGAAAATCCGTGAATGGGGAATTTTTAAAAAGAATCTCAAAGATTGGTTTTATATTTTTTATGATTTTACTTATCTCTTACCTGTTTATACCTGCTTTTGACCAGAAGAAAGTGACGGTAAGAATACCTCGGGGGACAGATTCAAAAAATATCTCCCGAATTCTCCGGGAAAACAAAGTAATTCCCAGCTGGTGGCTTTTTTTTATGCTGGTAAAAATTTTAGGGTGGGAAAATGATTTAAAAGCGGGATTTTACGAGTTCGAATCTCCAACTTTACTTTCTGTTCTTTGCAAAATTAAAAGAGGACAGGTGAAGTTATTCAGAATAACTATCCCTGAGGGGCTACCAAAATGGGAGGTGGCTAATCTTCTTGAGAAAAAACAGATTGTGGATGCCAGATCCTTCCTTGAGGTTGTTAATAATGCTCAGATTTTCTACTCTGAATTTCCCTGGCTTTCCTCAGTGAACTCTCTCGAGGGTTATCTTTTTCCCGAAACTTACTATTTTTGCATGGAAGAGGATCCAAGAAAAATTGCAGGAGAATTTTTATTAAAATTTGAAGAAAAGGTCTTGCCAATTTACAGGAAAGAGGTGAAAAAAAATGACTTTTCTCTGCACCAGATTATTATTCTGGCCTCTATCATAGAAAAGGAGGCCAGAGTGGATTCCGAAAAACCAATAATAGCAGGAGTTTTTTACAATAGATTGAAAAATGGAATGAAATTGATGGCCGATCCCACCATCAAATATGCGTTGGGAGATTTTCACCAGAAATTAACCAGAGAAATGCTAAGGTATCCTTCAATTTACAATACCTATCTTTATCCGGGACTTCCACCAGGACCAATTTGCAGTCCGGGAATAGAAAGTATTAAAGCAGCAATTCATCCAGCTCAGGTTAACTATCTCTATTTTGTTGCAAGGGGTGATGGCACGCATTACTTCAGCCAAACCTACAAACAGCATCTCAAGGCAATCAATATGTTTCAGAAAGTTAAGGGGTAACTATGATACATTCAGTAAAAGGAGTAGAGGATCTTTTTCCACCAAAAACCGATTACTATAACTTTGTCGAAAAAGAGGCAAGAAGAATTTTTTCTCTTTACGGATATAGAGAGATAAGAATCCCTACGTTTGAGCGGACAGAACTTTTTATTCGTAGTGTAGGACAAGAAACTGATGTTGGAAAGCAGATGTACACTTTCACAGATAAAGGGGGAAGAAGCATTTCTTTAAGGCCTGAAGGAACCGCCGGAGTTGTAAGAGCTTATCTCCAGCACAAAATCTACGGGAAAGGAAAAGAATGGAAAGTTTATTACATGGGTCCGATGTTCAGGTACGAGAGACCTCAAGCTGGGAGACTTAGAGAATTTTATCAAATAGGGGTTGAGTGTTTTGGTGTGGATGTTCCCTGGATTGATGTGGAACTTGTAGAAATGGCTTACAGTTTTTTTCAGAATATCGGCCTTAAAAATCTGGAAATCCAGATAAATAGCCTGGGTTGCAAAAAGTGTAGGTCGGAATACGTAAGAGCACTGAAAGTGTATTTAGGAGATAATTTAAATTCTCTCTGCGAGGTCTGCCAGAGGCGCTATAACACCAATACACTAAGACTGCTTGATTGTAAAAACGAGATCTGTCGAAAAACCATAGAAAAAGCACCTAAAATAGGAGATTTTATCTGCTCTTCGTGTTTTGAGCATTTCAATCAAGTATTAAAACAACTTGACAGATTAAATATCGCCTATAAAGTTAACCCTTACTTAGTTAGAGGTCTTGATTACTATACCCGAACTATTTTTGAAATCGTATCTCCACATCTCGGTTCCCAGAATACCGTCTGCGCGGGGGGAAGATACGACGATCTGGTAGCTGAACTGGGAGGACCCCCCATTCCTGCTCTGGGTTTTGCCATGGGTGTAGAGCGACTGGTGATTAGTTTAAACAAAGCAGGAATCGATATTTTACCTGATCGGAAACCAGCGGTTTTTGTGGTAACCATAGGTAAGGATAGTATAGAGGAAGGATTGAAAATTGCCCGTCTAATTCGCTCCCAAAATATCCAGGCCCGGGTAAATCTTATGGAGAAAAGTCTTTCTTCTCAATTAAAAGAAGCAGACAAAGAAGGATTCTCCTGGGTTCTTATAATAGGTGAGGATGAATTGAAGAGAAAAAAATTTCCATTAAAAGACATGAAATCAGGACACCAGGTTGAGATAAGTATCGGGGATATCTCGAATTTAAACGAGTATCTGATGAAAAGGACAGGTTGAAATATGAGATTAAAAAGAACCCATTATTGCGGAAAATTGGATAAAAATGATGTGGGAACTAAGGTAACAGTTGCCGGTTGGGTGAGGAGAAAAAGAGACCATGGTGGCCTTGTTTTTATTGACCTCTGGGACAGATCAGGTGTCGTACAGCTTGTCCTGAATCCTGAGTTATGTTCCCAGGTTCATCGCCAGGGACATTTGATCAAAGAAGGGTGGGTTATTGCGGTTAGAGGAGAAGTTATGCAACGACCCCCTGAGTCGATCAATCCAAAAATTTCCACCGGGGAAATAGAAATTCTGGTAGAGGAACTGGAAATATTGAATGTGTCTTTACCCTTACCTTTTAGTATTGAAGACAAAATCGAGATTAACGAAGAAATAAGACTTAAATATCGGTATCTTGATCTCAGACGTCCCACCATGCAACGCAATCTATGGCTCAGATATGAGGCCACAAAGGCGGTAAGAGAGTTTCTGGACAAAAAAGGTTTTATAGAGATTGAAACTCCTTTTTTGACCCGAAGCACACCTGAAGGAGCTCGAGATTATCTTGTTCCTTCTCGAGTTAACCCGGGGGAATTTTATGCTCTTCCTCAGTCTCCCCAGCTTTTCAAGCAGATGCTTATGGTAGCAGGTTTTGAGAAATACTTTCAGATTGTAAAATGTTTTAGAGATGAAGATTTAAGAGCAGATCGCCAACCCGAGCACACTCAGATTGATATTGAGCTTTCATTTATTACAGAAGAAGATATATTTGAGCTTATAGAAGGTCTTTTGCAACACATTTTTCTCAAGACTAAAAATATAAAAATTTCTACTCCCTTTCCCCGACTCACTTATCAGAAGGCCATGGAGAGATACGGAACTGATAAACCAGATCTCAGGTTTACTCTGGAGCTCAAGGATCTTGGATTTCTGGGAGAGGAAGGAAAATTTAAAATTTTTCAGGAGATCGTGAAGGAGGGTGGAAGTATAAAGGGTATAGTTCTTCCTGATGGAGCAGCTTTATCGCGGAAAGAGCTTGATGAATTAAACCTCTGGATTATAAACCAGGGTGCAAAGGGTCTGTCCTGGATAAGGTTTGAAAATGGTAAAATAAAGTCCCCTCTGGAAAAATTCTATCCTGAGACAGTCTTGAGAAGAACTCTGGAAACTACAGAAATGAGAAAAAATGATATTCTGCTTATTGCAGGAGATAAAAAAAGAGAAATTGTTAACCAATCTCTGGGCCAGCTGCGGATTTATCTGGCTAAAAAGTTCAACCTTATTCCCCGGGATAAATTTAAATTTGTGTGGATAGTGGATTTTCCTCTCTTTGAAAGAGATGAAAATGGTGAGCTTTCACCTATGCACCATCCTTTCACCAGTCCCCGGGAAAGTGATCTACCCCTTCTGGAGACCGATCCAGAGAAGGTAAAGGCCAGAGCTTACGATATAGTCTTAAATGGTGAAGAAATTGGGGGTGGAAGTATAAGAATCCATCAGTCTGAACTTCAACAAAAGATCTTGGAGATACTGGGAATAGACAAAGTCAAGGCCAGAGAGAAATTCGGATTTCTATTAGATGCTCTTTCCATGGGAGCACCTCCTCACGGAGGAATAGCGATGGGTCTTGACAGGATAGTGATGCTTCTTGCCGGAGAGAAATCAATCAGAGAAGTAATTCCCTTTCCTAAAACTCAAAAAGCAACCTGTCTCTTAACCCAGGCTCCCTCAAAAGTTGAAGAGGATCAGCTAAGGGAGCTTCATATTAAATTGGACCTGAATGAAGAAGAGGATTTTTCTTCACATAAAGAACGAGAAAAGTAAAAATGTCTTCCCGATACGTTGCAGTTGCCTTTGATTTACCTCTGGATAAATTTTTCTGGTATAAGGTGCCTTCGGACATGAAGTTTTCTCTGCAAAAAGGTCAGAGGGTAAAAGCCCCTTTTAGAAATACCGAACTCACAGGCTTTATAGTGAAAAGTAGTAATAAGAAGCCTCAAAGAAAGTTAAAGCAGCTTTTGCAGGTTGTAGATTTTTATCCTCCCCTCAATGAGAAATTATGGGAACTTGCCGTATGGATGAGCAAGTATTACCTTTGCACTTTGGGACAAAGCTTGCATTCTATTTTCCCTTTCCTGGAACCTTATAGAGTTGAATCAGATTTGTCTTCAGCGGAGGAAAAAGCTGGTTGTGGAGAAGCTGGAGTTTACGTTGTCTTACCAGGTGAGAGAAAATTGGAATTAATTTTATCCTGGATAAAGCAAAATCATCATCTTAAAAAACAAACTATTGTTTTAGTTCCCGAGATAAATCTTATCCACCTGTTGCAGGAAAAAGCTGAAAGAGAGGGCTTTAAAACGGTTGTCTTTCACAGCAAACTTTCCCCTAAAGAAAGGTACTATCGATGGCTTATGATGAAAAAAGGTCAGGTTGAACTGGCGATTGGGACAAGATCAGTGGTTTTTGCTCCCTTCAACAGAATTGGTTGCATCGTTGTTGATCAAGAAGAGAGTACAGACTACAAGCAAAAAGAGACACCAAAATATAACGTGCGAGAGGTAGCTATTAAGAGGGGAGAGAAAGAAGGATTTCCAGTGTATCTTGTAAGTCATGCACCCTCTGTTGAGTCCTGGTACAAGATAAAAAAAGGCCTTTATCAACTTATGGATTTTTCCAGTGAGCAGGAAAATTCTGTTTCATCTTACATAGTTGATCTGAAAAGAGAAAAAAGAAGCGATCGAATTTTTTCCCATCTTTTACAACAAAAAATAAAAGATGCCTTAAATCAGGGTCTTTTAGTTATGCTTCTTGTCATGAGACGTGGTTATGCCAGTTTTCTTTTGTGTCATGATTGTGGAGAAGTCATAAGGTGCCCTGAGTGTAACATCGGACTTACTTTTCATCTAAAAAAAGAAATGGTCTGTCATTACTGTGGACTAAAACAAGAAGCGCCTTCCATTTGCCCTTTCTGCCAGGGTAGAGAAATAAAAAAAATTGGATGGGGGACTCAAAGAGTTGAGATGGAACTCCGTAAAAGGTTTCCAGAAGCACGCGTTGAAAGGGTTGATCTTGATGCTGATACCTCTCCCGAAACGGTTGTAAAGAAAGTAAGAAAAAAGGAGGTTGACATTTTAGTTGGAACTCAACTTCTGGTAAAGGAAGAAATACTTTCTCAGGTTGACCTTGCTGGTGTAATGCTGATTGATGTACTTTTGAATCTTCCTGATTTTCGAGCAGGTGAACATGCTTTTCAATTTCTTGTTCGAATAAAAAGAAACTTAAAGAAAGGGGGTACCCTTATAATCCAGACCTACAATCCTACTCACTATGCGTTGACCAGCCAGAAAATCGAGGACTTTTATTCTCAGGAATTGAAAACGAGAAAATATCTCATGTATCCTCCCTATGAGCAGTGGATAAGAATCCTTCTGGAGGGAAGCTATAAAGCAAAAGTCAGGGATAAAGCTAACAGG
Source organism: uncultured Clostridia bacterium (assembly GCA_964482715.1). Classification (GTDB taxonomy): domain Bacteria; phylum Aerophobota; class Aerophobia; order Aerophobales; family B3-G15; genus CAYZYX01. The sequence goes on from CAYZYX010000006.1 coordinate 7,312, forward strand.
ATAAAAGAACAGCTTGTAGAAAAAGATTTTAAATTCTTAGGACCTTCCCCTTGCCCATTTTCCAGAATAAAAGGGCGTTATCGATATCATATAGTTATACGTAATGGATCAAATAATTTGCTGGAAAAATTCATCAGAAAGAAAATAAGTCCTTACATGGATAAAGGTTCAGTTAAAGTGGGAGTCGATGTTGATCCCTTATTTACCATGTAAATAACGGAGGGTCAAATGAAAGGTGACGCAATAAGACAAAAGTTTTTGGATTTTTTCCAGAAAAAAGGACACCTCCATCGTCCTTCTGCCCCTTTAGCTATAGAAGATCCTCAGCTTCTCTTCACCATAGCAGGTATGGTTCCCTTTAAGGCTTTTTTCTTAGGACTGGAAAAACCTCCTGCTACCAGGATTACTTCCTGTCAGCTTTGTTTTCGGACCAACGATCTGGAGAGAGTGGGAGAAACTTCCTATCATCATACCTTTTTTGAAATGCTGGGTAATTTTTCTTTTGGGGATTACTTCAAAAAAGAAGCCTGTGAGTGGGCTCTTGAGTTTGTTACTCGGGAGCTGGATATAAATATAAAAAGAATCTGGATCACCATATTTAAGGAAGATGAAGAAACTTTCTCCATATGGAGGAAACTGGGTATTCCCTCCTCAAGGATCATAAGAAAAGGCAAAGAAGACAATTTCTGGTCAGCAGCTGAAACCGGACCCTGTGGGCCTGATACAGAGCTTTTCTTTGACAGAGGTGAGAACACGGGCTGTGCTGGAGGGGTGTGTGAACCTGGATGTAACCGATGTTCCAGATGGGTAGAAATATGGAACCTGGTATTTATGCAATATAACAGAGATAAGGACGGTAATTTAACTGCTCTGCCCGCAAAAAATGTGGATACAGGAATGGGGCTTGAACGGGTAGCTACGGTGCTTCAGGGAGTAGAGGATGACTATCACACCGACCTTTTTGTTTCACTTTACAACTGGCTAAAAGAGATAGCTCCTGTTGAAGACCCGGACGTGAAGGCTCTGCGGGTTATAAGTGACCACTTACGAGGTCTTACATTTCTTATAGCTGAAGGGATTTTTCCTTCCAATACAGGAAGGGGTTATGTGGTAAGACGAGTCCTTCGGCGAGCATTCCGTTATGGAAGAAAGTTAGGGTTGAACGAACCTTTCCTTTACCGAGGTGTTCCAGTGGTGATTAAGATGATGGGCGGCTATTACAGTCATCTGGAAGCAGAAAGAGAAAAAATAGCAAAGAAGATCAGAGAAGAAGAGGAGAATTTTCAGGAGACACTGACAAGGGGACTTAATATTCTGGAACAATTAATTGAAAAATACGGGTCTAAAAAAGAAAAGATACTCCCCGGAGAGGATATTTTCAGAATGTATGATACTTATGGGTTCCCCTTTGATTTAACCAGAGAAATTGCCTTAGAATCAGGATTGAGTGTTGATGAAGATGGTTTTTTCAAGTTAATGGAAAAACAAAGACAAAAATCACGCATAGTGCTGGGTGAAAGAAAATTTGATTTTATAGACCAAGAAGGTGTCTCGCTTTTAAACAAACTGGAAAAGGAATATCTTACTGAAAAAAAGAAGGTTTTTCCGGGATACCAGAGACTTTCCGTTGAGGCTACTATTTTAGCTATAGTGAGTAAAAATAAGCTTGTTGAAGAGGTAAAAGAAAACGAGGAGGCCGACTTTATTCTCTCTGCAACCTGTTTTTATCCCGAAGGAGGGGGACAGATTGGAGACAAAGGGGAGATATTTTCTGATAAGGCAAAAGCACAGGTGATAGATACTCAGAAAAAAGGGGCTCTTATTTTTCACCGGGTCAGAGTTTTAAGTGGAAAATTTAGCAAAGGGGAAAGGATTAAAGCTAAGGTTGACCAGCAGAGAAGGGCTGCCATTTCCCGTGCTCACACAGGTACTCATCTTTTACAGGCAGCCTTACGCCAGTTCCTGGGTGAGGAGGTTAGACAAAATGGATCACTGGTTGAGGTTGACAGACTCAGATTTGATTTTACTTTTTCCTCGCCCGTAAAAGAAGACATTCTGGAAAAAGTCTGTTTCTTAATTAATGAAAAGATAAGAGAAAATATACCAGTTAAGGTACAGGAAGTAGAACTTGAAGAAGCTAAAAAAAGAGGAGCTCTTACCTTTTTTGAAGAGAAGTACGCAGACAGAGTGCGGCTTGTGGAAATAGGGACTTTCAGTAAAGAGGTTTGCGGAGGAACCCATCTTTCGCAAACTGGCGAAATGGGTCTATTCCAGATAGTTTCTGAAAGTGGAGTTGCTTCGGGAATACGACGAATTGAAGCTTATACCGGAGAAAGAGCTCTTTTGTGGTTAATGAACAAAAAAAATACCTTAAATGAGATTGCAAAATTTCTGGAAGTTTCGGAAGATAAAATATTTGACAAGCTAAAAGAACAGGACAGGAAAATTAGTCAGATGGAAAAAAGGTTAGAAAAATTTCAAAAAGTTATTACTGAAAAAACGGTCCAGCAGCTTGTTAGCCAAATTATTCAGGTTGAAGGGATTAATCTATGCCTTGGAAATTTAGACGAGGCTTCACCCAAAATTTTAAGAGAGGCAGCCGAGACCATTAAAAAAAAATTAAATCAAGCTGTAATTTGCCTTACTTCATCTGCCAAGGAAAAGGCATTTATAGTGGTGGTTTCCACTTATGAGAATCTTCCGGCCAATGATTTAATAAAACGGTTGGCTTCTCTTGCCGGGGGTAGTGGTGGTGGAAGAAGAGACTTTGCCCAGGGAGGAACTTCGCATCCTGAAAAAATAAAAGACATGTTAAAAAAAATCCCTGAAATTGTTCAGAAAATGCTAATCAAACCTGAGTGATTGACTTTTCAATTACCCTTATTCCATCCATGTAGGGCCAGAGAACTTCAGGTAAATGAACTCTTCCTTTTTCATCCTGAAAGTTCTCCAGAATGGCTACCACACATCGTCCAACAGCAAGACCAGACCCATTAAGAGTATGCACATACCTTGTTTCACCGGTTGTATCTTCTCTATACCTTATAGCCGCTCTGCGAGACTGGTAACTTTCAAAGTTTGAACACGTGGAGATCTCAAGCCATCTCTGTTGGCTTGGGAGCCAGACTTCAATATCATATCCAAAAGCGGCAGCAAAGCCGAGTTCTTCTCCGCAGAGCTTTACCACTCGATAGGGAAGCTGGAGCTTTTTCAAAACCTCCTCGGCATCCTTAAGTAACTGCTCAAGCTGGCTATAGGATGTTTCAGGAGTGGTAAATTTAACCAGTTCCACTTTGTTAAACTGATGAACTCTTATCAAACCCTGGATTTTCTTACCATAAGCACCTGCTTCTCTGCGAAAACAAGGTGTGTATGCTGTATAAGAGAGAGGAAGTTCTTTTTCTTTCAGGATTTCCTCTCGATGGAGATTAGTTACAGGAACTTCAGCGGTAGGAACAAGATAAAAGTCATCTTTTTCGCACTTATAAAGTTCTTCTCTGAACTTGGGCAGCTGTGCGGTCCCAATTGTTGAGGCGGTATTGGTCATAAAGGGAGGCAAAATTTCTTCATAGCCCTGCTTTATATGTAAATCCAGCATAAAATTAATTAAGGCTCTTTCTAATCTGGCTCCTAACCCTCTTGATACTATAAATCCGCTTCCTGTGATCTTGGCACCTCTCTTAAAATCCAGTATTCCCAATTGTTCCCCAAGTTCCTGGTGATTTTTGATCGGAAAGTGAAATTCAGGAATCTGTCCCCATCTTCTAACTTCCTGGTTTTCACCCTCAGGAACGTCAGGATGTAACCGATTAGGTAGATTTAAAAGAAAATTCTGGACTTTCTCTTCGAGCTGTTTTCTTTTCCTTTCCCATTTTTTAATTTCTGCCGCAAGCTCCTGTGTTTCCAGAATTAAAGAACTTACATCTTCTCCTTTACTTTTAAGTTCCCCTATTTGCCTGGACTTTTTATTTTGAATGTGTTTTAACTCGTCGGTTTTTTTTATGCAGTTCCTTCTTTCCCCATCCCAGGCAAGTAATACCTCAAGGTCGGCCTGGAATTTTCTTTTAGCAAGACAACTTCTCATGAAATCCACGTTTTCTCTAATCCACTTAATACTTAACATTCCGTAACCCCTTTTCTTTTTAGTTGTTAGAGAGATATTGGAGTGGGTCTACAGGTTTTCCATTTTCGTCTCTAATTTCAAAATGAAGCTTTATTTCATCAGTCCCTGTATTGCCTATTCTGGCAATAACATCTCCTTTTTTTACCACATCTCCAACTTCAACCAGATTAACCGAATTGTGCATGTAACAGGTAAATATTTTAAGTTCCGGATGTTCAATTATTACAGTCTTCCCATAACCGCGCAACCATCCACTAAAATATACCTTCCCATCAGCAGGAGTAATAATTGCTGTCCCCTCAGGTGCAAAAATATCAATACCGGTTCCAGATTCACTGTATTTATAGCGAGCAAGATCTTTATTCACCGGCCAGCTCATGTTTATAGTTATTTGTTTTCTTTTTTCCAGTTTACCTTTGCTGTGTTCAAATTGAAAGGAAATATCCTCTTTGAGGATGAGTTCTTCGGGTACCTTGATATTTTTAACACGGGTGGCACCTGGAATAAATATTTTTTGCCCCTCTTTAATGTTATCCGGATCCGATATGCGGTTCAACCTTATTACTTCTTCCATATCAACTCCATAGGTTTTGCATATCCGCCACAAATACTCCCCTCTTTTTACCGGATGGTAGATTCCCCTGATTTTGACGGAGATAATCAACTTTTGACCGGGGTAAATCCTGTCACTTTTGAGCCTGTTTTTCTTTTTTATTTCCTTTATGGAAACACTGTACTGTTTACTTATATCATACAAGGTATCACCTTTTTGAACTATGTGATAACGATAGTAAGTAAGCACTGCTGCCTGAGTAAAAGAGCAAAAACCTCCCCACCAGCTGGCTATAAAAATGATTAAAAATATTTTTGTTATTTTCATCCCCTTGCCTTCTACCTTGTTGGTCGGGATGGGGGGATTTGAACCCCCGACCTCCTCGTCCCGAACGAGGCGCGCTGGACCAGACTGCGCTACATCCCGCTTAAAAGTTTCCCTATTTCAAAAAATCCTGTTACAGCAAAAAGAACTATAAATCCTGCAAGACAAATTCCAGCAAAAATAGCGGGAAAAGCATATTTAACTGGAATAGAAAGAAGAGCACTGATCAAGCTTCCCGTCCAGGCTCCTGTCATGGGAAGTGGCACCATAACGACGAATATTATTCCGTAAATCCCGTATTTTTGAATTGTTTTTTGTTTCGAGAAAGCTTTTTTTTCGATAATTTCCAGAACCCCTTTAAGCCATTTGTATCTTTTTATTAGTTTAATAAAAGATTTAAGACCTATCAAGAGAGGGAGTACCGGTATAGTATTTCCAATGACACTAATTAAATAAGCCCGAAATGGTGAAAGTCCTTGAGATAGAGCAAGAGGCAGACCCCCTCTAAGTTCACTTACAGGAAGCATGCTGATAAAAAAGGGTAAAAAATAGGAATAAAAAGTTTGCTTATTCACGTTCTTCCTCCCAGCCGTACTGACCTATCAGGGGAACAAATACACATCTCTCAACGGTTTTACTTTTCAATCTACCTCCCTTTTTCTTTTCTACTACTCTAAGTTCCTGAGAATATGGATCTCCTACCGGAATTACCATGATTCCTCCATCATTCAACTGGTTGAGGAGAGGAGGAGGGATGTCTTTTGCCCCAGCAGTAACTATTATACGGTCATAGGGAGCAAACTCCTGTAGCCCGACTGTTCCATTACCGACAAAAATTTTAACATTTTCGTAACCCAGCTCTTTAAGCAATCTTCTGGCTTTATTGGCCAGGGAGGGGATTCTCTCCACACTGTAAATCTCTCTGGACAAAAGTGCAAGAATAGCTGTCTGATAGCCAGATCCGGTACCAATTTCTAAAACTTTTTCCTGACCATTTAATTTCAAACATTGAGTCATTAATGCCACCATATAAGGTTGAGAAATTGTTTGCCCTTCGCCTATAGATAAAGGAAAATCACCGTAAGCATCTTCCCTAACTGAGGGAGGAACAAATTTTTCCCTTTCCACTTTAAGAAAAGCTTCCAGCACCTTTTTATCTTTTATTCCCCTTGGGATAAGTTGGTTTTTAACCATTTGCTCCCGCAATTTCTTATAACCCATTTTGCACCTGTCACATAATTTTACAATACACAGCATAACTGTCAAAAGTGGCTTTTAGATCAGTTTTTCGCTTTAGAAGAACGATTCTGGAATTTTTTTAACTTTTTGTCCTTTATAAGAATTCTTCGTAAAAGTTCTCGTAAACTCTCATCTTTGACATTTTTAACAGTATTTTCTATCCAGTTTAAATCTTTCTGGCTTAATCTTATCTTACGCAAATTAGGAGCCAATTTACCTTTTTTCCTTTGAGGATAAACTTTTCCCAGGCTAAGGTAAATATCACGGATTACTTCACTTCCCGCTTTTCGATTGAGTTCAGAGATGATTTTTTCTTTAAAATAGGTTATTTGTGCAAGCCATCCAGAACTGTCCACCTTGACAAAAAGGTTACCTTTGCGCACAGCAACTGGACAGGAATGGCGGGCCAGGGTTTTGCCAACAATTTCTTTCCAGTGTTTTAAGATACGAAGTTGCTTTATCTTATTGTCTATACCAAGACGTGAGAGTACTTCCTCCAGAATTTCTCCTACAGGAGAAGGTGGATTATCCATGGTCTTTAACCTCGACATTTCCATTTTTTAAATGGAAAATCAAACTTTCATTTAAGATAGCCTTGTTTAATCTTGATAGGTCTTGACAGGTCAAAAAAACCTGACCCATACTTTTTATTTTTTTTAACAGAAATTTTTCTCGTTCACAGTCGAGGTCAGAAGTGATGTCATCTAACAAAACCAATGGGGCTTCTTTTTGAGCTTCCCTGATTAGCTCTGCTTCCACCAATCGTAGACCGATAGCAACGACTCTTTGTTCACCCTGAGAACCAAAATTTCTAAGGTCAACACCATTCACAAAAATCTTAAATTCATCCCGATGAGGACCAATTAAAGTAATTCCGCTTTCTATCTCCCTTTGCCTAATCCTTGAAAGTTGAAAGGTAAAAAGCTCATTTATGGAATCTAAAGAAATTTTATCAGTTTCTCCATTTATAAAAGAACACTGATAAACAAGCTTACAGGAAACCTTTTTACCCATGAGCTGATTCAGGGTGTCTTTTAATCTTAAGGAAAGTTCTTTTGACATTTGAATACGAAGGTAAACTATTTTTGAGCCAAATTTGACCAGCTGAAAATCCCAGCTGTCCAGAAGTTTTTTACTGTTTTTACCTTTTTTTAACTGGTTAAGCACCATGTTCCTCTGATTTAGCACTCTGTTAAAGGATAACTTGAGATAATTGAACTCAGGATAGCTGAAGGAGAGTACCTCATCTATGAAACTTCTTCGATAAAAAGGACCACTCTGAACTATCTTCATGTCCTGACTTGTAAATATAACTGGCCAGAGCCACCATTTGCTGTTTTTGAGTGAAACAGCGTGAGAATTTACCTTCCTCCTTTTAGATTCGGTTTTCCCCAGTGAAAATTCGTATTTCAGGAAATTACCCTGCTTTTCCCCCTCCCCCTTAAGATAAAGATTTTTTTCTCCCCACTTTATCAGTCTCTGTTCCCTGGAAGTTCTAAAAGATAACCCTCTCGTTAAACAGTAAATCGCCTCCAGTAAATTGGTTTTCCCCTCACCATTTTTTCCTTCAAAAATATTTACACCGGGAGAAAATCTAAGATTAAGGTGAGAGAAATTCCTAAAATTTGTAACCTGAAGATTCCTTAACCACAATAACAAGACCCTGTTCTCTTTGCAAATGATATTTAATCCCTTAATTTAACGGGCATAAGGATATAAAGATAATTTTGAGATTCTACAGGCTGGAAAACCCCGGGAGATTCGTTGTCTATAAGATGCACTTCCACTAAATCTTCCTCCATTATTCTTAAAGCTTCTAAAAGAAATGTGGCGTTAAATCCAATTTCTATTTCCTCTTTTTGTTCAGTTAAAACCGAAAGTTCCTGGTAAGCACTTCCCAGTCTTGCCGAGGTGGTGTTAATTAGTAGACTATCACCCTTCAAGGTAAATTTTACCAGGCGAGTCTGCTGTTCGGTTAAAAGTGACACCCGTCTTATGGCCGCCATAAGCTCTTCTCTTTTAGCTTTGAAAGAAATTCTATAATCTCTGGGAATTACTCCCTGATAGTCAGGAAACCTGGCATCAATTAGTTGAGAGAAAAAGGAAAAATTATGGGTTTGAAAAAACACTCTGTTTTGCTCTACCCCTACCTTCACCTCTCCCTCTTTCTCCAGAATTTTGGTAAGTTCTCTTACTGCTCTTAGAGGTATCAAAATCTGGAAAGGTTCGGAGATTTGAAGATCAGAAACGGTTAAAAGTGAAAGGCGACGTCCATCAGTGGCCACAGCTTTTAAGATAGCTGTGGCTTTTTGCTCCGGAAATGTTGTTTCTAAAAATACACAGTTAAGATTCTGTCTTACCTCATCCTGCCCTGCAGAAAACATGGTTTTTTCAAAAATCATTCTCAGTACCTGCTGAGGAAGGGTGAAAACAGGTTTTAAAGGAGCAGGAGTTTCAGGGAAATCCTCTCCTGGAAGCCCCAGCAAAGAAAAGAAAATCTGTTCCATTTTTATTAAACCTTCAGAATCCCTGGTTTCCAAACTGAGCTGGCCAGGTGGAAGTTCTCTTAAGATGGAAAAAAGTTTTACACCCGGGAGACAGATATTTCCTTCTTCCTCGACATCTGCCTCAAAATTGGAGTAAATTGTACTCTCCAGATTGGTAGCAATTACCTCTCCACCCTTTTCTTTTGCCAGAATAAGAACATGAGAAAGAACAGGAAGAGCGGTACTGGTGAGTGCATTCTGGACGGTTCGTACCGCTTGTAGAAGATCATCTCTATTACAGATAATTTTCACCTTCGGTTTCCTCCTTAGTATCTTTTTTCACATCCCGACAACTTCGCTTAATTGGTCAAAATGATCAACCAGAGCAGGATAAAGAGAATGGTAAATCTGATAATATTTTTCGTATAACTTAATATTTTTCAGATTTGGTTTAATGCTGGTAGACACCTTGATAGTGCTTTCACAGGCTTCTTCCACTGTGCTGTACACACCACTTCCCACCCCCGCTAAAAGAGCCGCCCCGAAAGCAGCACCTTCAGTAACATTTACAGTTTCAACTTCCAGATTATAAATATCAGCCTGAATCTGTCGCCAGAGCTTTGATTTTGCACCTCCACCTGATGCTCTTACCTTACTGGCGGAAATTCCCATTTTTACAATAATCTCAAGGCAGTCTTTCATTCCAAAAGTTACCCCTTCAACTACAGCTCTTATAAGATGCTCTTTTTTATGGCGCAGATTTAATCCAAAAAACACACCCCGGGCATGAGGGTTGGGGTAAGGACTCCTCTCTCCTGAAAGATAGGGAAGAAAGAGCAGGCCTTCTGCCCCTGGCGGGATTTTACCAGCTTTCTCTAAAAGAATCTCGTAAGGATCAACTCCCTTTTTTCTGGCCTCTTCTTTTTCCACTTCACCCAGACTATCTCTGAACCATCTTAAGGAACCTCCAGCCGAAAGCATAACTCCCATAACATGCCACTTTTCCGGTACAGCATGACAGAAAGTGTGAACTCTTCCCTCCTGGTCAATTTTTACTTCAGGACTAAAGGCAAAAACTACTCCTGATGTCCCAATCGTACTGGAAATCATTCCTTTTTTAACAATACCATTACCCACCGCACCTGCAGCCTGATCTCCTCCTCCCCCCACAACTGGAGTGCCAGGATTAAGTCCGGTTAACTGCGAAGCTTTTCTGGTTATACTACCTGTGATCTGAGGCGATTCATAGCAGGAAGGCATGAGTTCTTCATCAATTTCCAGTTCAGAAAGAAGTTCCTTTGACCACTTTCTTTTTTTAATATCCAGAAGAAGGGTTCCCGAAGCGTCAGAAACCTCGGTGGCAAAATCCCCCGTTAAACAAAATCTAACGTAATCCTTGGGAAGAAGGATTTTATAAGTTTGATTATAAATTTCGGGCTCCATCTCCTTCACCCAGAGGATCTTTCCAGCTGTAAATCCAGTAAGGGCAGGATTGCAGGCAATTTCCATTAATCTCTTTTTGCCTATACGCTGGGTTATGTATTCGCACTGCTTGACAGTCCGCTGGTCATTCCACAGAATACAGGGACGAAGAACCTTGTAATTTTTATCCAGAAAAACTGACCCATGCATCTGTCCAGAAAGGCCTATTCCCGCAATATCTTTTCCTTTTAAACCAGCTTTGGTAAGAGCATCCCTTATGGTATTTACAGTGGCCTTCCACCAATCCTCAGGATTTTGTTCTGACCAGGTAGGGTAAGGCATGTAAGTTGGATATTCTTCAAAAGATGTAGTAATCAGATTGCCATTTTCATCAATTATCAGAGTCTTGGTTCCTGTAGTTCCTACATCTATTCCCATTAAATAAGCCATTTTTTCCCTCTTAAAAGATAGATTTTCCGTTTTCTCTGTTAAAAAGGTGCACTTTTTCTTCGTTTATCTTTATCCAGATTTTTTCTCCAGGAGTTGCTTCAAAATCGGCATCGCTTCTGACTTTTATGTAATGAGCTTTCAACTTCAAACTAACAATCGTCCAGGAACCCATAAGTTCCATCACGTCCATCTCTGTCTGAATAAATCCCGGTCCTTTTTCTTTGCTTATAGTGATTTCTTCTGGTCTTATTCCAAAGACAAGTTCTGATACCGGGGGTGAAACTTCTTGCAGTTTCTTTAGTTTTTCTGTTGAAAGAGCAACTTTAAAGATACCCGGACCTACATCTATTGATTTTTTATCCAATCTACAGGGAAGGAAATTCATTCCCGGACTACCAAGAAAATTCGCTATAAACATTGTAGAGGGATTATTGTACACTTCAAAGGGAGTTCCTACCTGCTGGATCTTCCCTTCCTTTAAAATAGCTATTCTATCAGCCATGGATAGAGCTTCGGCCTGATCAGGAGTGGCGTAAAAAAAAGTAGCCCCAATATCAGCTTGCAGTCTCTTCAATTCGGCCCTCATTTCCTCTCTTAATTTAGCATCCAGATTAGTAAGAGGCTCATCCATCAGAAAAACGCGAGGGTTACGAACTAAAGCTCGTCCCAGAGCAACTCTCTGCATTTCTCCTCCACTTAGATGCTCGGGCTTACGATGAAGAAGATGAGCTATATGAAGCATATTAGCTGTTCTTTTTACAATCTTCTCTATTTCAATTCTATCCATTCCCCGAGCTTTTAAGGGGGATGCCATATTATCAAAAACTGTATAGCGGGGATATAAAGAGTAATTTTGAAACACAAAAGCAACATCTCTATCAGCCGGCGATAGATGATTGACTTTCTCTTCACCGATATAAATTTCACCTTCCTCTGGATGTTCAAGACCTGCCACTGACCTTAAAGTGGTTGTCTTACCCGCTCCTGTTGGTCCAAGAAGCACTATTAATTCCCCGTCTTTTATGTGGAGATTTATTTTTTTTATAGCCTCCACATTACCGTATCTCTTACTTACATTTACCAGTCTTACGGTTGCCATTTTGTTTTTTTAAAAACTAAATAATATTTTCCTCACTTTCTCTATCAAAAAGTCTAAGTTTACCTTTTTTAATCTTTACCCAGACTTTTTCTCCTATTTTAGGAAAGAAACTGGGTGCACATCTTGCCTTTATTATACGTTCTCCTATCTTGAGATTAATTATATTTTCTGTCCCCAGAGGTTCAACCACATAAACAATGGCAGGGATAGTCTCAACCTCTTTTTTGTGAGTAAAAATTATGTCTTCAGGTCTTGCTCCAAGTATCAATTTTTTTCCTTCCAGTTTAGCTTTTATCTCATCTTTAATTTGCTCATCAACAGGTAAAACGAAAAGATTCTCCTCTCCCACGAGCTTTCCCTGCTGGAAAGTACAGTTTAAGAAATTCATCCCTGGACTTCCAATAAAATTGGCCACAAAAAGATTACGTGGATGACTGTAAACTTCCCTGGGGGTTCCTATTTGTTGAACTACTCCAAGATTCATTACCACTATTCTATCAGCCATAGATACAGCTTCTGCCTGATCATGAGTGACGTATAAGGTGGTTGTTCCAATATGAGTTTGGAGTCGGCGAAGTTCCAATCTCATTTCCTCCCTGAATTTAGCATCAAGGTTACTCAAAGGTTCATCGAGGAGAAATACCCTTGGATGACGGACTATAGCTCGGCCAAGAGCCACTCTTTGAGCCTGTCCACTGGTGAGCTTTCTGGGACTTTTTTCCTTTATATCCTCAATTTTGAGAAGCTTCAATATTCTATTTACTCTTTCTTTAACCTCTTTCTCTGGAATCTTTTCCGCCCTCAATGGAAAGGCAATATTGTCAAAAACGTTAAGGTAAGGATAAAGAGCGTAGAACTGAAAAACAAAAGCCACATTCCGGTCAGAAGGAGAAAGGTCATTAACCAGTTCATCATCAAAGTAAATTTCACCTTCATCGGGATGTTCAAGACCAGCAACGCAACGAAGTGTTGTAGTCTTTCCACATCCGGATGGACCAAGAAGAACTACAAATTCCCCTTCTTCTACTTTAAGGTTTAAATTCTTAACCGCTTCTAAATTCCCAAATCTTTTGGTAAGGTTTTTTATGGTTATACTGGCCATTTTTGTTTTTAAAAAGTGTATAAAAAATTTAAATATTTACAAATGAGACAGCACTATGTAAAGTGCAGCTCCTGCTCCCAAAAAAGCAAAACCCCAATGATAAAGCGAAAAGGTAAACGGTTGACACATGCTAAAAATGCCAAAGAGTATGAGAACAACAGAAACTGTGGTTAAATGCCTTTTTAGCATAAAGCTCACCCTTTTATAGCTCCAAAAGTAAATCCTCTAATAAGATTTCCTCTTAAAAGAAAGGTAAAGATGACAACCGGGATTACCATCAAACCGGAGCCAGCAGCGATGTGACCCCAGTTAATTCCTGCTGTTCCGAGAGACTGAGCAATTGCCGGGGGCGCTGTTCTGGCATTTTCACCTGTCAAAAGTAGAGCAAAGGTAAATTCATTCCAGGCCATAATTAAACTAAAAATAGCTGTTGCCACCATTCCGGGACGCATTTCTGGTAAAACAAACTTGAAAAAAGCTTGAAAACGGGAATACCCGTCAACCATAGCTGCTTCTTCGTATTCTCGAGGGATTTCATCAATGAAGCTCCTCATTATCCATACAGTAAAAGCCAGATTAAATACAGTGTACATAATGATAAGGCCGATACGTGTATCGTAAAGCCCCAAGGTTCTATACATTATTACCAGAGGTATTACTATCACTATGGGAGGGAGCATTCTGCTGGATAGAATGATAAATAGAAGATCATTTTTTCCTTTTATGTCAAAGCGAGAGAAAACATAAGCAGAAAAAGAACCTATGAATACCGCAAGACCTGTACTGATAAAGGATACAATTATGGAATTAAAGAGTTGATGAGGGAATGCTGACCATTTAAATTCTCCCTTGATCTCAACTCTTCCCACAGCTCCACCGGCACCCGCAATAAATATATTTTTAAAATTGTCCATAATAGGTCTATAAACCCACTTGGGAGGTAGAGAGAAAGCATCCAGCTTGGTCTTGGTGGCTGTAGCAAACATCCAGTAAACGGGAAAAAGATAGATACACAGAATAAAGATCAAAATACCAATAATAATGTAATTTTTATATTTCTGTTTTTTCAGGTAATTCATCTTCCCACATTAAACTGCTCTTAACTTGTTAAGATAATTAACATAAATGTTGCTTAAGGCAATAATTATGATCAAGAAAATGTAAGCCAAAGCACAGGATTCACCCGTGTACCAGTACTGAAAAGCCAGTTTATACAGATAATAAGGAAGAATCTGGGTGGAGTAACCCGGTCCTCCACCTGTTAAAACATAGACTATATCAAAAAATCTGAAGGCATCCATAGTGCGGAAAAGTAAAGCTAAAATTAAAAGCGGAAAGATGTGAGGAAGCGTAATATAACGAAATTTAAACCACCCTGAAGCTCTGTCTACTTCAGCAGCTTCATAAAGGTAGCGGGGAACCGTAGAAAGTCCCGCTAAAGTTAAAAGTAGCATAAAAGGTGTCCAGATCCACACATCAGCTATTACCAGTGAATAAAGAGCCCACTTATAACTGGTTGTCCAGGCTATTTTAGGTATTCCAAACAGGATGCCTAAAATGTAGTTTAATATCCCCCAGTTGGTATCCAGAATAAAAGCAAAGAATTTACCAATAACAACTGGAGAAAACATCATAGGTAAAAGATAAAGAGTAGTAATAATTCCTTTCCCTTTAAATTCTCTATTTAAAAGAAGAGCAAGGACAAATCCCAGAGCAAATTCAATAAGCACAGCAAGAGCCACAAATTTACCGGTAATGACAAATCGTGCCCAGACTTCAGGATCAGATAAAAGTCGGGCATAGTTTTTAAGTCCTACAAATTGGGGTGGAGCCTGAGCTACTGCATTATAACGAGTAAAGCTTAAGTATAAGGACCATATAAGGGGGAAAATTATCATGAAAAGAAGAAGTGCAAAAGTAGGAACAAGAAAATAGATCTTTAAAGCGTTATCGCTTACCCTTCTACCAAATCCGCCTCTAATTTTCCTTTCTTTCACCTTCCTTTCCTCAGGGACCAGCACCTTTAAAAGGTGCTGGTCACATGTAGCTTATTTAATCGTAGTAGCCAGCTCTTCTTAAAATCTCTTCATGTCGCTTGGCTATGTTATCCATGGCCTGTTCCGGAGTTATCTTACCGAGAATGGCCTGGTTCAGCTGGATGGAAAGATACTCGCCCATCTCATTATACTGAGGAATTTCCCAGAAATCACGAAGTAAAGGAGCGCTTTCTCTAACAACCTGAGCAATTTCAGCATTAGGAAATCTCTCTAAGTAAGCAGGATCTTCAATAATGGTTTTCTTTGCTGTATAGTTACCGCCCTCTGTCCATTTCCACTGGAACTCATCACTTGTTGTCCATTTGATAAACTTAAGAGCTTCTTCTTTGTAAGGACTGTAAGCTGAAACTGCAAGTCCCTGACCTCCAAGCTGGACAAAATGTCTGAAAATACCATCACGTCCTATACCACCAGGTTCAGTGAAAAATCCAGTTTGATCTGCATACAGGGACAGGTTAGGATCAAGAAGTCCGGGGTAAAACATGGCATACATAGCTGCCATGGCTATAAGGCCCTGTTGAAAGGCAGTCATTACTTCGTCTATGCTGTAGTTTGCTGCTCCAGGAGGATGAGTTTTGTAAAGCTCAACCCAGAGTTTAGCCGCTTCAATTCCGTCCCAGTTGTTAATAATTCCCTGAACTCTTTTTGTTCTGGGATCCCAGAGATTACCACCCATGGACCAGAAAGGTCCTAAGAACACATCAGCAAGTCCTGCTGTGGCAATGGGAGCCTCCCAGGTGGCAAATCCGTATAAATTTTTGTCAGGTCGGGTAAAAAAGCGCGCAATATCCAGAAGTTCCTGCCAGGTTTTTGGAATATCAAGGTCATACCCGTACTGTTTTTTGAATGCAGCTTTTTCGTTCGGATCATTAAAAAGATCCTTACGATAAGCACATAAAACGAAGTCCAGGAGAAGAGGAACACCATACCAGTGGTCCGAATAGTCAGGATATTCCCCATAAGAACGGAGCGGAAATTCGTACCATTCATCAAAATTTATGTTTTTCTTCATCCAATCACTGAGTTCCAGCAAATGTCCTCCTTCAACGGCCTCTCCTATCCATTGACTATCCGGTACCACTATATCAAAACTTGGTTTCCCAGAGGCAAATTCGGTGAAGACTCGATCATGGTACTGAGGCCAGGGGATGAATGCTCCTTTCACTTTTATGTTGGGATTTTTCTTGGTAAACTCATCGGCAAGTTTTATCAGATAGTCGGCAGGATACCAGGCAGCCCAGGTAACTGTAAGGGTTACATCCTTTTGAGCAAGAGCTATTTGTCCAATAACTCCTAACAGGAAAAACCCCATAACTAAAACTATAGCTACCTTTTTCATACATTGCCTCCTTTTTCAATTTCCTTTTTGCTCTTATCTTATCTCTTCTTCTTTTCACCACCCCCTTTACTCAGATTTTTGCACCCACTCATACTTATCTTTTACTTAATATTTATTTTACTTTAGATTACTAAACTTGTCAATCATATATGGCTCTGAAGTTGGGACACTTTTTCTCATCAGAAAAACTGTCTCAATTTTAGATCCTGGAAATTTGACATCTCTTCATGTACAATTTAAAATATTACAGGTAAAGGCAAAATAAAAGGAGAGAATTTAAGCCAATGCAAAGAACCGATCTAAAAACTTACAGGGAGAAACTGGCCCATGATCCCTATGCAAAGCTTCTTGGGGTGAAACTGGAAAAGGTGGAAGAAGGGTATGCCAGGGTAAGTCTTGAGTTGAAAGAGGAATTTTTAAATTTTCTGGGTTACGTTCATGGAGGACTTATCTTTTCCCTGGCTGATCAGGCTTTTGCAGTTGCCTCCAATTCCAGAGAGAAAGTCTCAGTTGCCCTCCAGATGAATATTAATTTCCTAAAGGCCCCCTCCATAGGTGACACTTTAATTGCCGAGGCTGAAGAAAAAAGTTTAAGCAATAAAATCGGATTTTATGAGATAAAAGTAAAAAATTCTGCTCAAGAACTTATAGCCCAGGCTCAGGGCATAGTATACCGGAAAGAACCAAGAGGATAGAAAAGATAAAAAAAAGAGGAGCTTCAAAGCTCAATGTTTTGTGGCTGCAGGGTGGATGTTGTGGAGGGGAAAGTGTATCTTTGTTGAACTCAGAGCAACCCGGTTTTCTCACCACCGTCACTAATTTCAACCTCAATCTTCTCTGGCATCCCTCTTTTAGCTTACAGGGAAACAGAGAGATACCCCAACTTCTTAATAATCTTCTTACCGGAAAATTGAAATTACACATACTGATGGTAGAAGGTGCTATCTACCAGGGTCCTCGGGGAACCGGAAAGTACAACCTGTTCTGCGGGAGACCTTTTAAAGATTGGGTTATCCAGCTTTCCAGAATTAGTGATTATACCATAGCTGTAGGAACCTGTTCTTCCTTTGGGGGTATTCCTGCTGCCGGAAAAAATCCTATGGAAGCTACTGGACTTCAATTTTTCAGGGAAACTAAAGGAGGGCTGCTGGGAAAAAATTACACTTCGCGAAAGAAGTTCCCGGTGATTAATATTGCCGGTTGCCCGGCACATCCTGACTGGATAGTTGAAACCTTACTCAATTTATCTGAAAGCAAACTCCAACTGGCTGATCTGGATCGATTTAATCGTCCTCGCATGTTTTACGAAAAATTAGCTCATCATGCCTGTCCTCGCAACGAATACTACGAATTCAAAGCCTCAGCTGAGAGTTACTCCCAGCAAGGATGTCTATTTGAAAATCTGGGATGTAAGGGTACCCAGTGTGAATCTGATTGTAACGAAAGATTGTGGTTGAATCGGACTGGAAGTTGTACCCGAGGAGGTTTTCCCTGTATATCCTGCACATCTCCCCGTTTTCCCGATGGATTTGTTCCCTTCTTTGAAACAGAAAAAATAGGTAACATACCTACCACCCTGCCTCTGGATGTTCCCAAAGCCTGGTATGTTGGGATAAGTGGACTGGCCAAACTTGCCTGTCCTGAACGACTACTTGTAAACGCCACCTCTTTTAAACCCGTAAAAATCGAGGAAAATAGAGAAAAATGGAAAAAAAGTTAACCTTAAGACCTTTTTCTCGTCTGGAAGGAGACCTGGAAATTGAAGTCAGATTTAAAAAAGAGGAAATTGTAGATTGTTGTTGTTCGGGAATCATGTTCAGGGGATTTGAAAATCTTCTTACAGGAAGAGATTTGATGGATGCACTGGTATTTGTCTGTCGGATTTGCGGGGTATGCGGGGTCTCTCAATCAGTGGCTGCTGCTAAAGCACTGAGAAAAATCTTTGGGATAGATATTCCTGTCAATGGATACCTTGCCACCGGTATTGTTCTGGCTACCGAGATACTTCTTAATCAATTTACCCACTTTTACATCTTATTTACACCAGACTTAGTAAATCCAAGATATTCGGGACATCCTTTATATCCGGAAGTGGTAAAAAGATTTTCTCCCTTTTCAGGTCTTTCCTATCGAAAGATGGTTGAAGCAAGAAAAGCTCTTTTAACTATCATGGGAATATTTGCCGGTAAATGGCCCAACACCCTTGCTCTGCATCCAGGTGGAACCACCAAACCAATAAATAAAAGTGAGAAGATAAGATGTATGGGAAGTTTAAAGGAATTTCAAGATTTTGTTGAAAGTGTTTTCCTGGGTTGTGAAATTGAGCAATGGTTAGAAAAAAGAAGCTTTGAAGAAATTGAGTTATGGTTAAAGAAAAAAGAGGCTGTGGAAAGTGATCTTGGTATTTTTTTGTTATTTGGCAGAGAAATTGGATTACCTGAACTGGGAAAAGGTCCTGTTAGATTCTTATCCTCGGCCGGATTTGAGCTTCCAGAAGGAAAGAGCTGGTATAAGGAGGGATTCTATGACGGCAATCTCCACCCTCTTGATACCGGAAAGATCCGTGAAGATCATACATTTAGTTGGTTAGAAAATGGAGAACATCATCCCTTTGAAGGATCAACCAGGCCAGATATAGACAAAAAAACCGCCTACAGCTGGTCAAAGTCTCCTCGTTATGAGGGGAAGGTGGTGGAGGTTGGTCCCCTGGCAAGGCTTGTAATCAATCAGGAACCCCTGGTCACTTCTCTTTTTTCCAGATGGGGGGCAAATGTATATACCAGAGTGCTTGCCCGGATGCAAGAGGCTATAAAGCTTATTCCCAGAATATCTTTCTGGATAGAACAGATTGACTGGGAGAAGCCTTTTTATCATAAACCGGACAAGGTGGTAAATAAAAAAGCGAGGGCACTTGTAGAAGCAGCAAGAGGAATGCTTGGGCACTGGATAAAGGTTGAAAATGGTAAAATCAAAAATTACCAGATAATAACCCCCACCACCTGGAATTTTTCTCCTCGTGACTCCTATGGCAATCCAGGAGCTTGTGAGCAGGCTCTTGTAGGAACTCGTTTAAAAAATCCTGAACAGCCACTTGAAATTTTTCATATTATAAGATCTTATGACCCTTGTCTTTTCTGCAGTGTGCATATGATAGAAGTAAGGTAGGTAAACATGCGGCTGACAGATAAAAACTCTGATAAGCTTCAGGAAACTATGTGGATTGAGATAATTGAAGGAATGGAACATCTTTATGCGGAACTTGCGGATAATCAGGCAGAATTGGAGAGAAAAAACAGAGAACTTTCCCGGACTAAGGAATTTATTGAAAATGTGCTAAACAGCATGATCGATTCAGTAGTGGTTATAGATCGAAGTGGAATCATAAAGAGAGTTAACAGAGCTACTTTAGAACTTCTTGGGTATAGTGAGAGGGAAATAGTGGGGAAAAAAATGAAGGTTTTGCTTGGGAGGAGAAAAAGCACTCTTCTGTTTAGGAATCATTTTCTTAAGCAACTTATAGAGGAGGGGTCTATTCATAACTTTGAAATGGATTATCGAACCAGGAAAGGTGAAAAAATCCCGATGAGCTTTAACGGGTCCCTGATGTTGAGTAAAGAAGGTGAAGTAGAAGGAATAATTGTGGTTGCCCGGGATATGAGGGAGATCAAAAATCTCCAAAATCAACTCGTTCACTCGGAAAAGTTAGCTTCTATTGGAAGACTGGCAGCCGGTATAGCTCATGAAATAAATAACCCTTTAACAGGAATTTTAACATTTGCCCATCTGCTCCTCAGAGATGTTCCTCCCGATGATCCTATTCATAAAGACCTGGAAATTATCGTTAAAGAAGCAAACCGGTGCAAATTAATCACTCAAGGCCTTCTGGATTTTGCCCGGCAAACTGAACCGCGGAGAGTTCCTGTTAATATAAATCGGCTTATAAAAGATACTGTAGCCTTAGTTAAGAATCAGGCATCTTTCCAAAATATAAAGATAATTGAGGATTTAAATTTGGTCTTACCTCTGGTAATGGTAGACCCAAATCAAATCAAACAGGTGTTTATGAATATTATCCTTAATGCCCAAGAAGCCATGCCTCAAGGGGGTTTTTTAAGTATAAGTAGTGATTTTAGTGAGGATGGAAGATCTATAGAAATAAAATTTACAGATACAGGATGTGGAATTCCTGAAGAACATATGGGGAAAATATTTGACCCTTTCTTTACCACTAAAAAAACAGGAAAGGGGACAGGGCTGGGACTTGCTATAAGCTATGGACTTATTAAAAGACACAGAGGAAACATCGAGGTAGAAAGCCAGGAAAGAAAAGGAACTACAGTCATCATAAAATTGCCTGTGAAAGGATGAAGTAAAGGAGAATCTCATGGAAATAGGAAAAGTTCTGGTAGTAGATGATGAACCTGTGGTTTGCCAAAGTTGTAAGCGTATCCTGGAAAGAGCTGGATACAAAGTAGAGACAGTTTTAAGTGGTAAGGAGGCAATTAATAGAGCAAAAAAAGAAATTTACGATGTGGCTATAGTCGATCTTAAAATGCCCGAGATGGATGGAATGGAGATCCTACAAAGATTAAGAGAGGAACATCCAGAGATAATTGTTATAATGATTACCGGTTATTCTACCGTGGAAACAGCAGTGGAAGCCATGAAACTTGGTGCCTTTGATTATGTTCCCAAGCCATTTACACCTGATGAACTTGAAATAATAGTCAGAAATGCTCTGGAGCGAAAAAAACTTCTCTGGGAAAATCGATATTTAAGAAGCGAACTTCAAGAAAAATACCGATTTGAAAACATTATTGGTAAAAGCAAGAAAATGCAGGAAATATATCGAATTATAGAAAAAGTTGCTCCCACTGATTCTACGGTAATTATCTATGGAGAAAGTGGAACGGGGAAAGAACTTGTGGCACGAGCAATTCACTACAATTCTCCTCGCAAGGATAGACCCTTTATCTCAGTTGACTGCGGAGCACTTTCCGAAAGTCTCCTGGAAAGTGAACTTTTTGGACATGTAAAAGGCTCCTTTACTGACGCAGTGGTTACCAAACCAGGGCTTTTTGAAATAGCCAATGGTGGGACTTTTTTTCTTGATGAGGTTGGTAATATCAGCCTTTCTATTCAGGCTAAACTCCTAAGGGTTCTCCAGGAACGTGAATTTAAACCTGTGGGAGGGACGACCTGGAAAAAAGTTGATATCAGAATAATTGCCGCTACAAATAAAGACCTGCGAAAAATGATTGAAGAAGGAACTTTCAGGGAAGACCTTTTTTACCGGCTTAACATTGTGCCTGTTTATCTGCCTCCTTTAAGAGAAAGACGTGAGGATATCCCTCTTCTGGTATCGTACTTTCTGGAAAAGTTCAATCGGGAAAGAAAAAGAAATATAAAAAGAGTTTCTCTGGAGGCTATGCAACTTTTGATTAATTATTCCTGGCCTGGAAATGTAAGAGAACTGGAAAACATGATTGAGAGACTGGTAGTAATGGCTGATGAAGACACCATACGAGTAGAACACCTGCCAATCAGTTTAAGAGAAAAGGAGATTCAGGCGGTAAAAGTTCCCAGGACCAAAGAAGAGTTAAAAAGATTAAAGAAAGAAGTAAGAAAAAAAGCGGTGGTTCAAATTGAGAAAAGGTTTATTCTTGAGGCTCTAAAAAGAAACAACTGGAACGTAACCAAAGCAGCAAAAGATGTGGGTATGCAGCGACAAAATTTTCAAGCTTTAATGCGTAAGCACAAGATTTCCCGCCCAAACAAGAAAAATATTCACTGAATATAAAAATTATTCAATAGCATTAATCCTTTCACGTTAAAAAGCAGAACCAACCTGAGTTTTTCTAAAATAATGAATAAATATTTTATGCACTACATGGCAAAATAAAAGTAAAATCCCTTTGATAAAGCGAAAGAAGAAATCAGTAAAACTGGCATGATGATTGCCCTTTTTCCTACAGAAATCATACTTTAAATTAAAAGATGGAGACAAAGGGTAAAGTTCTAATAGCTGATCAGGATAGGGAAAGCAGAGAAACTTTAGCTGACTTTCTTTTGAGAGAAAATTTCTCAGTGGATACTACATCTGTAGCCAGTGAAGTGATCCAGAAAATTCAGAATGTCAAGATTGATGTATTGATAATGGACGTAGAACTTAAAGGAATGAAGGGATATGAGATAATCCCCATCCTGAAGAAAATAGACCCTCAGCTTTGTATAATTGTCACTTCGGGTAATCTCTCACTGGAGCTTGCTCGAAAAATATGGGAACAAGGTATATTTTTTTATGCGGTGAAACCTCTTGATTTAAAAGAAATAAGACTGGCAGTTAATGACGCTCTAAAAAAACTCACCAAAAAATAAGGAGGAGGCGATGGAATCATTTGTACTTTTCTATCCCATAGTGATATGTTTTGTAGCTGGATTTTTGTGCCTTGTAATTCCTAAAAAAGGAGTAGGAGAAGGAATAACCCTTGGTGTTAGCGGAGTACTTATGATCATAGCTTCATATCTTTTTGTAATTTCCAGAAAATCACCTGTTTACTGGACCAGGAACTGGATTCCTTGGGTGGGTGTAGATTTTTCTTTAAGGTGTTTTCCTCTTTCTTCTATGATGGTTCTCTTTGTCTCTTTATTTGCCCTTCTTATATCTGTTTACTCTTTAAGATTTATGTGGAAAAATCCAAAATCAAGAGGTTTTTATACCATCCTTTTGTGGATTCTCGGAGCTTCCTGGGGTGTTGTTTTGACCAATAATCTTTTTGTTTTTCTCCTTTTTTGGGGAGGACTGGCAATTCTTCTTTATGCCTTCCTCACTCTTGGATCTTATACTCTTGCTACCAAAGGTATTTTTACCATAGGCGTTGCCGACTTTGCCCTTATCTTAGGGACTTTATTTTTATATAAGCTTTCTGGCACTTTAAATATGGATAGCATCTCCAAGATAACCCTATATGGAACTTTACCTGTTGCTACTTTTCTCCTTTTGTCAACCGGAGCAATAGCCAAGATAGGGGCTGTACCTTTTCATACCTGGATTCCTGAAGCTTCAGAGAAAATACCGCCACCTGCTATGGCCTTTCTGGTGGGTGCTCTGGATAAGCTGGTTGGCATATACTTTTTAGCACGTGTATGTGTTGATTTCTTTGATTTCAGTGCATTTTCTGTTGGTCCAACTGTATTAATGATATTGGGTAGTTTCACCATTGTGATTTCAGTAATGATGGCATTAGTCAGTTCTAATATGAAAAGGATCATCGCCTATTTCAGTATCTCGGCTGCAGGCTACATGATGATAGGTATGGCTTCTAAAAATCCTGTAGGAATGGCTGGAGCAATTTTCTATCTTTTAAGTACCACTTTGTGGACAAGTTTGCTTTTCTTGGTCGCCGGAGCGGTAGAAAGGCAAACAGGAACCAGTGAGCTTTCTTCGCTCGGTGGCCTTTCGCGCTGGATGCCACTTACATTTACTGGATGTCTTATCGGAGGGCTTTCTATCTCTGGTGTACCTCCCTTAAATGGATTTTTCTCTAAATGGATGATTTATCAGGGAGTAATTGAGTTAAATATGGCGGGGGGAAAACTCTGGATTATATGGCTTATGGCTTGTATGTTTGGAAGTGTGATTACCCTGGCCAGTTTTATCCGTATGATGCATTCCGTTTTTCTGGGAGAAATAAGCATTATGGAAAAAATGGAAGTTGCAGAAAAATCTACGGCCTATACATCTCCCAATCCCGGCAGAAAAGTAAGTGAAGTACCTATGGAGATGAGTTTACCTATTCTTATCCTGGCAGCTCTATGTGTTGGATTTGGTATTTTTGCTTATGACCTACCCCTGAAATTATTCATATTTTCTTCGCTTCCCGCGTTACCTGCACCTTATCAATGGATAGGATGGTGGCAACCTGGACTGGCAACTATCTTGATAATCATTGGCATAATAATCGGGCTCCTGGTTTATCTTTTGAGCAGAGTGAAAAGGGTGCGGAGAGATATATCTTATATTGGAGGAGAAAATCCCCGTGAAGATATGAGTATAAGTGGTGTGGAGTTTTACGATACTATTACCAATTTCCTGGGTATTCGCCGGTTATATCGTGCCTCTCAGAAAGGTCTTATGGATATCTATGCAGGAATGTTGAATTTTGCCAGAGGGATTGCCCTTTTCCTTTTTGCGGTGGATAGAATTCTGGATTATACCTGGAGAGGTCTTGCCTGCATAGTTTTACTGGCAGGTAAAGGGGCAAGTCTGGTTCATGGTGGGATTCTACATACTTACCTGGGATGGTTTCTTGTGGGGCTGACCATTTTACTTATTGTATTTTTACTATGAGAGAAAAAAACAGAAATTTTAATTTTGAAGGGAATACCAAAATTGTAGAATATGTAAGTTCCGGAGCAATTATAGGGGCAATAGGTTTCACTATTTTTGCTGGACTTATAACTGACGCCAAAACCACATTTTTGATGAATTATTCCCCTCTCCTTGGAGGATTAATAGGAGGCTTTGTCTCATTTATTCTAAATCTTGCCAGTAGATTAATAAAAGGAAAAAAGAAAGATTTGAAAAGAAAAAGTGAAAAGATAAAAAGACCTCTGAAAGAGAAGGTTCGGCTCTAAACACCAGCGACATACTCCTTGGTTTATATCTTGCCCTGCAGGCTTCCAGGTATCTCAGGGTTAAAGGCGAGATTTCTTCCCCCGGTAGCATTCCCTTTGCTCACTTTTGCCGGGAGCCTTCATTTTTGAGAATAGAAGACTTCCAGGGTATTCTCGGGAAAGCTTCTTTTGATGAAAAGCATACTTTTACATTATTTACAAATAAGATATATTATAAAATAAAAAAACCATGGGGGTGAGAAAGATGAAAACATGGGTGATGGGAATAGCTTTTATGAGTATAATAATGGTGTTTATCTCTTCTTTTTCTTCAGCTGAGGAAACCCAAGGTCCTCTGAGTTTGACCATAAGCCTGGATAAGGAAGAATACCAGATGGGTGAGCCAATAGAATGCACCTTAGTGTTAGGAAACATCAGCGAACAATCATTAACGGTAAATAAGAGACTCCTGGTGAACTACGATGTCACTTTTCCTCATGAAGTTCTTTTTGAAATAAAAGGACCCGACAATAAACCATTAGAATTTATCCCCATAATTAAAGCAGGTCTTCCCGAAGTTGAAGATTTTATCTCCCTCTTACCCAGGGAGTTCATTATGAAGATCTACCAATTAGAGCGTTATTTTTCTTTCAGTAAAAAAGGAAAATACACTGTTCAGGCTATTTACGAAAATTATCATCAACCTTCGGATTTGAAAGTTTGGACAGGAAGTATAAAATCAAATATAGTTGAAATTAAAGTAAGATAAAAATTTCAGAGAGGGGAAATCATGAAAAAAATATTTTTCATACTAATTGCTGTTTTTTTAGTGTTCCTTTTCATTCCTGGCTCAGGAGCTTCGGCTCAGCCTCCTCCGGCCAATAAAGTGGCGAAAATCCAGGAAGCTATAAATAAGGCAAAAGCTCTAAAAACCAAGGCCGATAAGATCTACCAACAAGCTCTCAACGAAACGGTAAAGAAATTTGGTGATGAATATGCTAAAGCTAAGACTGATGCCGAAAGAAGAAAGGTGGTTGATCAGGCCAGAAAATTTTTCCAGCAAAGACTGCGTACCCTGGGCTGGGGCAGGGCAAAAAAGGCTAAAGATGAGGCTTTTCAAAGGATAATTCAAGAGGTAAATAAAACCTATAAGATTGACACCAGAAATGTCAGAGGTGAGCCTACCTTCAGTCAGGATGTAGAAGGCGAAGGTGAATGCTATCCCGATGGAACAGTTAGAATTGGACCATCGGCTTTTACCTCTCCTGGAGTGGTAGCCTCTACCAAAAAACATGAAGCAACTCATGCTGATCAAGCTGCTGGAGGTAGATGGCCGAGAGGGGCTGTGGAACGCCATGATGCTGAGATTGAAGCTTATGGAAAAGAAATGACAAGTGCTGACACCGTAGGCCTTACCGATGCAGAAAGAAACGAGGTTCTCACCAGGCTTCGCTATCATTTAGCACAGAAAAAGGTGGCTCTTATAAATGAAATACGATCAGCAAAGACTTCAATGAATAATGATAAACAACGAAAAGAGCTGGATAAAATTGTGGAAAAGGTGCGCCAGATTCAAAAAATGGAACAAAAAGGTGACGAAGAAAAGGCTATGCAGAAGAAAAACGAAGCGATAAAGGAGATTAAGCAGCTTATAAAAGGGGCAAAAGGCCGGGCTAAAAATACATTAGAAAGGCTGAGAGATCACTTTGAAGGACTTAAGGAGGCAGAGCTTTTTGTTATGAAGGTGGAGGCAATTGAAAATTTGAGAGATGCTCAGGATGCTCCAACTACCGGTAAGAAGCAAAAAAAGGAAATTAATAAGATTATAGGTAAATTAAAAAAGTTAATCGAGGCTCAGAGAAAAGGAAAAGAGAAAGAAGCTCTCAAGATAAAAAAAGATGCTTTTGAGGAGATAAATGAGCTATTAAAAAGGAGTAAAGGGTCAACAAAAGAGGAGCTGAATAAAGCAAAACAGAAAATAGAAAAACTGATAAAAATTCAAACTACACTTGTTGGTAAGATTTATATTCCGAGATTCAGAATCTGGATTGGCTATCTTTATACAATACCCTATTTGAAAAAAGCAAATGAAAAC
>CAYZYX010000006.1:34316-54959 GCA_964482715.1 uncultured Clostridia bacterium
GGAGAACTGGCAGAAGGGAAGGGTAGGGGTAGTGGTTATAAAACATCCTTAGGCGTAGAGTTTAATTTGTCCCGGAACCTTTCTCTTTTTATTGAAGGAGGATACCGAAACTTATTGGTTACAGCAAAAGGAGACTTATCCTACATGGGGACAGAAGATAGCGAAAAAGAAGAAATCGAACTTGATTATAGTGGAACAGAGATAAAGGTAGGTTTATCAGGAAGATTTTAAATTTTTAATTTGACATTTTAGAAAAGGTAAAGTAAAATAAAAAGAGCTTTATGGAAAATTTTATGCTAAAAAAGATGGTGGAACTCCTTCTTGCTCCGGCAAGAAGGAGTTTTTTTATGGAGAATAATTCATGAAGGTTATGGACGCTACAGAAATTAGGGCGACTTTAAATGAAATCTGTCAAAAAATAGTGAGCAAAAACCAGGATCTTTCTAAAACCTGCCTGGTTGGTATTCAAAGACGAGGGGCTATTTTAGCCCAGAGAATGAGTAAGATTATAAGTAGGCTGTGTGGACAGAAGTTACCGGTTGGAAGACTGGATATAACTCTTTATCGAGATGATCTATCACGTATTTCTTATCAACCCATCCTTAGAAATACCAATATTCCCTTTTCCATAGATGATAAACATATCTTACTTGTTGATGATGTTCTTTTCACCGGTAGAACTGTAAGGGCAGCTCTTGATGCTTTACTTGATCTCGGCCGGCCAGCCAGAATTGAACTTGTAGTCTTAATAGACAGAAATCACCGAGAACTTCCAATTCAAGCAGATTATGTGGGTAAATATCTTGCCACTTCAAGCTCACAGATGGTAGAACTAAAAGTAGAGGAGATAGACAGAAAAGAAGAGGTAGTAATTATTGATAAGGATGGGCAAAATGAATTTTGAGAAGAAAGATCTACTTGATATAGAGACTCTTTCGGTAGACGAGATTAATCTCATTCTGAATACAGCAAAATCATTTCGGGAGGTTCTGGAGCGTCCAATTAAAAAAGTTCCTACTCTAAGAGGTAAAACTATTGCCAATCTCTTTTTTGAACCAAGTACCCGGACAAGAATTTCTTTTGAACTTTCTGCTAAAAGACTTAATGCAGACCTTATTAATTTTTCCTCCTCAACCAGTAGTGTTTTAAAGGGTGAAACTCTCTTAGATACCGCTAAGAACATTATGGCCATGAAAGTGGATGCATTGGTAGTACGGCATTCCGCTCCGGGAGCTGCTCATCTTCTGGCCAGAAACCTTCCTATCAGTGTTATAAATGCTGGCGATGGGGCTCATGAACATCCAACCCAGGCTCTCCTTGATATTTACAGTATAAGAGAGAAGAAAAATAAAATAGAAGGTTTGGAAGTTGCCATAATAGGAGATATAGCTCATTCCCGAGTGGCCCGTTCAGATATATGGGGATTAACTAAATTGGGGGCTAAGGTTAAAGTTTGTGGGCCACCCACACTGATTCCTGTGGGAATTGAAAAAATGGGTGTTGAGGTAATCTACAATATTGAATCAGTTTTAAAAAACTGTGATGTTATAATTATGCTCAGAATTCAAAAGGAAAGACAGAAATCCTCCTTTATCCCCAGTTTACAGGAATATCGTGAATTTTTTGCTCTGACTGAAGAGAGGTTAAAATTAACCAGGCCTGACGTTATAATTATGCATCCCGGCCCTGTAAATCGAGGAGTAGAACTTCCCCCTCGAGTGGCAGACTGTGGACGAAGTATAATTCTACAACAGGTAACCAATGGAGTAGCTGTAAGAATGGCTGTACTTTATTTACTTTTAACTCGAGGTGGTGAGTAAATGAGCATCTTAATCAAAGATGGTAAAATAATCGATCCGGCTTCCCAATGCGAGGATTTCCTTGACGTTTTCATTTCAGGGGAAAAAATAAAGAAGCTCCAGAAAAACCTTAAAATGAAAGAGGCGGAAATCATCATAGATGCCCGGGAAAAGATCATAATTCCAGGACTGGTAGATATGCACACCCACGTTCGCCAACCAGGAAGAGAAGATGAGGAAACTATAAAAAGTGCAAGTCTTGCTGCAGCCAGGGGAGGATTTACCACTATATGCTGTATGCCCAACACAACTCCACCCATAGACAATCCAGCCCTGGTCAGGTTCATTCATGAGGAAGTAAGAAGAAATTCTTTGATCGAGATTCTACCTGTTGGTGCTATCACTCAGAACCTTGAGGGGAAAAAAATTTCTGAGATGGGGAGACTTAAAAAAGCCGGAGTTGTTGGTTTTTCTGATGATGGAAAATGGGTGGTTAACTCTCAAATTATGCGAAGAGCACTTGAATATGCAAAGATGTTGGATATTCCTCTGATTTCCCACTGTGAGGATCCCTCTTTAAGTGAGGGTGGGGTAATGAACGAAGGCTACTGGTCCTGTGTTCTTGGTTTTCCTGGAATACCAGGAGAAGCTGAAGAAATAGCTGTGGCACGAGATCTGACTTTGTGCAGATTAACTGGATGCAGACTTCATATAGCCCATGTTTCTACCAGAGAATCGGTACAGCTGATTAGAGAGGCAAAAAAGAGAAATCTCAAAATAAGCTGTGAGGTAACCCCTCATCATCTTGCCCTTTCTGATGAAAAAGTGAGGACCTTTGACACCAATACCAAGGTTAATCCTCCTTTAAGAAGCCATGAAGATATCGAAGCTTTAAAACAAGGATTAAAGGAAAACGTTATTGATGTCATCGCTACAGATCATGCTCCACACTCACCGGAGGAAAAAGAACTTGAGTACCCTGATGCCCCTTTTGGAGTTATCGGACTTGAGACAGCCCTCAGTGTAGTTCTTAAAACGCTTGTTCAATCTGGAGTTTTAACATTGAAAGAGGCAATTGCCAAACTAAGCCTGAATCCAGCACGAATTCTTGGCATTGACAGAGGGTCCATTCAGGAAGGCAAAACAGCCAATCTCGTTATAGTGAATCTTAAGGAAAACTGGGAGGTCAGGGAGGAAGATTTTCTCTCTTTAAGTAAAAATTCTCCCTTTATAGGATGGACACTACCGGGTAAAGTTGAATATACTATTTGTAGAGGTAAAATAGTATACAAAGGAGAGTAAGGAACAAGCCATGTATCAGAAAAAGATAATGATTCTGGGAGGTGGTCCCAACAGGATTGGACAGGGAATTGAATTTGATTACTGTTGCGTTCAGGCAGCCTTTGCCTTGAGAGAAGAAGGGTACAAGGTGATTATGGTAAATTGTAATCCCGAAACAGTTAGCACTGATTATGATACCTCCGATAGGCTTTACTTTGAACCTTTAACCGTAGAGGACGTTTTAAATATCTATGAAAAAGAAAAACCCGAAGGAGTAATTGTTCAGTTTGGAGGGCAAACACCTCTTAATATTGCCTGGGAGCTGATGGAAGAGGGGGTTTCTATTATCGGGACTTCTCCCGAAAGTATAGATAGAGCAGAAGATCGGGAAAAATTTTCCAAACTTATAGAAAAGTTAAACCTTAAACAACCTCCCAATGGAACTGGTAAATCCTTTGCTGAAGCTAAAGAAATTGCACGTAAAATAGGTTATCCAGTACTGGTTAGACCTTCCTACGTTCTTGGAGGAAGGGCAATGGAAATAGTTTACGATGAACCTTCTCTGGAGCAGTATATACGCACGGCAATTGATGTGTCACCTGCTCATCCCGTCCTTATAGACAAATTTATAGAAGATGCAATTGAGGTAGATATCGATGCGGTAGCTGATGGAGAAAGGTGCATAATAGGAGGAATAATGGAACATATAGAGGAAGCGGGAGTTCATTCTGGAGATAGTTCCTGTAGCCTGCCTCCCTATACCCTGTCGCAAAAAATAATCCAGAAGTTAAGAGAGCTAACCCATGCCCTGGCCAGAGAGCTTAAAGTAGTAGGTCTCATAAACATTCAGTGTGCTATCAAAGATGAAAATGTTTATATTCTGGAGGTCAATCCCCGTGCTTCCAGAACTGTCCCTTTTGTAGGAAAGGCAACGGGGATACCTCTGGCAAAAATTGCTGCTAAGGTGATGATCGGAAAAAAACTGCAAGAAGTGGGATTTTTCAAGGAACCGGAGATATCTCACATAGCTGTTAAAGAGGCGGTTTTTCCTTTTATCAGATTTCCAGGTGTGGATATCATCCTGGGACCAGAAATGAAATCCACCGGTGAAGTAATGGGGATTTCTGATAATTTTGGAACAGCTTTTGCGAAAGCTCAGATGGGAACAGGACTTTCTCTTCCGCTGGAGGGAACTGTTTTTGTTTCAGTAGCTGACAAAGACAAACCCTCTATTGTTCCCTTAGCTCGTGAACTTCACAAACTCGGATTTAAACTGATAGCTACAAGAGGGACGGCCGGTGTACTTAAAAAAAATGGAATCCCGGTAGAAGTTGTTAAAAAAATCGCTGAGGGGCGTCCCAATGTGGAAGATTGCATCAAAAACGGTCAAATTAACCTTATTCTCAACACCCCGGTGGGTAAAGGTCCTAAATATGATGAGTATCGTATTCGGCGGGAGGCAACGATCCGTCGAATTCCCATAGTGACTACTATTCCTGGAGCGAGGGCTGCTGTGGATGGTATAAAGGCTCTAAAAAGTGGAAAAATCAACGTAAAACCCTTGCAAGACTACTATGGATAGTATTTCTGTACCCACCGGGAAATATCATCTTCTTGGATGTTGACGATTTTTATCTCTCTTTCTGCTGACTCAGGTGAATCCGAAGCATGAGCGCCATTTTTTATCACGTCATGACCAAAATCCTTTCTTACAGTTCCCGGTGCAGCCTCCTCTGGATTTGTTTCGCCTAATATTCTTCTTATTTTACCAACTGCTCCTTCACCTTCGTAAACAAGTGCAAGACACTTTTCCAGACCAGGAGCTCTTCTTTCCTCCAGCGATGCTTTCTCTGGATCTCTTCCGGTGATAAATTTAATGATTTTGTTAAATTCATGCCTGGCCTTAGGAACTTTCAGGTCTTCGGCTATCTTTTCTTCTATACCCGATGGAATACTAAAATCCAATTTTTCTTCAAGGGCGGTGCGAACTTCTCTCATAAGAGCCTTTTTCATTTTTTCTGCAAGCCTTCCCTTTATAGGTCGGTAAAACTCTTCAGCCTGTTCTATTCCCATATATATGACTCTGGCCCCAACAATAAAAAGACCGGTCTGGGAAAATCTGTCAATTATATTTCCTGCCCGGGAACTGAGTTCCTGAAAGCTGTCCGGTTTTATTAAAACCAGTGTTCTTTCCGGTTTTATTCCAGGAGGGTAGGAAATAACATTTTCCAATAATCCTCCATCTTTAATTGAATATTTAGCCCAAACTTTTAGCTCTTTCTCCACTTCTTTTTTGTTTGTACCTATAAGGACCGCAGGTTCAAAATACTTGATTTGTCCATCTTCTTCAATGTAATCACCGTAGGTTCCTCTTATGGTCTCTCCAATGGAAACTCTTGTTATGTGGCCAACAACCCTCTTTAATTCTTCTATTGCATTTTCACCTTCAAAGAGAAGAAGCATTACCCGGGGACGTACTGGATTTCCATCTCTGGGCAGATAATTTCTGTAAAGGTATCTTTCAATTTCCTTTAAAATTTTTTTCTCCCTGGGATCCTTCGGTTCATTTGAGGTTAAGGCTTCTATGTATTCCTTTACCAGCTTCTCACCTGGAGAAAACATCCTTGCTGCAACCAGACTTACCCTTCCCCAGGAAAGAAGCCTGCTTATAACCCCTCCTGTGCGTGATTTTATTATAGTATAGGGATTTATCAAAACATAGCCTAACTCTTTAGCCATTTTTTACCCCAAATCCGTTTTATTCTAATATAAACCTTACAAGCCAAAATGTCAACAGCGCATGACCTAAAGTTAGGACAATTTTAATGGTAAAAACGAATCAATTTTGGCTGGCGATCAACGTAGGTTTATTAAGGACTTGAGAATGTAGGGAGTGAAAAATCTATTTCAATGACTTCGGCTTCATTTTTGCTCTTCAATTATCTTTAAGGTTAACCGTTCAATCCTATTTATAAATTCTTCACCTTTTTTAAGCCATTCTGTAACATCCTGTCTTTCGAATTTTACAAAATCCTGATAGTCACCTTTTTGCCTTCTTTTAAACATATCGGAGTAAAACTCTCCCAATTTTTCTTCTACAAGTCCTTTATTTACAAACTCTTTGTTAAAAAATGCTCGGACTCCTGAATGTTTGGAAGATGATAATCCTTTTGTTATCAATAAAGCATTAACAGCATAGAACATCGCATAGTAAATGCGATTTACTGTAGATTCTAAAGTAGCATTGTTGATATACTTTTTGGCATCGGAAAGAGTATTTCTGGCTTTCTTTAATCGATACTTTGCTAAATCAATAAATTCCTGTTTCATAACCTAACTCCTTCTCTGTCTATATTCCAGTGAAGAGGCATAGCATTGGCTAAAGGAGAATTCCAGAAATTTTTACTCTGTACGATCTCTCCAAAAACTACATCGTGCTTCAATTCTATCTCATACGAGATATGGAAAATCTCTTCTTCCAGCTTAGTGTCAACCGGAGAGTCCACAAGTATTAACAAATCAATATCTGACTCCTCATCAGCATCTCCTCTTACTTTTGAACCAAAAAGGATGATTTCAGCATCAGGGAATTTCTCGCAAATTCTTTTTTTCAATTCCAGCAATGCCTTTTTTTCATTTTCTTTTAATTTTAAGTTTTCCAATGTCCTCATCTTTTTGTCTCAATTAAAGACACAAGGTATCTCCTCATTATGGCATATACTATAGATAAAATCGAAGGAAGTCAAGAATGCGTGTAAATATTTAAGGAGACTTTCTTCATATATTATCTAACTTTGCGGGGGGATTTTCCAGACTCTTTTTTGGTCAATAACATGAACTATACGCCATCCTTTTTTGCTCAGTGTCTTTGCTATGAATTGACGATGGCATCTCCAGGGAACTTTCTCCGCACACAAAATTGCTGTAAAATTGCTGGTTGCAGATCTTTCCAGTTTTTCAATACCTTGTCTGTAAAAGTCTGTTTTCATATATTCCTGGTAGCCTCCTTTTCTAAAACCGCCAAGTTCTTTTCCGAGATATAGATAAGATATACCTTCTTTTTTCAAAATTTCCTGGAGATTTTTCTTTTTAAAATGTTCCCATCTACTGGTAGGAAACCTCCGTACATCAATGATGCGCTTTATTCGATAAAGTTTCAAAAGGTTAATAAATTCTTCCTGGCTTAAAATACTGGTTCCAAGAGTGTATATTGTCCTTACAGGCATCTTAATAGTCGTCACTTAAAAGATGTAAGTTTCCAATTCGAACCCTGCAGAGTCCCTCTTTTTCCGCTACTTCTTTGCATTTTTGAGCGTGACTTTTAGAAGTGCAGGGAAGATCATGCATGTAAAACTGGGGATAAAAAGCAAGGAGCGTATAGGGAATTTCTGGATTAAGAGAGGCTATAAAACGAGAAATACCTCTTACCTCTTTCTCGTCTACATAACCGGGAACAAGAAGAGTACTGGCTACAAGAAAGGGAGGATTGGGTCTTTTATCCACGAACGAAGCAAGATAACTAAAGTTTGCCAGGGTTGCTTTATTGCTTACTCCACAAAGGGCTATATGCATTTGTTCATTCCAGGCTTTGAGGTCAAACTTTATACATCCACCCGATTCCAGAGCAATTTTTGCCATTTCATCCAGAAATTCACGGGACATACTCCCATTTGTCTCCCAGCATATCCGGAGAATTCTTTCTTTATTTTTTTGGCGAGCTATTTTCGCCACCTCAAGAGAGTGTTGGATCTGGCAGGAAGGGTCTCCACCAAAAAAGCAGATACAGGAAGTGCGAAAATCAACACAATCGGCCAGAACTTCTGCCGATACACTCTTTCTCCCCTCAGGTGTGTCTCTCCAGTGCCAGTTCTGGCAAAAAAGACAGTTAAAAGAGCATCCATGATAAAATACAGCAAGATTCTTGTATCCATATTCTGGCCCTTGAGTGTAAGAAAATTGAGGAAAACCACTTCCGGTCCCTCCCGGACAAACCCAGTCAGCCACACAGTTGGTTGGCAGGTTGTCATAATACCAGTCAAGTAGACCCTGTTTTTGAGTAGCCCCCTTAAGTTTCCCCCCGAGGTTGGCTCTTATTCCACAAAAGCTCCTCTCGCCCGGGCCAATTTTGCACTGGTTAATACAGTATCTGCAGGTAATTCCTTCTGGAGACGCAGGAGGCTTTACCGGAAGGTCGAATTCTCTCCTTGTCTTTCGGTGAGTCTCTTCCACAAGAAGGGCAATACTGGAAAATTTTTCTCTTATACATTCAGCACAAACCTTTAAGGTTGAGGAAATTAAAAAAGACTCCTTTCCGCAAACGAGACACTTCACCTTTTTAACTCTCTGGACCATCGACGATAGTCCTTCAACTTCCAGCCCGGATAGGTTTCTTTTCCTCTCAGAGCAAGATCAGATATTCCACACTTAGGATCAGAACAATTAAGGCAATTTCCTTTACAATTTGTGCCTGGATAAAACTTACCGTTCTTTCTTATATATACAGGAATATCAATTCCCTCACAGTTGATGGAACTCATGAATTCCCGATTCAGTCCTCTGGGTTTACCATCAACTATTTCGTACTCCATGCAAAGGGCGAAAGAAAGATTTTTTCTCTCACAAATATTGCGTAGTCGGTCAAAAAGTCTCTTTCTGTAGTTTATCCCGGCGTTAAGATATCCGTCTATATTTTCTTTATAAAGCCTCTGATAGTCTCTTTTTATTCCTGTTCCGAATTTTTTATCTATTTGATCAAAAATCTGAGTGGAGATTTTTTGAGGGATATCCAGAACACTTGCCACTATGTGTGTACATCCTGAGGATTTTGCTTTTTCTATCAATTCTTCAAGTTTTCCGGGATGGTCGGTGATGTAAGGGAATATAGGGTCAATCCGACAAACAGAGAATATCCCCTCCCGAGAGAGAAACTCAAGATTCTGAAAAAGTTCATCGCAGGTTGCCCCTTTTGGAACAAGGACCTTGCGAAGATTATCATCGGGTGTAAGTATGGAAACCTGACCGAAAGAATGACGTTGAGCCTTCATTGTTTCAATAACCTGAGGGGGGATCTTTGACTTAGTAATAAACTCTACAGGAATATTTCTTTCCACAAATACCCGGATTATTTTTTCTGAAAGCCGGTATTTTTTCTCCAGAGGTTGGAAAGGTTCGGTTACCGGAGAAAGGTAACCACAAAAAGCAACGTCAATTGAGTCAAGCTGCCGGGCAATTTTCCGATCAAAATCTTTGGCCACGGTAATTATTCCCTTCTCCCTGAAAAGTTGAAAATATCCCGGGAAGGCGAGAGTGTAACAGAAAAAACACCCTATTCCACAGCCATTGTAAGGATTAATGAGCATTCTCTCCGCTGTACATTCTCTTTTGCCTGGCCACCATCCGTGAAGTTCTTTTTTTGTTGGTACGAGAATGTGAGGTTCAGGAGCGGGAATAACTTCATATTCCTTCTTGTTAATATAAACCTTCATTTTACCTTAATTTTATTCTGATTCTATTTGGATGTAAAGGTCGTAAAAATCTTTTACAGAGGTGACCTTGCCCCGGAAGATCTGGCCAGGAGTAAATCTTTTAGCTATAAAAAGGGTTTTACCATCAATCTCCGGAGTTTGGAAGGGAGTGTGACCTTCTCCCCATTCTGAATCGGAATTGGTGATATCTACAAGAACAGGAAAGATCTTTCCTACTTTTTCTTTGTTTTTCTTTAAAGTTATGGCTCTTTGTAAGAGGAGAAGCTCGTTTTTTCTTTTTTCTTTAATTTTTTTAGGGACCTGTTCAGGCAAAAAGTGGGCTGGAGTATTTTTTTCGCGGGAATAGGTAAAAACTCCAAGCCAGTCAAACTCTAAGTTTTCCACATCTTTCATCAATTTCTCAAAATGATAAGCCTTTTCTCCAGGAAAACCCACCATAAACGTTGTTCGTAAAGTTACATCGGGAACAGCTTCTCTTATCTTTTCTATGAGGGTTTGAGCCACTTTAAATGGGGGTCGATTCATCATTTTTAAGATCTCATCATGAGTGTGTTGAAGAGGGATATCAACATACCGGCAAACTTTATCAGAATCTCTCATAAATCGGATAAGTCCAACATCAAAATGACCTGGATGAAGATAGAGTAGCCTGATCCAGCTTATACCTTTGATCTTCTCTAATTTTTCCAATAAGCGTAAGAGTTCACCTGATTTTCCTCTATCCTGTCCATAATAGGTAATATCCTGGGCAATTAAAATGAGTTCCTTTACCCCCATTTTGGCAAGAGACTTTGCCTCCTTTACAACATCCTCCACTTCTCTGCTTCTAAAGTCACCTCGCAAATAGGGAATAAGGCAGTAAGAACAACAATTGGAGCATCCCTCGGCAATTTTCAAATAGGCATATCCCGGAGGAGTAGAGACTAACCTTGAGAAACCTGAGTTATAGATGAATTTAGGAGTAGATACCAGAAAAACTCGCTCTCCCTGAAGGATTTTTTCTACAGCTTCATCAATTCTGTAAAAATCTGAACTTCCAAGAAGAGCATCTATCTCGGGAAATCGATAAAAAAGTTTCCTTTTTTCAAGCTGAGGAAGACATCCACAAACAATTAATTTCTGGTAGGCAGATTTTTCTTTTGCCTCTCTGGCGATAACATCATAACTTTCCTTCCTTGCATCTTTTATGAAACTGCAGGTATTTATGATTATAATATCGGCAAATTTGGGAGAAGAAACCAAAATACAGCCTTTTTCTCCCAATCTCCCCAGAATAAGCTCACTATCAACAAGATTTTTGGAACAGCCAAGTGATATAACATTAACCTTTAACTTATTTAATTTATCAAGTTTAGAGATAGTCATCTAAGTTAATCTCAGATCCATCATTGGCCGCTATTATTTTAACTCCCAGTTTCTCTTTGAGTTTTTTAGCTATTTCCCAGGGTTTAGCCCGGAGCATGGTCATTCCAAAATGAGTCAAAATAGAAAGTCTGGGATGATTGAAAGATATAATCCTTTCCACATCTGGCAGACTCAGATGATCAATTTCTCCCCTGGGTTCCAGCCTCACCACATTGATGATGAGTACCGGTTCGGAATAAAAACTCTCCAGGCCATCAAAATAGCGAGTGTCACTAATTAAAGATAATGAATAGGGCTCAGAGTAAAAATTTATACCGTAGGTTTCTACGCGATGTACCAGTTTTTTGGGGGTGGTGAATGTAATATTTCCTACACGGTATTTCCCCCCTTCTCTGAGAACTTCAATTTTATCCAGGAATTTACGTAGATACCGGAATACCACGTAGTCCTCTCCTTCCAGTGCATCCAGAGGAGCAAAAAGAACCCCCTTTGGTTTGAACCCACCTTGAGTCATAGCTTCAATCATTATATTTACATCACCTGAGTGATCCAGATGCTTGTGAGTAAGAATTATCCCATCAAGTTGCGCCGGGTTAAGGGAAGGGCGTGATTTTACACACCGAACAAGTGAGCCAGGTCCAGGATCTATAAGCAAGTTGGTTTCGTTTAGATTGAGCCATATACCTCCTGATGACCTGAGCTGTTTGGTGACCACCACCCTTGCTCCTGCTGTTCCCAGAAACTTTATCTTTCCCAACTCCCTTTCTCCTTAAGTTTTTGTAAAGTATAAAATAAAAAAGATGGTGGTCAATCTTTCTTTTTACTTTTTACTTGACGAAAGGTTAAAAATAGTCTAAATAATGAAAAAATTAGGAGAGGCCCGGGTAGATGGCTATGAGGAAATTGACGCTGTAGAGTTAACCGGAGTTGTAGTAGAAAGATAAAAAATGTCCTGCTAAAAATAAATAAGAGGAGTTAATCTGGAAAATGAGAAAGACTTTTTTGTATTTTTTAATAGTACTTCCTTTGTGCTTTGTAAGTTTGAAGTGATAGTTGAGGGAAAGTACAGGGCATATAGCAAAGAATTACAGGCTGAAAAGGTGATCTGGTAAAAATTCGGGCAGACCGGGAGAAAAAATTGATAAAGATAGAAAAGGTCATCGACCTTGTGAAAAATGCTGGAGAGGCGGTTTTAAAGGTATATTCTAAACAAAATCCGCGTATCTACCATAAAAAAGATTCATCACCTGTTACCGAGGCTGATTATCTATCAGAAAAAATTCTTTTTTCCGGTTTGCAAATCTATGGCTGGAGAATCCTTTCTGAAGAGACAAAAGACGATCTTTCTCGTTTAAATAAAGAAAAAATATGGATAATAGATCCTCTTGATGGTACAAGGGATTTTCTGAATAAGACAGGGGAATTCTCCGTCATGGTGGCTCTTGTGGATAAAAGAAAACCTTTTCTCGGTGTTGTTTACAAACCGGTGGATGATAAGATTTACTTTGCTGTAAAAGGAGAGGGTGCCTTCCTAAAAGAAAAAGATAAAGCACTAAAGAGATTAAAGGTATCTGAAATTTCTTCTTTATCAGAAGCTCGTCTTGTTTTTACCAGATCCCATCTTAATGAAATGGAAAAAAAGTTCATTCAAAATTTAAAAACAAGAAGGATAACTTTTATGGGAAGTGTTGGAGTTAAGCTGGGAGAAATCGCCGAGGGAAAGGCGGATGGTTATATAAGCATAAGTAATAAGACTTCCCAGTGGGATATATGTGCTCCGGAGATTATTTTAAAAGAGGCAGGAGGAGTAGTGACAGATCTGAGCGGTGGGGAATTTATTTACAACCGCAAAGAGATTAACAATGACAATGGTATCGTAGCAAGCAATGGCAAGATCCATTTTCAGATGCTTAAAAAACTCCATCAAATTCTGCCTGAAAGGAGGGAACACAAATGATAAAACCACACGGAGGAAAGCTCATAAAAAGAATCTTATTTCCGGAAGAAAAAGA
The DNA here is from genome assembly GCA_964482715.1 of uncultured Clostridia bacterium. Lineage (GTDB taxonomy): Bacteria > Aerophobota > Aerophobia > Aerophobales > B3-G15 > CAYZYX01. The sequence continues at coordinate 47,259 of CAYZYX010000006.1, forward strand.
AGAGATCCTAAAGGATGCTTGCAAATTAAAACATTTGACGCTGGATGAAGAGAAAATTAGAGATGTAAAAAATATTGGAAGAGGTGTATATTCACCTTTAAAAGGATTCTTAAATGAGAAAGATTTTAAAGAAGTTTTGTATTCCATGAGACTTTCAAATGGCTTATTATGGCCCATTCCAATTGTACTTGATATATCAAAAGAAGAATACGATAAGATAAAAGGAACAAATATAGTTCTTTTAAAGGATACTTATAGTAAACCAGTGGCTATTTTGGAAAATCCTGAGATTTTTTCTTACAACAAAAGAGATTTTTCGCAATATGTTTTTTCAACTACTGATGAAAAGCACCCTGGAGTGGAAGATGTTTATAAAATGAAAGAGCTTTTGATAGGAGGGAAAATAAAGCTTTTAGATGATGAAGCAGATGTATTTCCTGAGTATAACTTCTCTCCTCATGAAACGAGAAAGATATTCCAGGACAGGGGATGGAATACAGTGGTTGCCTTTCAAACCCGTAACGTGCCTCATCGTGGACATGAGTTCTTACAGAAACAAGCCTTAAAAGAGGCTGATGGACTTTTTATCCAACCGGTAGTTGGAAAAAAGAAACAGGGCGATTTCAAGGATGAGTACATCATAATAAGTTATGAAATCTTGATAAGAAGACACTATCCCATAGACAGGGTTCTTTTAGGTATCCTGCCTCTGAAAATGAGATATGCAGGTCCCAGAGAGGCTGTTTTTCATGCCATAATCAGAAAAAACTTTGGTTGTACTCATTTTATAGTGGGAAGAGATCATGCAGGTGTCGGAAACTACTATGGTCCCTTTGATGCTCAGAGAATCTTTGACAATTTCAAAAAGGAGGAAATTGGTATAAACATTCTGAAGTATCAAGAAGTTGTTTATGATTCCAGAAGGAAAATACATATCTTCAAGGACGATTGTCCACCCGAGGATAGAGTATTTTTCAGTGGAACCAGGCTTCGAGAATATATTAAATCCAAGAAGATGCCTCCATCTTACATAATAAGAGAGGAAGTTTATAACTTTCTGGCCCAAAGCCTTAACGCCTTTGTTGAAGATAAAATATCCGGGAGGAAAAAGGCAAAAGAGGGTTTTGTTTTGTGGTTTACAGGTCTTTCACAGGCAGGAAAAACAACTGTAGCCAATAGAGTCTATCAGATATTAAAAGAAAGAGGGTTAAAACTGGAAAGATTGGATGGAGATATTGTTCGAAAGTCATTGAGTGCGGAGCTTGGATTTTCTAAAGAAGATAGAGACGAGAATATAAAGAGAGTTGCCCACGTTGCCAAGCTTTTAAGTGACAGGGGAACGGGGGTTATTTGCTCCTTTATCTCCCCTTACAGAAAAACAAGAGATGGGATAAGAAAACAGGTGACAAACTTTATAGAGGTATTTTGCAACTGTCCGCTGGAAGTTTGCGAGAGAAGAGATACAAAAGGATTATATGAAAAAGCGAGGAGAGGAGAGATTCAAAATTTTACCGGGATCTCCGATCCTTACGAACCACCGGAAAATCCGGAAATAGAACTTAGAACGGATTTAGAAACGATAGAAGAAAGTACCAATAAAGTGATAAAATATCTTGAAGAAAAAGGGTTTATTTGAAAGTTGGTTTGTTATAATTCATTTTTTCTCATAATCTGCTTTGACAATGGTCTTCACTCCGCCACGAATTTTAAACTCTCCAATCACTGACATACGAATAGGGTCGCAACATTTAACAAGATCTTCCAGGATACGATTTACCACATGTTCGTGAACAATTCCTACCTGCCGGTAGGACAGAAGATAGTACTTAAGCGATTTTAATTCTATACATTTTTTATTGGGAACGTACCTGATGGTAATTCTGGCAAAATCGGGAAGGCCTGACCATGGACAAACACAGGTAAATTCTTCGGTAGATATGTCAAGCTCTATAGGTCTGTAGGGATATTTATAATCAAAAGTTTTTAGAATCTCAGGGGTTATTTTGTCCGGGCTTTCAACTCTGGGAAGGATCTTTCTTTCCATAGGGCTCTGTTTATTATCAAAATCCATAAAAATTACCTCCCACAGGCATTTTTTATTTGAATTTTTTTACCAACCAAAATTTTGACCCCCAGATAACAAAAAGGAGTATCACATAAGGCTATTATTAATTTTATCAGATACTGACCAATTATTAAAGGGACAAGGGGCAAAATTCCATAAAAGGCAATGGTTATAAATATACCGGTATCTATTAGCTGACTTACCGCAGTCGAGAGGTTATTTCGTAGCCAAAGGTGTCTGCCCCGGGTTTTTCTTTTCCAGAAGTGAAATGCCAGCACATCATGGGTCTGAGAGATAAGATAGGCAACCATACTGGCAAATACAATTCTTGGCGTAAGTCCCAGAATAGACTCCAGAGCTTGCTGAGCCTGCCAAAATCTGGCTCCAGGCCATTTAATTGTCAAATAAACCCCTAAAACCAAAAATATGTTAGCAAGGAATCCACCAATGATAGCTAACTGAGCTTCTCTTTTTCCCCAGATTTCAGTTATGACATCAGTCATTAAAAAGGTGGCTGCATAGATCAGGACTGCTGCTGGAACCACAAAGGGACCAAAGATTACAGGTTTTACAGCAATCACATTGGCAACGACTACCATTCCTGCAAAAACCCCCACAGCAATTCCAAGCCCATACCTCTTAGCCAGAATCAGAACCAAAGTTGAAAGGACAAGTGTTAAAATAATCCATCCTGCCAATAAAACAGGCTGCATTATTAGCCTCTCTTGAAATATGATGTGTTAACATTTAATTAAATGTACTACATACTTAGCTTGTGTCAACTAAAAATTTGCTGAAAAAGTGTCCCAATTTCAACGGATTATTGTTGGTTGACAGTCAAAGGTTTTTTTCTATAATTGCCTAAACTTTAAGTTCTTGACATAAGGAGGATTTAAAATGCCTTTGAGAACTGGAAGGGAGTTAAAGAAGGTATTTCAGGAGCTATGTCCATTTGAGCCTGATGGAAAACTCAAACCAGAGGAAGAGAGAGTAACACTTCTGGCCTCCAATGCCAACATACCCATCGAAATTCAGATGACCGCCTTTGTTCAGGCGGCCGTGGTTGGCGAAGGAAGCCCTCATATAGTCCAGATAAGCCAGAACTGCTCCATGACCACGGGGCATCATCCAAAGAGAACTGCTTTTCTTGATGGTGTAAAAAGAGCCGATGCTTCCCGCCCTATTCCTGTAGGAGCAGCACGTGCAAAAAGGGTGTTAGAGGAATTTGTAGAAGATTTCGGTGCTAAACTTGTCTTCGCCTCACTTGACCACTTCACAGCACCACCATTTGACCCGGATCTTTACTCAACGCATCAGGGCAGTGGTGGGCTTGATCTTGCTGTGGCTAAAGCAAGAATTGAAGAGGCAATAGAAGTAATGAAACCCTTCTACGGGAAAGAGGTCGATATATCAAAAGAGCTTTATCAGACTTATGTCAACTATCTTTGCAGCGACGCTGTGGGAGATTATAAAAAAGATTTTCTGGGGGCAGTTGATCTGGCAAAACCTGCCTGGTCAATGATTGATACTGGTGAGCTGCCTCCGGTTCTTAATTTTGCTCTTTCCAGGGAACTTGCAACCTGCGTGCGGAAAGATCTGGACAATCAGGATACTATGATTGAGGCTGAGATTTCTGCCACAGGCGTAAGTGGAAAGGGTGGAGGATATGAAAAATTAACTGGAGAAAGACTTGAAAACTACAAAGATCGAGTAGTAGCATTTGTCAAATTTGTCGGAGCAGAAGGAGTTTCTTACGACATCGGAATGAAGCACGCGGCAAAGAAAGGTGAGAAACATGAGCCAGATGTTGAAAGATTAGAAGTAGTCCAAAGAGGTCTTTTTATGGAGCTGGGAGAATATATACCTTTTGCGCAGCATGGAGGGACAGGAGCTGCAAAAGTTATAAGAGGACTGGTAGGAAAAAATAACATCAATACTCAGTATCTTGTCGATGGTGCCAACTACTTTGCTGATTACTACGAAAAGAATAAAGAAGCTATCAGAGCTGGATCTAAGTCAGCCTGTGGGAGAAATATCTACATAAATATGGTTATCCCTCAGGCAGAAAGAGCCGTCAACAAGATGAAAGAAGCGGGGAGTTTCGGCCTTGCTCCAAGGCTTTTAAAAGTTTTAAATGAAAAAGCTTAGTCTATTTATTCGTCTTCAAAAACGATTTTTTTAAACTCATCAGAAGAGGGGAGGGGACTGAGAGAAAAAAAAGACGTGGTTTTCCTGTTGTTGCTGGAGGATGGAGTCTCCTCCTCGTAAAACTTTAATATCTCCATCTGTGAATCGAGAAGGTTTTTTAATCTGGTGATGAGATTCTTCTTTTGAGAGCAAAGTTTATCTACTTCTTTTTTAATCTGTTCAAATTTTTTCTTTCCCTCTTCAACAATCCTGTTAGCTTTTATCTCGGCTTGTTTTATAATAAAATCAGCTTTTTCCTGACCTTCCTCCACAATCTTATTAGCATTCTCTCGAGCTATACTGATTAAGTTATCGATATCTTTATCTTTTAACTGATACACTTTCAATTTTTCTTGCAGGATTTTAACTTTTTCTGTCAATTTTTGATTTTCTATCCAGAGCTTTTTATATGAGCTTGTTACAGTTTCCAGGAAGTCTCTAACCTCCTTTCGATTATATCCTTTTAAAGCAAGAGAAAACTCTTTTTTGTTTATAGATGAAGGCTCAATCATTTTCGATTTAAATTTTTGATTCTATTTCTATGCTTATTTCTCGAGCACGCCAGGCAGCTCTCACAACTGCCTCAGCCAGAGTATCAACAAAATTGTTTTGCTCCAGAACCTTCAATCCTTCAACCGTAGTTCCACCAGGGGTGGCAACTGAGGATATAAGCTTTCTAAGATCTTTATTACTACAAAGTGCTAATTTACTTGCCCCTATAAAAGTCTTTAAAGCAAGCCTTCTGGCAAGCTCCTCCGACAAACCAGCTTTCTCACCCCCTTTAATCAATCCCAAAATGGCAAGATAAACAAATGCTGGACCGCTTCCACTCAATCCGGTAACTGCATCAAAGTTTTCCTCTGGTATCTCTATTAGCTCTCCCAAAACACTCAATATTTCAGTTACATCCTCCAGGTTATTCTGAGTTACCTGTTTTCCTTTGCAAAAGGCACATACACCTTCGCCTATGACTACTGCAGTGTTGGGCATAACTCTAATTATGGGGATCGGTATCTTTATAATCCTGGATATGTAAGATATACTAACTCCAGCCACTATAGATACAATAACTTTCGATGAGGTTAGATTATCTTTCATACCTTCCAGAACAGCTTTTAAATCATGAGGTTCAACAGCAATGATTATTAAGTCAGCCAGCTTAGCAAGCTCCTGGATTGAGCAGATTTTTGTTCCCTCTTTTTGAAAGGGAATAAGTTTTTCCTTTACCTTCTCACATAAAATAAGATTTTGAGGTAAAACTACCTTTTGCTCAATAAATCTTTTGGCTATTCCACCACCCATTTTTCCAATGCCAACAATTCCTACTTTTTTATTCATTTGCCTGGTCTCTCTCCAAAAATTGCTCTTCCTATCCGAACCATGTTGGAACCTTCTTCAATAGCGATGGTAAAATCATCAGTCATTCCCATGGAAAGATAGGTAAACTCCACACTCTGGATATTTTTTTTCTTTATAGTATCAAAAATCTCCTTCATTTTTGCAAAAAAGGGGCGGACTTTTTCTGCTTCTACCCAGGGAGCAACGGCCATTAATCCCCTGATCCTTACCCCTTGAAGAGTGGAATTTTTTTCTACAAATTCTTCTACCTCATGAGGCGGCAGACCATATTTACTTTTTTCTTCTCCAATATTTACTTCTATCAGAATATCCATAATTTTACCTGTTTGCATGGCTCTTTTATTTATTTCGTCAATTAAATTCTGGCTATCTACCGATTGAATCAGGTGAAAATTCTCCATTACCTGTTTTACCTTATTGGTCTGGAGATGTCCAATAAAATGCCACTCAACAGGTTTATCTCTTAAGAGGGGGATCTTTTTTCGTGCCTCCTGCCACCTGTTTTCTCCTATTATTCTTATTCCTGCATCTATGACTTCGCGAATTTCCTGAGGTGTCCTTCCTTTCGTTACTGCAACAATAAAGATATCCTCTGGATTGCGACCAGCTTTTAAAGCAGCCTCAGCTATTTTTTCTTTAACTTTTCTTAAATTATCGCTGATGCTCATTTTAAACTGAAAATCCCCAGGATGAAATACACTTAGTTTACTATAGGTTAAAAAATATATTCTGTCAATTGTACCTGACTGAAGTTGGGCCAGTTTTACTTATAAGAAAAAAAGAAAAATCTGCAACACTAAAATGATAAGTGAGATAAGACCTCCTGTCAATATCAAAATTTAAGGTAAAAATTCAAAATTAATATATAAATTAAATTTTTATCAAAATCTTAAATCTTGTTTTAATTTTTAAGCGGTAATAGCCAGTAGTGGACTATCTAACAACAAAATCTAATACACTTCATAAATTTTTTCGGATCAATTTTAGAAATAGGGCACGAGAGTTAGATACTATAGCATAAATATAAAATATATTTTAAAGCCTATTAAAAGACTAATAAACTTATCTAACTTTAAAAGAAAGTTTAAAATTTTTAAAACTTTGCCTCCATTTTTAAAAAATTTATGTTCCGATAATAAATATTATGTTAACCAAATAATTAAAAAGAAATTTTTGGGTTTTTTAATTTATTTAATAACAAGGGCATTGGAGATTTTTTTTAAAGTGAAAACTGTAATTTTTCTAATAGCATAAGGCCTCTAAATTTAATTTAATTTCTCTTTGAGCAAAATAATTGCTTTCAGTTTACGATCATCTTTCGGGATGTTTGGACAAGAAAGTATGAAGAAGTATTATTCTTTAATCGCTAAATAACTCATTATGAAGGAAAAAATACATTGATATAAGTTCATACTTTCTACGTTAAATTTTAACAAAAAGTTCATACTCCTGTGGAAAAAAATCTTCATACCTCCTTTCTTTGGCTTCAGATGGACTTTTTAAGCGAGAATTAATGTTACTTATTTTTCTGTTGAAATCGGTAGTCCCAGAGTATTTTTTCTACGAAAGAGGAGAAGCTCCTGAAACCTCTTCTTTTATATTCTTTTTCAATCCAGTAATGCAGATCTTCATCGATACTGATAGTTCTTTTTCGTTTCATAAAGCACCTCATCATTTATCTTCGGAGTTTAATCTGAAAGCGTCAAAATATTTTGGATGAAATTAATTTTTACCCACACAGATTTTTAAAGTGATTTATTAATTTTTCCGGATCACCCTGAATTTTGATTCGTTTAACCCGGGTATTTTCTCCCTGTTCAATTATTACCCGGGATGGTTTCACTTTTAACCAGGAAGCAATTACTTCGATAAATTCCTTATTTGCCTTTCCTCTGGTAGGTGGGGATGAAACCTTAATTTTTAAATAGTCACTTTGAATTCCAACAACCTCACTGCGTGAAGATTTTGGTTGAATCTTAACCTTGAATCTGATTCCATCCCCTACTCTCTCCACTTTGAACGAAGAACTCTGAAAAAATACCCATTTATCCATTTTGTCATCTGGTTATATAAAAAATTAATTTCTAAGT
>CAYZYX010000006.1:55059-58218 GCA_964482715.1 uncultured Clostridia bacterium
ATTTCTAAGTCCACCTACTACAAAACAGGTAAGGTCTGAATCTTATATTTTAAAAAAACCCATAGAGACCATTTTAAGACCAATTTTACATCTGGTTAATAGTTTTTATCGTCTTAAAAAGAAAAATGCGAAAATAGCCCATAATTTGGCCGTTTTTATGAAGTATAAGTTTACCTTCTACGAAAGGGACACAGATAGAAGGTTCATCTCTCCTCTTGATAGTAAAAAACTCAAATTTGTCAATGATAATCAAAATAGTATAAAGTGCCCCTTTTTAGAAGTATTTACTTGACAATTAGTATTTTTCGGACATAGTAAAAATAAGATGAAAAAGGCAGGGAAAATCAAAAAGAGATTAATTGCTTTAGCGACCGTTTTAATTGCCTTAAACTTGATATTTGTCAGTGAAATTTCAGCCAGCAGTGTGGATAAAAAACTGGGTGTTGGAATGGCAATTCCTGCTTCAATTACTATCAAGCTCTGGACAAACGTTATCAACAGTGTGGATATAAAAATCGGATGGAATTTGGATAACGATAAATCGAGAATTTGCTTTGACTATCTATGGCACAATTTTGACTTTTTTTCCGAGACAGAAAATTTAAATTTTTACTATGGACTGGGAGGTAAGTTCTGTTCTGGTGAGAAAAAGGATAGATTAGGTTTACGGATTACCTTTGGTATTAACTACATATTTAGAGAAGCTCCCTTCGATTTTTTTATGGAGATCTCCCCTACCCTTCAACTTTCACCCTCAACCAAATTAGAAATTGACCCAGCGATTGGATTAAGGTACTTTTTTTAATCTAAGAAACAAAAGGGTTACCTTTTATAAAAAAACGAAGCTTTTTATCCAGTCCTCTTTTTATACCCCGTCTTGAGGAACAGCCTATTTCATATGTCTTTTTTTCTCCCCGGCTTATGTAAAGTTTTTCTCCTCTGGTAAGATCATGCCCATTGAAGCTTCTATCAATGTCAAAAGCCTGAGTAACACGACCAGGCCCGGTTGTAAGCTCTCTAAGTGCCTTTTTCTTTCTATTCTTCTTCATTATTTCTATTCCCTGTAGGGGCTCGACTGCCCTTATTAAAACTGCTCCAGCCACTCCTTCTTTTTCTGTTACTACATTAAGCAGAAAGTGCATCCCGTAAGTAAAATAAACGTAACAGATGCCAGGCTGTCCCCACATAATTGCCGATCTTCTGGTTTTTCCCCGGAAACTATGGGAAGCAGGATCTCCTTGGCCATAGTAAGCTTCTGTTTCCACTATCTTACCTACCAGATTTCCCTCTGGAGTTTGCCGAACCAGTAGCTTACCCAAAAGCTGTTTAGCCACCTGCGCCGTGTCTCGAGCATAAAAAGTTGAAGGTAGAGGCTCCATTTTAAGACTAAATAAATCCTGAGATTGACAGTTTAGCCTTAGAGGATGTAGGGGCATCTCTGATAAAAACAGGGTAAAAAGATTTTGAAAAATTTTTCTTTAAGCCCTTCACTGGTAGAGAATATAAGCTTAGTAGCTCTGGAGAGAAGTCCAAATTCCTCAAGAGCATCTTCTATTTTAATCTTATACCGTCCGTTTTTTCTGTTACGCAGGTCAATTTGGTCACACAGGTAAACGTATATATCTCCCACAGTAGCATTTCTCAAATATTGACGGAGATTCACTTTTCTTATCTCCTCAATTACTGGAAAATAAACCGATTGGAACCAGTCTCTTGCTGCTTCCTGAAAAGAAATGTTTCTTTTTTCTTTCTCTTCCAGATACTGGTGATGCTGTTTTATCTGTTCCAGCAATTTGTCGTAAGAATATCGATGAGAAAGTTCAATCCCCTGAAGGCTGGTTTTGTGCTCAAATTCAATCTTCTTTCTAAGTAAAAGATGTTTATCATTATTTGCCGGCGGTAGATACTCAATTACATGAGCATCTATAAATTTCTGACCCATCTCTTTTGCCGCTGCAATGCGATGATGTCCATCTACAACGTAATACTCATCCTTCATTTTATATAACTCCACGAGTGGTAGAGGCTTTTGTTTCTGTAAGGCGTCCTTTATAGACTGTAATCTTGGTAAGTTGTGTTTAGCCTTAAGGGAAAACTTGGCGTCAAAATCAAGGCATCTCCCCACGCTACCCACAATTTTATCTATTTCCACTACTTGAATTCCACGGTCAACCCGGGCATTAAAACCTCTTTTTTTTGACTCATACTCAAAACATTTAAGAGGTTTTTCGGCTAATTTAATTAAAGCCATTGCTTAATATTTTTCCTCCTTCTTGTTTTTTAATTTTAATTTACTTTTTATAGACTCTAAGGGTTCTATCTCCAGAACATAATAGCCATCAACATTTATCACCTTGGTTTCCTGAACCTCACTTATTTTTTCCTTACTATAACCATAATTTGCATGAGTGTGACCATGGACAAAATAGCGAGGTTTGTATTTTTCAATTAATTTAAGAAAACAGGAAAATCCCCTGTGACAAAGGTCCTTTCCATCGTGAATACCTTTAGGAGGTGCATGAGTTAGAACAATATCTATACCTCCTTTTCTCCAGATCTGGAGTTTAACCCGATGTATCTTCCAGTTCATCTGTTGCTCAGTATATTCAACCCCTCTTCCTCCATACCACATGGATCCCTCAAGACCAAGTATTCTTATACCTTCATATTCAACCACCTTTCCATCAATATCCACACATCCCAGAGGAGGGGTCTTCTCATAAATAATATCATGATTACCCCTGACGTAAAAACATCTTTTGTTTAACATGCTAACCAAAAATGATAGAAATTTGGGTCTTAAATCACCCGCTGAGAGAATAAGGTCTATATCGGAAAATCTTTCTTTGTCAAAATAATCATAAAGAAGAGGGTGCTCTCTATCGGCTACAATCAGGACTTTAATTTTTTCACTCCTTAAAAGAATCCCCGTTAACTATAATAAAAAAGACTTGACCGTCAAGGGTGGGTCGTCTCAAAAATGTCCTGACTTCAGTGGATCATAGGGGTCAAATAAAATTTTGGCATCTTTTCTGCCTCCACAACCACAGTGTGCTGGTCAGTAAAGCTTATCTCTATCCCAAATCTTTAGCCATTGATTATGATCAATATTTCAACAGGGTTCCTGTTTCCAGTAATTACTTTTGCCTCATCCAGATT
>CAYZYX010000007.1:0-56371 GCA_964482715.1 uncultured Clostridia bacterium
TTGACAAAAAGGAGGTTATCTGGTATTAAATATACAAACGTTTACGCAATCGTTTGTATATAGGCTATGCAAAAAAAATCCATAACCATTAAGGATGTAGCCAGATATGCCGGGGTTTCTACCAGTACAGTATCTCATGTTATTAACAGGACTCGCTTTGTTAAAGACTCTACCAGACAAAAGGTTCTCAAAGCTATCTCTGACCTTGGTTATCATCCCAATATTCTGGCTCGCAATTTGAGGAGAAGAAAAACAAACACCGTTGGACTTATCATCTGTGACTTGACTAATCCCTTTTTTTCTGAAATACTGCGAGGAATAGAGCAGTGTTTAGGAAAAGAGGGTTACAGTATTATAGTAGCCAACACGGATTACGATATCAAAAAAGAAAGCGACTCAGTGAGGCTATTTTACAGCAAAAGAGTGGACGGATTTATAATTGTCCCTGCCAGCAATGAAGACAGACATGTTAAATTTCTGGTTGACAATAATGTTCCGATTGTACTTTTAGACCGCAAACTGGATAAGGTTAGAGCTGACAGTGTGATAGTGGACAACTTCGGAGGAACAAAAAAATTGACTGCACATCTTATAAATTCAGGTCACAGAAGAATAGGAATAATAACAGGTTCTACAAATTGCACTCCCGGGAAAGAAAGATTGGCCGGATACTTAGAAGCTTTAAAGATGAGCAGCCTCCCGGTAGATGAAAGTATGATCAAAATTGGCAATTTTAAACAAGAAAGTGGCTATAAATTAGCTTTAGAACTTTTATCTCTTTCGTCTCCACCTACGGCAATTGTTGCTTGCAATAACTTGATGGGTTTAGGGGTCTTAGATGCATTAAAGGACAGGAAAATCCATATTCCAGAGGAAATAGCTGTGGTAGTATTTGATGATATGCCCTGGTTTAGACACATCAATCCTCCTCTTACTGTAGTTGCCCAACCATCTTTTGAGCTGGGTGTCACAGCCGGAAGGCTTCTTTTAGAACAGATAAAAAAGGAAAGAAGAAAACCCAGGGAAATAGTTTTTAAGGTTGACCTGGTAGTTAGGGATTCAGCAGGTGAAAAAGAAGAAAAGAGAAGTAAGATGTATATCTGATACTTTCGGAATGGCTAATTTTCTGAAAAGGAGGTGAGGTTTCTGACAATAAAAAATATTTGAGAAAAAGGAGGGGAGAAGATGCTAAAAAGCAGGCTATTGGTGTTGGTGATAGGGGTTTTAATGATTATGGCTACGTTCTTATCTACCTCTGTAATGGCACAACCTCGGATCAGGGTTCTTTTTCTTACCTGTCCTGATGCTCTTAACTTAAGGGATATGGTTCCTGAATTTGAAAAGAAATTTGGAATAAAAGTTGACTGGGAAGATACAGCCTATGCAGATATTCATACCAAGGAGATAAGCGATTTTGTTGCCCACAGTGGTCGCTACGATGTGATAATGATGGACAACCCCTGGCTTCCAGAATTTGCCGGTGGAGGATATATAGAGAGTCTGGAACCTTACATTTTAGCCGCAGGTCTTGATTTAAAAAAGGACTATGACAAAAAATGGCCACCTGGAGTTGAACTGTATCCTACCATTTATTTAGAAGATGAAATAGTACCGGTGCTTAATTTCTATGGAAACTGGAAGGGAAAATTGTTCTGTATTCCCTATATGCCCGGTGTACAAATGCTTTATTATCGCAAAGATATTTTTAATGATCCCAAGGAAAAGGCTGAGTTTTTTGCCAAATATGGATATGAACTTCAGGTTCCGAAAACATGGGCACAATTCCGTGATGTTGCCGAATTTTTCACCCGACCACCTAAAATGTATGGCTTTTCCTGGTCTGCTGGAAAAGGAAATATGGCGGTTCAGAACTATTACAATGTTGCCTGGTCCTGGGGAGCCGATTGTTTCGCCTTTGGTCAGGGTTTTCCTGATGAAAAAGACCCCATTCACAACATGCCCATCTGCAACAGCCCTATTGGAGTCAAGGCTCTTGAATTTTTTATCTCTCTGAAGCCATTTATGCCTCCCGGAGTAGCTGCTTATGAATGGGCGGAAATCACCGAAGATTATATCAGCGGAAAAGTCCCCATGATGATTCAATGGTCTGTGTTCACTCCTCAGATTGAAGACCCGGAAAGATCTGTGGCAGCAGGGAAGACGGGTTATGCTGTACTTCCGGGATATCCAGATGCTCCCATAAACAATGTCCCGGGTATAATTCCTGGAGAAGGATATTCTTCCCTGGGAGGATGGGGACTGGTGATGAATAAAGATTCTCGACATAAGGAAGCTGCCTGGAAATTTATTAGCTGGGCTACTGGTTTAACCATGACTGACGAGGAATTCTTCAATTATCTGGAGAAAGGTTTCTCCAACTCCGGACGAATTAAAGCCTACACTATGCCCAATACAAGAGGATACAAAGTTGGACGATATCAAACCGAACTTGAGATGTATAAGGCCCACCTAAGACGAAGACCTGCCATTGCTGAGGAAGTAGAATATGAACTGATTGTTGGGACCGAGGTTCAGAAAGCTTTTGTGGAAGAGAAGACAGCGAAGCAGGCTCTTGATGACGCTGCAAAATCTCTTTATGAGCTAATGGTTAGAGGTGGATATATCCCCTCAGATCAGCCACTGGTCTGGCCAAGCAAGTATGTCAATCCGGATGGGACAAAAGTAGTCCAGTAGAAGTCTTATGTAACTGACAAATTATAAATAAGAGGTTACCCTTTGAAAATAAAGGGTAACCTCTTACTGAAAAAATCTAAAACCAGAGCAACATGTGGATAAAAGTAGAAACTTTCTTACATAAAAAAGCAGGTTATCTTCTGTTAGTTCCCGCTATAGCCGTATTGCTTTTTTTAATAATCTATCCCATGGTTTATTCAATCTGGCTAAGTCTTCATACCTGGTATTTGTCTAAACCACAGTGGTTCCCTTTTGTAGGCCTGAAGAATTACTACGTTCTTATTTTTGAAGACAAGGTTTTTAGAATTGCCCTTTTTAATACTTTTATACTTACAGGTGTATGTGTCCCTGTAGAGTTTGGTCTTGGCTTTCTCCTGGCCATATTGCTGACTCGAGAAGATATTAAAGGGAGAAAGTTCTTTCGGGCCTGTTTTGTAATGCCTCTTGCCATCACACCCATAGTGGTGGGAGTTCTCTGGAGATTTATTCTTCATCCACGTTATGGAATCTTGAATTACGGCCTGGGATTTTTGAGTATTCAACCAATTCAATGGGTTGCTGACCCTCGTTTTGCTCTAATATCTGTTATGATGGTGGACATCTGGGAATGGACACCTTTTATGGTCCTGGTTCTCTATGCGGGTCTTATTTCTCTCCCCCGGGAGCCGATGGAAGCTGCAAAAATAGACGGGGCGTCCGGATGGCAGGAGTTTGTCTATATTTCTTTACCTTTGGTGCTACCTATAATTGCAGTTGCAGTTTTAATCCGTGTGATGGACATAATCAAGATGTTTGACATAGTTTATGTTCTTACGAGGGGTGGTCCCGGAGATGCCACTGAATTTCTATCACTTTATAATTTCCGCATAGGTCTTAATTACTTCTACATGGGTAAAGCAGCGGCTCTCTCCTGGATCATTGCTATACTGGTTATAATTTTAGCTCAAATATTCCTGAGAGTAGTAAAACTGGAAAAGGTATGAGGCTACAATGGAGACAAAAAAAGTAAATTTGGGTTTAGGATTAGCTTATTTTGTTCTGATTATGGCAACTATAATAATACTTTTTCCGCTTTTCTGGCTGTTTTCCTGTGCACTGAAGGAAAGTAAAGACCTCTGGTCAATTCCTCCTGTCTGGTTTTTTTACCCGACTTTGAAGCATTTTGTCCTTGTTCTGGAAGAAAGGCATTTTGTAAAATATCTGGTGAACAGTTTAGTGGTTGCTTCTGGAAGTACTGGTATTTCTATTTTCCTGGGAAGCCTTGCAGCTTATGCTCTGGCTCGTTTTTCTATTAAAGGTGGAAAAAATATAGCTTTCTGGATTATAAGCTTAAGAATGATGCCCCCTATCGTTGTAATTATACCCCTCTACATTTTCTTCTCCCGCCTTAGACTTATCGATACCCATATAGGGTTAATCCTCGCACACATTACACTCAATTTACCATTTGCCGTATGGATGCTAATGGGTTTCCTCCAGGAATTACCAAAGGAACTGGAAGAGGCAGCTTTAACAGATGGCTGTACCCCGCTTGGAGCTTTATTTAGAATATTGCTCCCGGTTACTCTGCCAGGCCTTGCCGCCACAGGAGTTTTCTGTATGATCTGGTCCTGGAATGATTTTATATTTGCTTTTTCACTTACCAGCACCGAAGCGGCCACTTTACCGGTTCCTATCTCAGGCTTTCTGGGAGATTACGTATGGGAGTGGTCGGCATTTTATGCTGGAGGAAGTATAGCCGCAGCACCTATTATTCTGCTTGCTCTCGTAACCCAAAAATACCTTGTGCGAGGTATAACTTTTGGAGCAGTAAAATAATAAAGACTCAAACCTATATTTAAGGTAAAAGCATTTTTCTCAAAAGAGAAGAAGCCCTGGTAGCATCGTGCTCCTTAATAACCTTTTCAATCTCCTCCTTTCCCGCTTTATCTATTAACTTAAAAAGACCTTTGATCCACTCTATTCCCTCTATAGCAGCTTTTTTTCCATCCTCCCGATATGGAAAGACATCAAGAGAATACCATCCATCATAGCCGGTCTTATCCAGCCAGAAGCAAAGCTCCAGCATTTCAATAGTGTGAACTGATGCTGGAATCATATCATCATCCCATAACCGGTAGTTATCGTTAAGGTGAAGATGAAAGAGTTTATTGCCAAATCTTTTCAAAAGGGCAACACTTTCTGCCATGTTTTCGTATCCTTCAAGAGCATGACCAACGTCCAGAGTAACCCCAACATTGTCCTTACCCACTTCCTGCACAAGCAGAATGACCTTACCCACAGTCCCGATGAAACAGTGGGTCCTTGGCTCTTTTATCTTGTATTCCACTGAAATTTTAACATCGGGCAGATATTCTGCACACTGGATTAGTCCTTCAACTATCTGGTCCCAGGCCTGCATATAATCAGCCTGGAAGGAGTAGTCATATCCATCCTGACCAAACCAGGGGGAGACTATCTCACATCCAATTTCCCTGGCAAGATCCATCGCCCGCTTGACTTCATCTATGGCATCCTGCCTTATCTTTTTGTCCGGAGCGGCAAAGCTTCCCAGGCCCCATTTAGCTGAGGACCAGAGCTCCGGAATGATAACCGAGACTTTTAACCCATAATCTTCAACCTTTTTCACCACCTGCCTGGCATTATCTCTGGTGAGATGCCATCCACCAACAAGTTCCACTCCTTGAAGATCGGGAACTTCCTTTGCGGCTTTCATCATTTCATCAAAACTTTTCCTGGGAGAATAACCTTCAAGTACATAGCGATCAGCACAGCTTCCAAACACAGCCGCTACCGCCGAAAACCTTAATTTTCTCTCCATCTTTTCTTACTCCTTCTCCTTTTTGTTTTCGTTGTTTGTAATTATAATAAGTATAAATTTATTCTCTTCTGAAGTCAAATTGAAGCTGCGTTTTCACTCTTTCGGGGAAAATAGTCTGTCCTGCAGTTTTCTCAGGTTAACAAGAAGGTTATCCTCAAGTTCAACTTGATCTAAGGTTAAACAATCACCTTTTCTTACATCAGTTTTAAGGATTGCGCCTTCTGCCAGTCCTAAAGGTAAAAGATTTTCCTTGCGAGCAACCGATGCCTTTTCAATCAAGCCGTAAATATCAAACCGTCCAATTCCATCAATGGTCATTCCTTTTTTTAAATCCCTTTTGGCAACTGTAATTGTCTCAGCCACTGGATTTTTTAAAGGAACAAGGGTTGGCTCATTGTAAATAACCGCCCGCGCAATGGAAAGAGGAACCTCTATACTGACAAGGTGGTAAGGACGATAAAGAAGATAGTTCGGTCCTTTTCCCATCCCTATGTATTCAAGATCTTGAATCAGTCGCCTGTTTTTCGTTGTTACCACTACAAAAACACCGGGTGCTATTTTTCCAAGAGCGTAGTCCACAACACCTTCCTGATTTAAGATTCCACCCTGATTCCTTAGAGAGAAAACAGTGGCAATTTCTTCAGGTTCACATTCTGGACCATGCATTCCCCGTACGTCAGGAATAAGGCCAGTAGCATTAGCCAGAGCTGCCATCTCTATCATTGTCTTGCTTCCATCCACAAACTCGCAGAGCATTTTTGGATTTATTCCTTTTTTTCGGGCAATTTCCTTAAGGCTTTCAGGAGTTGCCTCCCTGTTCAGAGGATTGTTTTTTCCTTTTCCAGCAGCCACTACTTTAAATCCTAAGGATGTTGCAAAATCATAAAGCTCTTTGATAGCTGCCGGTTCATCCCCAGCACCCACTGTGTAAACTACACCAGATCTTCTGGCCAGGTCGGACAGAATGTGTCCCACGGTTACATCGGTTTCTATATTCATCATAACGATGTGTTTTTTACTTCTTATAGCAGCAAAAGCTACTTCTGCCCCAACTCGTGGGATTCCCGTAGCTTCAACTACAACATCCAGTAGAAAAAGCTGGGGGATGACCTCAGCTCTACCTGTAGCAACCCGCATCCCTTTTTCCAGTGCTTTATTACACTCGTCGGGGTCATCAGAATAAAAAACCTGTCCAGGGGGAATTCCTGTCTCCTTAAATATGTTTAAGGTTCTTCTTTTATCAATGTCACAGGCTGCCACAACCTTCATTCCTTTCATCTGTGAGATAATCGTTATTACCCCGGCTCCCATCTGTCCAACACCCACAACTCCAACCTTAATAGGCCTTTTTTCTCGTTCCAGGTTGGCTAATTTCTCGGGTAAATTGAGCATTTAAATTCTTCCGACAAATTTATTTTGTCCCCATCTCGTTCACAAAATCAGATAACAGGATACCTACCATACTTCCAGCCTTCTTCAAGCATAGTCAGATAATTTTCTACCTTTACATAATTAGTTACACTGTTTCCGCTACCAAGACAATACCCTCCTCCCGGTGCACAATCTCTGATTATACCTCTGACATAGTTTCTCACTTCCTCTTGCTCTTTTCTTGCCAGAACATCAACGTCAACTCCACCCAGAATAGCAATCCTATCACCGTATCTCTCTTTAGCCTCCTTCACCGGGAGTATTATGTCCTCAAAGGAGTGTTTGGCATCAATACCTACATAATCAATCAGGTCTTCCATTATGGGTTCAAGATTACCACAGGAATGAAGCAGGAAGGGAAGACCCTTGCTATGAACAGCCTGAGCAATTTTTTTATGCCAGGGTAAAATATAGTTTCTCAAATGAGCAGGAGAAATTAGAGTCCCGGTTTTATGTCCCATATCATCACAAAACCAGACAGCCCCTACATTATCTATCTCAACAAGATTCTCGTAAGTATGTAAAAGATGGTTTCCTATTTTATCTACTACACTTTTTACCAGTCGGGGTTTATCAACCAGAGCATAGGAAAAATTCTCATAACCCATAATCCACATAGTCCATTCAAGGACCCCCGAAGAACGAGGAATTATTTTCATCCCTTGAGGAAGATTTTTACCAGCGTATTCAATGGGAAAATAATCCACACTTTCAGGTTTTGGCCAGGGGTATTTTTCAAAATCTTCCCAGTCAGAAATAAGAGTCACCGACTGATTAACCCATTCTCTCTCCCCTCTTGATAAAGTAGCTGTATCAACTGTCTTAGCCCTTTTTCTGATAAGACCTGTATCCACCCGCAAAGGGACATAGTCATAGCCCATCTGGTAGTAAAATCGTATGTGTTGATCAACAAACTGGCGATTTTCTTCTTTATTATGGGGCTCAGGTTTAACCAGAACCCTCTCATCCAATATTTTAGCTATAACCTCAGGGTCCACCATCAATTCAACAAAAGGAACCCTATCGGGCTCCCCTTTTCTGGAAATGGCCTTTTGAAATCTTGAAAAATCTGGTTGTGGATGGTCAACTGGTGATCTCATTAGTTTATCCTCCCCACTTTTTGGATTAAAATATACCAAAAAACAAAAAGTAAGTCCACGATGTAAGAACCATTTTCTAAAATTTTTTTTTCAGTAAACCGAAATCAAGTGTATAATAAAAGTTGTGGTAAAAAATGTCATACAAAAAGAAGTTATCCTGCTACCAGGAAGGGTTCGATGAACCTTTTGGTTTTTCAAAAGATGAATGGAAAATAACAAAACTTATTAAAATGGATACCCACCGGGGTTAAAAAGAAGAGTTAACTTATCCAGTTAACAGGTACTTCTTCCTCTAATTTTTTAAACTCTGGATCACCGGTTAAGACCAAAGCTTGATTTATCATAGCCAGAGCGCCAGCAAAGCAATCTCCAAATGCTACAGCATATTTTGCTTTTAGTCTGGCAGCCTGGTAGGTTATCGTTCTATTTACATCTACAACAGTAATCGGAAGCTGATCTATTATGAGTATACCTCTCTCCGCCTCTTTTTCTCCCTTAGAACGATAAAGGGCATAGTAAACTTCACCCCAATTGACTATACTGAGTAACAAAGGTGTTCTACTTGATTCTGCTTGATGCAAAAATCTCTCGACTCTATCAGCACCCTTCTCATTCTCAAAATAAGCTATTAAAGCGTAACTATCCAATACTATCCGTCCCGGGTTCATCTTTCAATATCCTCAGATCTACCTTTAATCAGAGCTTTTAAAGCAGATTTACCTCCTTTGAAAATACCCTTTGCTTCTCTCACAGGGTCCCTCAAAAGTAGTTGAATCACTATCTCTCCATTTCTATCTATAATTTTCACTCTTGTCCCTTTGGTAATGTGATACTTTTTTCGTAACTCGGCCGGTATCACTATCTGACCTTTAACAGTAGTTTTAACAATATACATGTTATACCTGTTGCTTTTGTTATACTCTCTTGTCTATATCATAACAAATTTTTAACGTATGTCAATGATCTTTGACCTGAGGTTGGGACACTTTTTCAAGTAGGTAAAGGTCCCGGATATCCCAAAGGAAGCCTCTTTTTGGCGAGCACTAAAACTTTTACATGGTAGAAACTTTTGCACAGCCAAAAAGCGGAGGCCGAGCTGCACTAAAATTTTAAGTGAGATAAACCTCTTGCGAGGCCGTCTTCCGTGGGATATCCGGGACCCAGAAAAAAGCTGTGGGACAACTGTCCCAATCTCAGTCTTTGACCGGGTTAGCTGAATATGTTAATTATATAGAAAAAAGCCATGTTACCTGAAGAAATATGCCAGGAAGTAGAAGAAATAAAAACTGATAAAATGCGAGGAGCAAGTTCTCTTGCTCTAAAGGCAGTGGGTGCGATAAAACTTCTGGCAGAGAAAAGCAAGGCAAAAAAAGAAGAAGATCTTTTAAGAGAATTACAAGAAATTAAGTTAGCACTTATCAGAGCAAGACCTGAGATGACATCGGTAACAAATAATGTAGTTCGTGTTATTGATGAGGTCTTACGGGAATATAGAAAGTGGCCAGGGAGTTTAAGAGAACTTATAAAATCAATAACCGAAAGAAGAATCAGAGAATATCAGATAGAGTGCATTAAAGCAGCAAAAAAAGCGATAGGAATAATAAAAGATAAAAGTACAGTAATGACCTGTAGCTACAGCTCAGTTATATGTAATACCCTTCGGATGGCTCTGGAACAAAAAAAGAGGATAAATATCCTGATAGCAGAGTCAAAGTTCGGTAATAAGAGTTACGGTAAGATCATATTAGACAGACTCAATTTTATGGCAGGTTTTATTCAGCTTATTCCCGATGATGAGATAGAGAAAAATATCATACGGGTAACTACGGTCATAGTAGGAGCAGATTCTGTTCTTACTGATGGTTCCCTCATAAATGGTGTACCAACCCTCTTGCTGGCTAAGGCTGCAAAGAGAAACTCTGTTCCTTTCTACAGTGTTTGTGAAACCGCTAAGTTTGATATTCTTGGGAATTTAAGCAAAAATCTCCACCCGGCACCGGGTTTTGACCTTGTCCCACCTCAGTTTATTACTGCTTTTATCACAGAAAAGGGAGTAATTAAACCCTGGCAAATTGCAAAGGAGATTAAAGGTATAGAAAGATAAAAAAATAAAATGTTCAGATTAATTAAAAGATATTTTACACAAGAACAAGTTTTAAACCTGAACTTTTATTCATAAGCAATTTTGATCTTGTTTTTTCCCTCTCTTTTAGCTTCATACATCGTTTTATCAGCAGTTCCAATCACGTCTCCATTTATTGTTGAATCAGCCACCCCTATACTCAGAGTTATTTTATACTCTGAATATAACTTTCTGTAAACCTCTCTCTGGATTCTCTCAGCCACCTCTTTAGCTTCCTCCTTAGAGGTGTGAGGAAGAATTATCACAAATTCTTCACCTCCGTATCGATAAGCAGAATCAAGTTTTCGCAAACTGGAAATCAAAATCTCACCAAGAATTCTTAAGACCTTATCACCCTCAGCGTGGCCATAAATGTCGTTACACGATTTAAAATCGTCTATATCAAGATAGATTACCGAATAAACTTCATTATACCTTTTTGCTCTCATTTTTTGCTCTTCCAGCTTTTCTTGAAGAGTCCTATAATTGTAAAGACCGGTGACTGGATCTCTCTGGGCCAGAAAACGCAGTTTCTCCTCCGCCTTAATTTTACCAATACCGGAAGCTATCTGGTCGGATAGGATTGTAAGGAGATCTCTATCCTCCCGGGAAAGTTTCTTTCCTTCTTTTACAATAACCTCCAAAACTCCATAGAGATTGTCTTTACTTACAAGAGGCACAGCAAAAATTTGATGCAAATTATACTTCTTACAGAGATCAAGAGCATATTGGGTTAAGGGATGATTTTTTACATCTTCTACAAAAACGGGCTTCTTTTGAAAGGCAGCAAAAGCCCCTACCTTCCTCTCACCTTTCAGTACTTTCTGCTCTTTAATAGTCACACTTTCAAGTTCTGGAGGATAATTTATCTGTGCCGATGGAAATAGAACGTTTTTATCTGGATCATATACCAGGATATTTGCCAGGTCATAATCTATCACTTTGGCTAAAGCTTCCAAAATTCTCCGGGAAAATTCGCTTATTCTCTTCGATAAATTAACCGCTTTTCCCAATTCAAAGTAAAAAATTCTGGTTCTTCTGAGCTCCTCCTCAAGTTTTTTCCTTTCTGTAATATCCACCACATTGCCGAGAATAGCTGTTTTCCCTCTGTACTGAACAAGGGTGGGGATATTTTCCACCCACAATGTAGCGCCATTTTTTCTGATAACTTTAAGTTCATATCTTGAAGGAAGAGTGGAAACATCACCTTTCAATGCCTGCCGGGTCATTTGCTCCAACTTGTCTCGAAATTCAGGGGTAACAAGTTCAAGATAGTTCTTAGCAAGAAGTTCTTCCCGGGTGTAGCCTGACATTCTCTCCATAGTCCTGTTGACAAATACAAACCTCCCATCCTGAAATATATAAATGCCACTTGTTGTATTTTCAATGAAAATCATATTTTCTTCTTTTACTTTATTTACCTCCATTTTCTTACTACCTTACCTAATCTAAATTTTAACTCTCATAAAATCTTCGGCTATTTGCCAGTTAGGATAAGCTCTGATCTTTTCTTTTAACCTTTCGGTATCCCTGTATCTTCTGGAAATATGAGTTAAAATGACTTTTTTTGCCTTTATTTCATCGGCTGCGTCTATAATCTCTTTAATGGAGGCATGTTCATAATCATCAAATTCTCCATTGTCAAAATAGGTACAGTCCTGAATAAGTAAATCCGCATCTCTGGCTAAATTCAAGAGATTCTGGCATATTTTTGTATCTCCGGAGTAAACAACTTTTTTCCCTTTTGTTACCATACAAACTTCCTCTATAGTAATTTTTTTGCCTTCAAAAACCACTTCACCCTTCTCCTTTAGTTCTGCGTAGATTTTTCCCTGCACTGGCAGACCCAGTTTTTTTGCCTTTTCCTTATCTATCCGAAATTTCTCCTTTTCGACAAGACCATAGGCAACAGAAGGTAGGCCATGTTTAACAGGAGTAGAAACTATCTTAAACTCTTCGTTTTCCATCAGATCCTGTATTCTGTTTTCTTCTACTGGAACTTCTCTCATTATAACTTCAAATGACCTTTCAATACCATTAAAATCAAGAATCTTTTTTAATTTTTTTACCTCAGGGGCAAAAATCTTCAGGGGCTTTGTTCTTCCTTCAAAACTCATGGAATCTACCAGACCGGGAAGTCCAAGAAAATGATCTCCATGCCAGTGAGTAATGAAGATATACTGAATCTTCATTAAATTCAAATTGGCAATAAGCATCTGTCTCTGGGTTCCTTCCCCGCAGTCAAATAGAAAACAAAACTCCTTTTCCCCTCGAAAGGCAATATGTATTGCTGGATGAGCTCTCTCTCTCGTTGGAATTCCAGCAGTAGTGCCTAAGAAGACAATCTCAATTTCAGCCATTAAAAATTTGCCTCACACAAACTTTAGTCATCTGGCTCCAATCTGTGGTATCTTTTTAGACGAATCAGGACCTCTTCCACCTCTTCTTTCTTATCTTGCTTTTTTAGAGGCTTAATCATTGCCAGAATCATATTTTCAACCATTTCTTGAACAAATCTGTTGAGAAATAACTTTTCTCCATTAACCTGTATTTCAAGTTCTGTTTTTCTTTCTTCTTGCATAAGTTTCTCCACAAAATTTACTATTTTGTTCACTTCATCCTATCTAAATACCATTTCACGGGTCTTTATGTTCAGATCACATATTCCTGTAAGTTCCAGAATAAAAGGCTTTTTTCTTTTGCTACCAGTTTTCGAGCTTTTTTCAGATCATCAGGTGTGTTTACATTAAAGAATAAAAGCCAGGGAGGGGAAAACCTTTTAATTTCCTTTTCTTCTACGAATTTAACCTTTAGATAGGAAAAAATGCCCTGAATTTTGTTTTCTCCCCGCTCAAGTCTTTCCCTTATCACCGGCAAACAGTATTTCGAGTAAATGGCGTGGAGAGGTTCTATTCCCCGGGTGTGAGAAGGAAGTAAAACATGATAGTGAGGAGTAATACGGCGCATATAATCGATAAATTCCCCCTGTAAAAAAGGCATATCACAACCAAGAACAAAATTAAATTCCTCATTGGAAAAGAAAAGACCAGAGTAAATTCCACCCAGAGGACCTCTTCCGGAAAAGACATCCTCCACCCATTCTACTTTCCCGCTTAACCTTTTATCAAGGGAAGGCTTTTTTCCAACCAGGATAATTCTCTCTCCCTTTCTTCTCGCCTTATCCACCTGCAAAATTACTCTTTCTAAAAGACAGTGCCTGCCAATTTTAAGACCCGCCTTATCCCCACCAATTCTCCTGTTTTCTCCCCCAGTTAATATGAGAAAATTCATGGGTTAACTTTTTCCACCCTCACGGCACAGACTTTTAACTCAGGAATTTTAGCTATCGGATCAAGCGCATCAATAGTTAATATATTGCAGGCAGCTTCTCTAAAGTGAAAGGTCATAAACACCACACCTGGAGGAGACTTGTCAGTAACTTTTACCTTAGCTGTAACAGATCCCCTTCGGGAGAGGACTCTGGCTAAATCTCCCTGAGAAAGATCAAGAGATGAGGCATCCTGGGGATTAATCTCCACCACCGCCTCCGGGTAAATCTCATTTATTCCTTTAACTCTACGGGTCATGGTTCCAGTGTGAAAATGAAATAAAACCCTACCCGTAGAGAGAATAAAGGGGTAATCTCTGTCAGGGGTTTCTGCAGGTGGTTTGAAAGAAACAGGATGAAATCTTCCCTTACCTCTGGTGAATTTTTCTTTATGCAGATATAAAGTTCCCGGATGAGATTGATCAGGACAGGGCCATTGAAGGCCTTCTTTTTGCAGTCGGGAATACACGATTCCTCCGTAAATAGGAGTTAAAGATGCTATCTCATCCATAATTTCGGCGGGATGCTGGTAAGACATCGGGTACCCCATTTTTTCCGCAAGACAGCATATTATCTCCCAGTCAGCTTTAGCTTCTCCAGGTGGATTTAGAGCTTTTCTTACCCGTTGAACGCGCCGCTCAGTATTGGTAAAGGTCCCTTCCTTTTCGGCAAAGCATGTAGCAGGAAGAACAAGATGGGCAAGCTGGGCTGTCTCAGAGAGAAAAATATCCTGAACTACAAGAAAATCGAGTTTCTGGAGAGCTCTTCTTGTTCTGAGAGAATTGGGGTCAGAAAGAACAGAATTTTCTCCTACTATGTACATTCCCCTGATCTTTCCTTCCTCAATAGCATGGATCATTTCCACTACCGTAAGTCCCGGTTTATCCGGTAAGGACCTACCCCAGGCTTTTTCAAATTTTCTCCTTATAGTATAATTCTCAACACTCTGATAACCAGGAAATAGATTGGGAAGAGCACCCATATCGCAAGCACCCTGGACATTATTCTGACCCCTGAGAGGATTCACCCCACTCGCCTCTTTTCCAACATTCCCACAAAGCATGGCCAGATTAGCAAGAGAGAGGACATTATCAGTTCCTGTTGTGTGCTGAGTTATTCCCATAGCATAAACTATGGAAGCTTTCTCTGCCCTGGCATAGATCTTTGCAGCTTCTATAATCTTTGAAGCTGGAACCCCGGTGATTTTTTCTACTTTCTCGGGAGGATAATCTTTGAGAACCTTCCTTACAGACTCAAAACCCTCTGTACGTTTCTCAATAAATTCTCTGTCTTCAAGCCCTTTGTTAAGTATTACCCACATCATTCCATTAAAAAGGGCCACATCAGTGCCCGGTTTCTGTCTGAGCCAGATATGGGCAAAATCAGTAAGTTCTATTTTCCTGGGATCTGCCACAATGAGTTTTGCTCCCTTCCTGACAGCTTCTTTTATCTTCAGGGCAACAATGGGGTGGGTCTCCGAGGTATTAGAACCTGTAACCAGAATACATTCAGCCTGAGAAAGTTCAGCAATGGAATTTGTCATGGCTCCTGAACCAAAAGCTCTGGCAAGACCAGCCACAGTGGAAGCGTGACAGAGACGCGCACAATGATCCACGTTATTGGTGCCAATAACTGCTCTCATGAATTTTTGAAAGAGATAGTTTTCCTCATTGGTACACTTAGCTGAGGAAAGTCCAGCCAGTGAATCTGGACCGTATTTTTCTTTAATGGCAAGTAAGTTGGAAGCTGCAAAATCAAGTGCTTCTTCCCAGGAAACTTCCTTGAATTTTTCCCCTTTTTTAATCAGGGGACGGGCAAGTCTATCGGGTGAATTTATAAATTCAAAGCCAAATCTCCCCTTGGCACAAAGCCAACCCGAGTTAACTGGAGCATTCTCGGGTGAGGTAACCTTAACCACTTTATTATCTCTGGTATGCAAAATGATCTGACAGCCACATCCACAATAAGGACAGATGGTAACAGTTTTCTTCAATTCCCATTCTCTACCCTTGCCTTTTCTCTCTTTCTCCATTAAAGCTCCTACAGGACACACCGAAAGGCAATTTCCACAGAAAACGCAGGCTGTTTCAGTCATCGGCTTATCAAAACCTGTGCTTATTAAAGTCTTAAATCCTCGCCGGGCAAAGTCTAAAACCTCACACTGCTGAATGTTGCTACATACATTAACACAGCGACCACAGAGAATGCACTTCCGGTTATCACGCTCAATAAAAGGATTATCGCTGATCAAGGGATAATTTATTTTCTCTCCCTCAAAACGAGATGAAGAAACGCCAAGTTCGTATGCGTATTTTTCAAGCAAACAATCTCCACTCTTCTCACAGGTCATACAATCAAGGGGATGGTTAGAAATAAGAAGTTCCATAATTACTCTTCGCGCCCTCTTAACTCTTTCCGTATTGGTTTTAACCTCCATCCCATCTTTTACCGGATAGGAGCAGGAGGCAACGAGATTTTCTACTCCCTTAACTTCAACAAGACATAGTCTGCAGGAGGCAAGAGGAGCAAGTCTTTCCTCATAACAAAGATGAGGAATTTCTATTCCTATCTTTTGAGCGGCCTCCAGTATGGTCATACCCTCTTCAACTGTAACTTTTTTCCCATCAATCCATATAGACACTTCTGCCATCACTTATTCCTCACTTTTTCAATATCACAGCGGAGGCACCTTCTGGCCTCCCTGACAGCCTCATCTTCGTCTAATCCCAGCTCAACTTCCTTAAACCCCTTTATCCTTTCCGGCACAGATAGAGAAGGCATCTTGATTCTTTTCTCCGGAGAAGGCTCGATCTCAAAAAATTCTAAAAGCTCAAAATCCTTTTTTCTAATTTTAGGAGAAAGATACAGGGGTTTTCCCTTCAGGTACAAATCAATACTGATAGCAGCCTTTTCACCGGAGGCTATAGCATCAATAACTGTCACTGGACCCATAACTACATCTCCTCCGGCAAATACTCTTTCCTCACTTGTGGCTAAAGTTTTCGGATTAACCCAAATAGTATTCCATTCAGTTCTTCTTATGGAAGCGGGTAAGAAAGAAAGATCGGCTTTCTGACCTATAGCTGAGATTACGCTATCAGCCAGAACAAAAAATTCTGATCCAGTAACAGGAACAGGTCTTCTTCGACCACTCGCATCATACTCACCCAGTCTCATTCTGATACATTCAATACCCTTTAATTTCCCGTTAGATGATATCACCTGCACAGGGGCAGCAAGATAGTGAAATTTCACACCTTCCTTTTCAGCAGCTTGAATTTCTGTTTCTATGGCGGGCATTTCCTGGCGTGATCTTCTATACAGGATGGTCACCTCTTCTGCCTTCAATCTCAAAGCAGATCTTGCTGCATCTATAGCTACGTTACCTCCACCTATTACCACAACCTTTTTACCCAGATCAAAGTTCTTCCCCATATTAAGTTCTCTTAGAAAACTCAGCCCATCTAAAACTCCATCAGTGTTTTCTCCCGGTATTCCAAGTTTTCGGGATACATGACATCCTGTAGCTACGAATATGCAACTGTAGCCTTTTTTAAAAATATCTTCAAAAGTCAGGTCTTTACCAATTTGTATTCCTGTCTGGATAGAAACTCCTATACTCTCAACAGCGGAAAAAATTTCCTCTTTTAAGATGTCCTTAGGTAACCTATAATCAGGAATACCTACTCTGAGCATCCCTCCAACAACAGGAAGTGCCTCAAAAATGGTAACCGGATATCCCCATTTTGCCAGATAATGGGCACAGGTAAGACCTGCTGGTCCAGAACCAATTATGGCAATTTTTTTGTTTTTAGAAGAGGAATGGAGGTATACTTTTTTCTTATCTGTTCCCTTTTTCCTACTATAGTCACTGACAAATCTCTTAAGAGCATTTATTGCAACAGGCTCATCAATCTCTCCTCTACGACACTTTAGTTCACAGGGATGATGACAAACTCTTCCACATATTGATGGAAAGGGGTTCCTCTTTTTAATCACATTCAGGGCTTCAGAAAAATTTTTCTGAGCAATTAATCCAATATACTCCGGGATGTCAATTCCCACCGGACATGCATTTTGACAGGGAGAGATGAAAAGTTCCTCACAACTCGATGCGGGACAGAATTTTTCCTCAATATGAGCTTTATATTCCTCCTTAAAGTAATTCAAAGTGGAGAGTACAGGATTGGGAGCGGTCTGTCCAAGGCCACACAGAGATCCATCTTTCACCACTCGAGCAAGCTCCTCCAGAAGTTCTATATCTTCAGGCTTTCCCTCCCCCCGAGTTATCCGTTCCAGAATCTCCAGCATGCGTTTAGTCCCCACCCTACAGGGAACACACTTCCCACAGGACTCATCCTGAACAAACTGCAGGAAAAAACGAGCCACATCTACCATACAGGTACTATCATCCATCACCACCATTCCACCAGAACCCATTATGGCACCAACTTTTTTTAAAGAATCGTAATCAATAGGAAGATCAAGATATCTTTCGGGAATACATCCTCCTGAAGGTCCTCCAATTTGTACAGCTTTAAACTTCCTGCCTTCAGGAGGACCACCTCCAATATCAAAAATAACCTTTCTCAGGGTAACCCCTATAGGGACCTCTACAAGACCTGTATTTTTCACCTTTCCCGCCAGGGCAAATATCTTTGTTCCTTTACTTCTGGGAGTTCCAATTCTGGCAAAATTATCTGCCCCCTTCTGGATAATGTAGGAGATATTAGCCAGAGTCTCAACGTTATTTATACAGGTAGGTTTTCCCCAGAGGCCTGACTGTGCTGGAAAAGGGGGTCTTGGTCTTGGCATACCTCTTCTTCCTTCAACCGAAGCTATGAGTGCCGTCTCTTCTCCACAGACAAATGCTCCTGCTCCCTGTTTAATCTCAATATCAAAAGAAAAATCTGTGCCTAAGATATTTTTACCCAGTATTCCATATTCTCTTGCCTTTTGAAGGGCAATTTTTAAGTGTTCAACGGCTATAGGATACTCTGCTCTAACATATACGTACCCCTTTTCCGCTCCAATAGCATAACCTGCTATAAGCATTCCCTCAATGACCAGGTGAGGATCACCCTCAAGTATTGCCCTGTCCATAAAAGCTCCAGGGTCACCTTCATCAGCGTTGCAGATAATATACTTGGGAGTTCCTTTACTTTTACGGGTAAATTGCCATTTAAGTCCGGTGGGAAAACCTGCTCCTCCTCTTCCTCTAAGTCCAGATTTTTTCACCTGATCTATAATCTGTTCAGGCGGAATTCTCTCTTTAAATATCTTCTCCAGACCTGCATAACCTTCATTGATAAGGAAATCATCAATACTGGTGGGGTCAATTCTTCCACAGTTACGTAAAACAATTTTTGTCTGTTCCTTGTAAAAAGGAACATCTCTTGTGTGAACGAAAACTTTACCAGAATCAGGATCTTGATACAAAAGCCGCTCTATTATCTTTCCTTTAACGAGGGTTTCAGATACTATCTCCTTTACATCCGATAAATTAATTTGCTGATAAAAAATATCATCCGGATCAATCACCATTACCGGAGCGCGGGCACAGAATCCCTGACAGCCTGTGGCAACAACTTCTACTTTTTTATCTAACCCAGCTGCTTCCACTTCCTCTTTTAACTTTTCCATTATCTCTTTTGCACCATAGGCCCGGCATCCAGTCATACATATTCTAACCCTCTTCTTTTGAGGGTCTTTTTTTTCTATAAGCTCCTGTCGATAAAGGCTTAGTTCTTCCAATCTGGTGAAAAAAGGCATTAGCTTATCCTCCTTAGTATTGAGCCAAAACCTGTTCCACTCTACCTGGAGTCATCTTACCAAAATAATCTGAATTTATCATCATCACCGGGGCTAAGAAACAGGTTCCCAAACAGCGAACTGTTTCCAGACTGAATTTAAGATCTGGAGTGGTTTCACCTGGATTTATCCCCAGTACCTCCTGTAATTTACTCAAAATTCTACTTGCTCCTCTCACATGACAGGCAGTTCCCAGACAAACACGAATGGTGTTTTTACCTCGCGGTTCAAGATAAAACTGGGAGTAGAAAGTAACAATTCCCCAAACCCGGCTCTCTGAAACTTTCAACCTTTTGCAAATATAGGAAAGAGCTTCCCTGGGCAGGTAGCCGAATATACCCTGAACTTCCTGCAGCACCGAGATGAGGGGACCAGGGTCACTCTCATATTTTTTCAGCACTTTTTCTATCTTTTCTCGGTCCTCCGGAGAAAGCATTTTAAAAATCTCCTCTCTCAGGTATGATTTAAATTGAGAGTTATTTTAAGGAAATAAAGGAAAATTGTCAAGAAACCGCATTCTGAATGTCAATTAAATTTTCTGTAAATTACCTCCAGGATAAAGGAAGATATACCTGAGACGAAATGTTAAACAAATTCTCCTCCTCACCTTTGCTCTTTCAAAAAAACCAGGGGGTAAATAAGCTAAATTCCCTTATTGTTCTTAATTCTAAGAGATTAATCTGAGGCTCACATAGGACTTTTCAGTTCTCAACTGAAGGAAATTTTGCTCTCAAGATCAAAAGAAATCCCTTATATAAGCCTTAGTTGCAGGAAAAGAAAAACAGGCAAGAGTATCCTCCAGTTTCTGGGTGAATTTAGGATAGACGCTCTCGTACTTTTCCATAATTTCTTTTGTCCTCATCAAGGCAAAGTATCTTGCAAAAAGCTGTGTCCGGAATCTACCTTCTCTGTCCTGGGGAACAAGAAGTCCTAAGGTCCCCCCTCTTCTTTTTAACTTCCTCGGTTTGCAGCTGTTACGGTAGTCACACCTTTTCATCTTGTCTCTGATACTTACTGCATAGAGAAACTGAGTTATCTCCACATCTTTAAGCTTTTGGTAGAAGCTTTCAACCTGTCTTTTTAGAAAATCCTTATCGTTTAACACCTGCCTCTTGCACTTCATTGAGTTTTGAGCTATTCTTATCTTGGGCCATAAGCTTTTCCTTTTTGATAAGGTTTTACCAATTTTCCTTATCCTGGAGAAAGTAGCCCTTTGTCAAGGGAAAGTCTTTTACAGAAATTATAGAACATAATCACCCGGCACAAAAATATCTTATAATTAATAAAAAAGAAAAAAGTTATCTTTAAGATGCTAATTCATGGAAGAGAAACTCGAGCATCTGAAAAAAATTTTGATGGAGATGGAAAGTGTTCTAATTGCCTATTCAGGTGGTGTGGATAGTACTTTTCTCTTAAAGGTGGCCAGAGATATTCTTGAAGATAAGGTCATAGCTGTAACAGCTTTATCACCAATCTATCCAGAAGAAGAGGCTGAGGAAGCAAAAAAGATCGCCAGAAATTTAGGAGTAAAACATTTGTTGCTGGAGACTCGAGAGCTGGAAGATCCAGACTTCACCAGCAACCCGCCCGAGCGTTGCTATTACTGCAAAAAAGAGCTTTTCTCCCGGTTAAAAAATCTGGCTACAGAAAACAAAATAAAATGGGTAGCTGATGGGTCAAATCAGGACGATACAAATGATTTCAGACCGGGAATGCAGGCTGCCAGAGAGCTTGGAATAAGATCACCTCTTAAGGAGGCGAAGTTAACCAAGGATGAAATTCGTGAGTGGTCCAGAAAGATGGGTCTGCCCACCTGGAGAAAACCATCTTTTGCCTGTCTTGCCTCACGTTTCCCCTATGGTGTAAGTATAAACAAGAGGGACCTTGAAAGAATAAATCAGGCAGAAAGATTCCTGAAAAACCTCGGCATACATCAGGTAAGAGTGAGGCACCATCAGAATATAGCTCGAATTGAAGTGGAAGTTGATGACCTGCCAAAACTTTTAGACAAGCACCATCGGTATGAAATTGTAAAAAAAATCAAAGAACTTGGCTATACTTACGTAACGGTTGATCTTGAAGGGTACAGGAGCGGAAGTATGAACGAAATTTTAAACAAAAAATGAACGATAGTATCAATGATGCTCAGGAAATTGAAATTTTTCGTCTTACTTCAGGAAAAAAAATAAAGGTCAAAGATAAAGTAATAAAAGAAATACCTCTTACCATTTTTGTCAATAACATCAAAATTGGG
The DNA here is from genome assembly GCA_964482715.1 of uncultured Clostridia bacterium. Lineage (GTDB taxonomy): Bacteria > Aerophobota > Aerophobia > Aerophobales > B3-G15 > CAYZYX01. Next base: position 21,562 of record CAYZYX010000007.1, read on the forward strand.
ACACTTCTTTGCACTCCTTCTAAACTGAAATACCTTGCCCTGGGATTTCTTCTCTCTCAGGGAATAATAGGATTTAATCAAAAAGATAAGGTTAAGGACATTTATCTTAACCCGGATAAAAATTTTGTTAAGATAAAACTGGACCTTCCCGAGGAAAAAATCAAAACCTCACATCTTGAACCCCACGAACTTTCTTCCTGTGGTGCGTGCACCTTTTACGACAATTTTAAAACAAGATTTTTGATGGTACCCGATTCGGGGTTTCAAATTGACAGAAAAACGCTTTTTTCCCAAATGGAGGAATTTGAAAAAAAATCAGCCCTGTTTAAGATTACCGGGGGAAATCACAGCTGCGCTCTGTGCAACAAAAATGGGATTGAGATATTAACTGAAGACATCGGACGGCACAATGCACTGGATAAACTACTTGGCTGGTGTTTTCTGGAAAAAAAAGATGTAAAAGATGGATTTATACTTTTAAGTGGAAGAATATCCTGGGAGATTGTGGACAAAGCTTCTTTAGCCTCAGTTCCTCTTATTGCCTCTCCTTCAGCTCCAACAGATCTTGCTATTTCTCTGGCCAACAAATTAAATCTAACTCTGGTTGGCTTTCTCCGTGAGAAAAGGATGAATATCTATACTCATCCCCGAAGAGTAACCTAATTTGATTGTTTCAAAACTTCCCTTAAAATCTGTCCCGTATAGCTTTTTTCATTCTTTGCTATCTCTTCGGGTGGACCACAGGCAACTATCTCTCCACCTTCATCCCCTCCTTCGGGTCCTAAATCTATTACATAATCGGCAACTTTGATCACATCGGGATTGTGTTCAATTACCAGTACCGTGTTTCCTTTATCCACGAGTCTGTTCAAAACATTCAGCAGTTTTTCAATATCGGCAAAATGAAGTCCTGTTGTAGGCTCATCCAGGATGTAAAGGGTTTTACCGGTTCCAATTTTTGAAAGTTCTCTTGCCAGTTTAACTCTCTGAGCCTCTCCGCCTGAAAGAGTGGTGGCTGGTTGACCAAGCTTTATATATCCAAGTCCAACATCATAAAGAGTCTTCAGTTTTCTTTTAACCTGTGGAATATTACCAAAAAACTGGAGCGCTTCTTCAACCGTCATCTCAAGAACATCAGCTATATTTTTACCCTTGTATTTGATCTGGAGAGTTTCCCGGTTATACCTTTTTCCTTTACAACTGTCACAGGGAACATAAACGTCAGGCAGAAATTGCATCTCTATTTTTATCATTCCCTCACCTTTACACTCCTGACATCTTCCCTTCCGAACGTTAAAACTAAATCTTCCCTGAGAGTAGCCCCTCATTCTGGCTTCTTCCACCCGGGCAAAAATCTGACGAATAGGAGTAAAAAGACCGGTATAGGTGGCTGGATTAGAACGAGGAGTCCGACCGATGGGCGATTGATCAATAACTACAACCTTATCTATGTACTCCAGACCCTCAATCCTGTCATGTTTTCCAGCTTTGTCCTTGCTCTTATAGAAATACTGAGCCAGAGCCTTATAAAGAATATCCTCCACCAAGGTGCTTTTGCCAGAACCCGAAACTCCCGTTATACAGACAAACATCCCCAGCGGGATGTTTACGGTTATATTTTTTAAATTATGTTCCCTTGCTCCAATAATCCTCAGGAACTTATTATCTGTGGGGGTCCTTCGAGAAGAGGGAAGAGGAATTTTGAGTTCTCCTTTAAGGTATTTACCGGTTAGACTGCGAGGACAGTTCTTTATGTCAGCAACAGTTCCCTGAGCAACAATTTCGCCTCCATGTTTGCCAGCACCCGGACCAAGGTCAATAACGTGGTCGGCAGCCTCTATGGTAGCCCTATCATGCTCTACTACAACTATTGTATTTCCCAGATCACGCAGCTCTTTCAAGGTATCAAGAAGATGCCCTGTATCTCGAGGATGCAGACCAATTGTTGGTTCATCGAGTATATAAATGACACCTACAAGTCCGGAGCCTATCTGAGTGGCCAGACGAATTCTTTCGGCTTCACCTCCGGATAGAGTTCCTATTCGGCGATCCAGAGTGAGATAACCAAGCCCCACATTGACCATAAAACCGAGACGCTTCTGGATTTCCTTTAAAATTTCTCCAGCAATAAGTTTTTCCCTGGAGGTAAGTTTAAGGGAGGAGAAAAATTTCTGGCATTCCTTAATGCTCATTCTCACCACGTCATAGATGTTTTTCCCCTGTATTTTTACGGCCAGACTCTCAGGACGTAAGCGTGCTCCTTTGCAAACAGGGCAGGGAGTTTCTCTTATGTATTTTTGTATTTCCTCTTTTACGTAATCTGAATCACTTTCTCTATACCTTCTTTCAAGATTAGGAATCACTCCTTCAAAGGGAGCCCAGTAAGTGTAATAGTCGTTACCTCGATATTCGGTAAATTCAATTTCCTCAGAATCAGAACCATAGAGAATTATCCGTTGAATATGAGAAGGAAGATCTTTAAAAGGAGTATCCAGCGAGAACTTATAGTGCCTGGCCAGGGAGGCAAGCTGGCGGAAATAGTAACGTGAGGCTGTTCTTGCCCAGCGATAAAATCCAACTCCCTCTTCCCAGGGAGCAATAGCTCCCTGTCTTAAGGACTTTTCAGGATCTGGGACTACAAGCTCCGGATCTACGGTTTGCTGAGTTCCCAGTCCGTTACAGGCTGGACAGGCTCCATAGGGTGAATTAAAGGAGAACATGCGGGGAGAGATTTCTTCGTAACTTATCTCGCAGTAGGGACAGGCAAAGTGACGGGAAAAGGGGTACTCTTTTTCTTTACCGTTCGTCTTGAGGGTTACAAGAATTAGTCCGTTTCCACGTTCGCTGGCAAGCTCCAGTGAGTCAGCAACTCTTGACTCAATTCCCTCTTTAACTTTTAACCTGTCTATTACCACTTCAATACGGTGCTTTTTGTTCTTGTCAAGAAATATATCCTCTTCCAGAGACCTTATCTCCCCATCTATTCTGACTCTAAGATAACCTTCCTTTTTAATCTCCTGGAGAAGATCCCGGTATTCTCCCTTTCTTCCTCTCACTACAGGAGCAAGTATTTGAATTGCCGTCCCGGACGGAAATTTCATGATTTGTTTGGTAATGTCTTCAATTGTCTGGGAGGAAATTCTTCTTCCACATTTGTAACAGTAAGGTTTTCCTATGTGGGCAAAAAGTAGACGAAAATAATCATATATCTCTGTTAAAGTTGCTACTGTCGATCGAGGATTACTTGAAGCCTTTCTTTGTTCAATCGAGATAGCCGGTGAAAGACCCTCTATATAGTCCACCTTGGGCTTGGACATCTGTTCCAGGAATTGGCGAGCATAATTAGATAGAGACTCTACATATCTTCTCTGTCCTTCAGCATAGAGGGTGTCAAAAGCAAGAGAAGACTTACCTGATCCTGATAAACCGGTGATTACAACAAGTTTGTTACGGGGAATCTCGACATCAATATTTTTTAGATTATGTTCCTGGGCTCCTTTAATTATTATCCTGTCCTTCCCCATAGCCACCAACTGGTTATTAATTTTAACCTATTTGCCTGGCAAGTCAATTTGGCTCAAAAGTTTTTATGTCCCGACCCCAATTTAAACTTAAAACGGAGGCTTTGCCTGGCAGAATAAAACTGCTGCCAGCCAAAATCACAAAAAATAATCTTTTTCTTCCTTTACTTGAGATCTTGAAAAAAGTCTTTTGTTCTGGTTGGAAAATTCGGTTAAAGCTTAATTTCAAACCCCGGTTTGATAGTTTTAAGGGGGAGGTTCCCGCATCCCCCGTGAATAATCAAAAGTAAAAAAGGCTTTTCTCAATCTAATTTTATTAAAACAACGGGTTTTTGTGTAGTCCTTGATACTTCTTCCATAAAGTCTTTATAATCTGGATAACTGGATACGGAAATTTCACTTATCTTTCTTCCAAATATTCCCTCATATAAAATAGCTCCATCAGTTAAATCATAACTTGAGCTAAAATAAAAATCTTCGGATTGTAAGCTGACATTCTCAGGAAGATGACTCACTTTGAATGTAGAGGGAACATAAATCTTTGCTTTATCTACCGATAAAGAGGTAGTAAAAAAAGTAAGAGAATAGATTCTTTTTTCTTTCCCCACTATGCCGGCTTCTATTTGGATACCGGGAATATTAAAAAGCCATACATCTCCTGCTTTCTTCAGGTAATCGGGAGCCGAAAAATTAATTTCCAGACTTACCGGAATATCAAGATTATCCAGATCACTAAAGCTGTAACTTATTAATTTTGCTCCTGGAGCAAGTGTATTTATCCAGTTTTCGATTAACTGCTTTCTTCTTGCCGGTTTTACATACTTTAAAGTTCTAAACTCCATATCGTTTACCCCGGATGTGAGAATCTTCATTCTGGCTTCAATACTGGCATCAGGCTTTATCCAGATTTCCATTCGGGTTTCTATTTTATTTTTTTCCGCCTCCACCAGAGGAACTCTTAGAAACTCTGCCTTTTCCGGGAAAAAGACAAGGGCAAGTTTTTCCTGATCAGCTCCGGGAATTTCACCAAAAGAAGCAGTCTCAGCTGTGGGATCCAGCCAGACCAGATTTCCGTCAATTTCGGCAACACAAATTGCATGATTAAACTGAGACATGGGTATTTCTTTTTCCAGTTTTCCCATCTCCCGTGTTCCAATAAGAGCGTAATAGGCAGGTATTTTTGCTGATTTAAACATAGCAATAAGAAGAGTGGTCTTGTCCTTACAGTCACCGTATTTGTTGTTAAAAACTTCCCCGGCAGAATGGGGCTTAAACCCGGCTATGCCAAATTCTAACCCCACATATCTTATATTAGAAACCACCCAGTTGTAGATAGCTCTTGCCTTCTCCTCCTGAGTCATCTTACCCTCAATAAGTTCCTGTACCTTTTTTTCAATTTCGGGAGTAGGTTCAGCCTGACCCTGACTTAAATTCCGCCACCATCTGGAAAATTCCTCCCAGCTTTTGAATGAAGAAACCATTATAAAAGGGGAAATATCAGCCCAGGGAGGCATATTGGGTTCAGCTATAATCTCGGGAACATTTTCTATTTTCCACTCGTAGATTAATAAATTGGAACTCTCACTAATTTCAGGCTTTACTTCTTTAAGTCTAACATAGTGTATGTTTACCTTTCTTTCTCTGGGAATGACCAATTTAAGCTTGTGACGAAGGCATGGTTCAAAATACTGAATTCCATAGCGAAATTGAAAATCATCCTCATTTATCAGTTTACTGGTAAATATAGATGCTTTATACTCAATTATAGAATCCTCCACCACCTCGGGCATAGATATTATTTTCACCTTTGCATTGCTATAAAGGGGAAATTCAGCCCATCGATCCACATCCTTTATATCCTTTTTACCCACCTTTACTATGGTACCATCAGGTTTTATGGTTCTGGCATAATCAATTTCGACCCTCTGATAGGTAGAATCGTAATCAATCTGGATTTCTCCGTATTTTTCTCTTCCTCTAACGTTAAATATCTTTATTATCCGGTGGATTTTTTCCATCATGGTGTTATCTTCTTTTACAATATATTCGTGCTCATTTAAAAGTATTGCCGCCCCTGCCTCCGGATATTCCTCAGCACTCGGAGAGTTTAAAATTATCTCTCTTACCTCAGGATCTTCAATTTCTGCTACGGTAAGTCCTTTCCTTTCCTGTTTAATGTTCTCTATTCTTTTTTGAGCAATTTGAGTAAGTTTTTGAGAAGGGTACATTGATACAATTTTCTCGTAGGATTCAAGTGCTTCCGGAAAAAGTTTTTTCTCCTCGTATATTCTGCCAAGGTAAAAAAGAACTTCTGCATCCCGGGGATTTAAAGAATTGGCCTTTTCCAGATTTTCCAGAGCCTGAGTTAGCTGGCCCGATTTAAAATAGGCAAGACCCAGAAGTTTCATCACCTCAAATTCTTTCTTCTCTTTTTTTAACCTGGAAAGTATATCAATAGTCTCTTCAAAATCACCTCTGGTAAGTAAAAGCTTTGCTAATTTCTGTTCAGCCAGGTAGCTTGTCTTTTCGTCTTTTGTAGCTTTACGGTACTCCTCAATTGCTTTTTGCAGAAAGATTTCTGCTTTTTTCTGGTAAAGCTGGCCTAAAAGAAGATGAGCCTCACCCAGATCGGGATTTACAGAGAGGATTTCTTTTAGTTCGGTAATGGCCTCTTCGATTTTTCCCTGCTGAATACAGTTTTTCACCTCTTCAAGAGAAACCTCTGCCTGAGCCTGACAGGTCACAAAAATAGCCACAATTAAAAAGAAAAGAATAAACACTTCTTTCAATTTTGCTACCATTTGTTCACACTTCACCGATTTTTCTTTAACTTTATCCTGCTTCCAGAACAGATGCCTGGCACAACTTCTTGAACAAGACCCTGTTTAAACAAGGATGCAGGTTAGATTTTTGAATATTTTACCAGTTCAATCTGGCTTTGCAGCTTATTTTCCTCAAAGACTCTACTTCTAAGGGGCATAGCCAGGTCTGGATCAATGACCCACTCAACCAGAAGTTTATCCTCCTGAAAAAGCTGACACACGAATCCTTCTCTACCTCCCACCTTTTCCTTCGCTATTACTTTTACTGTTCCAGCACCGTAAAAATTCATCTTTTCTCCTATTTTTAAATCCATTTGAGTAAAAAAGAAAGAGTAGGCTGGATTCAACATCAGTATATTAAGCGAAATCCCATAAAGACTCCAGAATCCGAAAAATGCCCCAGACTCAAGTTGCTCTCTGCTCAATGTTCCTTTGTTAATATAGGTAACCTCAAAAATATCCTCACCTTCCCCGGTTTTCTGATCGGTCTTCTTTAATTCAAGCGCATAAATAGCCTCTTTTTTTTCTCCATTCTGCTTCCAGGTAACTTTATATTCGTATCTCTCATCTCCTCTAAACTGGTAAGGCTGCCACTTTTCAGCAAAGGAGAGGTTCCCAAATGCATAAAGACATATTCCGATTATCAACATACTTATCATAATTATCATAAGTTTTCTCTTTAAAACTCTCATTTTTTCCTCCATCATATATTTTGAGTATAAAATAAGAGAAATTATAGTATTTGTCAATTAATTGACTGAAGAAAAATTTTTTAATAATATTAATTCCTTATACTGAAAAGGAGGATGGAAATGCTGACAAAAAAATTCCCCATTCTGGAAAAAGAAAAACTTGCTCCTGGTATCACCTATTTTCAAATCAAAGCTCCATTGGTAGCAAGAAAGTGTCAGCCAGGGCAATTTATAATTTTGAGATTAGATGAAAAGGGTGAAAGAATACCTCTTACCATGACCGAGTATGATAGAGAAAAGGGAACCATAAGTATAGTGGTTCAGGATGTGGGAAGAACCACCCACCAACTTTCTTTAATGAATATCGGGGATGTTGTAGAGGACGTTCTTGGCCCTCTGGGTGTCCCGACTCCAATTGAAAAAGTGGGAACAGTGCTGTGTGTTGGAGGTGGAGTTGGGGTAGCCCTTCTTTATCCGGAAGCAAAGGCTTACAAAGAGAAGGGAAACCGGGTAATTTCACTTATAGGAGCAAGAAGTAAGGACTATCTTTTCTTTCAGGATAAAATTGAAGCGGTATCAGATGAAGTGAAATACAGCACCGATGATGGAACTTTCGGACATCACGGTTTTGTAACTGATCTGGTGAAAGAGATTTTGGAAGGTGGTGAAACAATCAATGAAGTGATAGCTATAGGTCCCCTTCCCATGATGAAAAGAGTTGCTGAAATTACCCGACCTTACAAAATAAAAACCATTGTAAGTTTAAATCCCATCATGCTTGATGGTACCGGAATGTGCGGAGGATGCCGAGTAAGGGTAGGTGGCGTGGTTAAATTTGCCTGTGTTGAGGGGCCCGATTTTGATGCCCACGAGGTAGATTTTGATGACCTTATGAAAAGACAAAAAAGATTCCAGGAGGAAGAAAAAATCGCTCTTGAGAAAAAAAATTAAAGATTTCTTTCCAGAATCAGGGAAGCATACCCCACAACAGCACTGTAATCACCGGTAATATTTCCCGAAGTGGCGTATTTTAAAAGTTTTGCTTTGCCAAGACCAGAAGAACAGATAGCCTCCATGACTACCATTACAGGGCCAGGACCACACATGGAAAAATCATAGGCCATAAGAAGTTTATTGAGATTTCGTGGATTACCGGAAAGAATAGCTTCAATAATTTTTCTGTCTTCTTTTTCCGCAATGTGCTGAGGTTGATAATGAGTCAGGTCGGTGCTGGCTACAAGGATAAGATTGGGGTTTTCCTTTAAAAGCTCAAGTATTGCCCTGCCAATTTGAGTACTGGTAGTATAGGTCTGCTCAGCCATACAGAGGGGAACGATTTTAAAATCTGACCCATATCCATATTGAAGAAAGGGAAGCTGAACCTCTAACGAATGTTCTCTTTCATGAGCTTTGGCGTCATCTTCAAGAATAGAGGGAAGACTGTCTAAGAGCTGGCTGGCAACTTTAGTGTTTATCTGAACCTCACCCAGAGGAGTTTTCCAGGCACCTTCACTCATAATGGCTAAAGGAGAACCAAAACCACGGTGATTAGGTCCAAGAATTATTACCGTGTTCGGTTTTTCTCTCTTAATAAGCTCTCCAAAACCCCAGGCTGCTACAGCACCCGAATACATATATCCGGCATGAGGATTTATCAGGCCCACAATTTTTCTTTCTCCCTGTGCTGCGGTCTCGGGCACAGTCCCCGGACCAAGTGGATGCCTGAAACACTCCTCAATCTGTCTTAAAAGAGAATCCCTGTTGCCGGCATAAAAAGTTCCGGCAACAGCCGGCTTTCTAACCATCGTTTATTACCCCCTTTTGTTCTAAAGATGTATAGCTATGAAAAGGGGTGCTAAGACAAGAGCGATTACAGACATTAACTTAATCAAAATATTAATTGAAGGACCAACTGTGTCTTTGAGTGGATCACCAACTGTGTCTCCAACGACTCCTGCTTTATGAGCATCAGAACCTTTACCCCCGAAATGTCCCTCTTCAATGTACTTCTTGGCATTATCCAGTGCCGCCCCTGTGTTAGCAGTCTGAATACCAAGTTGTAGTCCCACCACCAGAGCACCCACCAGAAATCCAGCCAAAGCCACCGGCCCCAGGATCACTCCCACAACAATGGGAATAACTATAGCCAGCACACCAGGTAACATCATGCTTTTTAGAGCTCCTCGAGCGGCAATATCCACACATTTAGTAGAATCAGGGTCAGCTTTTCCTTCCATTAATCCGACAATTTCTTTAAATTGTCTTCTTACCTCCCTGACAACTTCAAAGGCAATATTTCCAACTCCTCTGGCCAGCATAGAACCATAAAGATAGGGAATCATACCTCCAATAAGAAGCCCGGCAATAAGATGAGGATCAGCAAGGGAGAGAGATACTCCTGTGGTAGCCATGTAGGCGGTTATAAGTCCCAGAGCAGCGAAAGCTGCCGATCCAATAGCAAATCCCTTACCTATTGCAGCAGTGGTGTTTCCGACAGCATCCAGTTTATCAGTAATTTCTCTGACTTCTGGAGGAAGATGAGTCATCTCGGCAATTCCTCCCGCATTGTCAGCTATGGGTCCATAAGAGTCAACTGCCAGAGTTATTCCCAGGATAGAGAGCATCCCCAGGGCTGCCATAGCTACTCCATACATCCCTGCTGTAATAAAACCAATTAAGGTTGCTCCAGCAATGACCAGCACAGGTATCATGGTAGAAAGCATACCCAGAGCAAGTCCATTAACAACTGTTACTGCTGGACCGCTCTGACAGGACCTGGCAAGTTCTCTAACGGGACGATACTTACTGGAAGTATAGTACTCGCTGACTTTTCCTATAATCAGTCCTGCCAGCACCCCTGCAATAATAGCCCAGAAAGGTCCAAGAATTGAATAACCTTCATAGGGGGCCCCAAGGCTTCTAATTATAAAAAAAGAACCTATTATCATGGAAACTGCAGCTATATAGGTTCCTCCATTTAGAGCTGATTGAGGATCACGAGAAGAAGCTATTTTGACCCAGAACACCCCAAAAAGAGACGAGATTATCCCCCAGGAAGCAAGATAAAAGGGAAGATAAGAAAGTGTGAGCATGGCAAGTCCTGAAGCTATGGCTAAGGTGGCAATTATTGATTCAACATAAGATTCCAGCAGGTCAGCCCCAAGACCGGCAACATCTCCTACATTGTCACCCACATTGTCGGCAATTACAGCCGGATTTCTGGGATCATCTTCAGGTATTCCAGCCTCTACTTTACCAACTAAATCCGCCCCCATATCTGCTCCTTTGGTATATATACCACCACCAGCACGAGCGAAAAGAGCCATCAGAGAAGCCCCCATAGCATATCCGTTAATAATAATGGGTTTCCCCTTAAAAAGGAAATACACCAACACCAAACCCAAAAAAGCAACAGAAACTATACATAAACCTGTTACCGCTCCTCCAGAAAAAGAAACATTCAATGCGGCTTTCAGATCTTTTGTTGCTGCCTGCGCGGTTCTACTGTTAGCTCTTGTTGCAATACTCATTCCTATCCATCCAGCAAGTGCAGAGCAGATAACTCCAATAACAAAAGCAACAGCGGTCATCCAGTTAACCTCTATCCCTTTACCCAGATAGGGAGCCACAGAGATAAAAGCTGCCACCAGTATCACTACAACAGCCACAGTTTTATATTCTCTGATCAGGAAAGCTTTGGCACCTTCCTGAATCCTGCGAGAGATCTCCTGCATTAATTTATTACCAGGATCGGCCTTTAAAATCCCTCTTACCAAGAAGGCAACGGTAATTAACCCAGCTATGGAAACCACTGTAGAGATCACAAGAAACATCATTAACCCCCTTTAGTTGTACTGGCTCATGGCTTTTTCTATTCCCTGTAAAATAATTGCTTCAACTGCTTTTGTTGCCGTTAAAATAACAGATTTTATTACTTCCCACTCTTCTTGAGTAAATTCCTGAAGAACATATTCTCTCAACTCAATCTCCGGAGGAGGACGGTCAATTCCTATCCTGAGACGGGGAAACTGATCACTTTTTAAAGCTTCCATCACCGATCTTACCCCCAAATGCCCTGCGTCTCCTCCACTTCGGACAATTTTTATCCTTCCCAATTTAAGGTCTGCATCGTCATTTATCACCAGAAAATTCCGGGGGTCAAGTTTAAACTTATCCTGAATCTCCCTGACAGCCATTCCGGAAAGATTCATAAAAGTAAGAGGCTTTACCAGCAGGACCTCTTCATTTCCAATCTTTATTTTTCCCGTCAAAGATCGACACTCATAGGTGTTAATCTCTCGTCCATATTTTTTTGCCAGAGCATCTGCAACCAGGTAGCCCACATTATGACGGGTTCGGACAAACCTTTCTCCTGGATTGCCCAGAGCAAACACAATCTTCATCCTTCCTTCTTTTTCTCTGAGGCCTCTTCCCTTTTCTCCTCTACTTCCTCTTTCTTCTCCTTCTTAACCACCTCCACTTCTTCGCTAACAACACCTTTTTCCTCTTCCAGTTTCTCCAGTTCTTCTTCGGATACAGGAGAAAGTATTGTTACTATAACTTCTTCAGGGTGGGTAAGAACTTTAATACCGGGCGGGAGTTTTAAATCCTTCACATGGAGGGAATCTCCAATATCAAGTTCTCTTAGATCCACATCTATATGGGGAGGAATATTCTCTGGTAAACACTCTATTTCAATTTCTCTCACCATCTGTTCAACTATCCCACCCTTCTTTGCTCCTGGCGCTTCACCTACAAGACGTAAAGGAACCTCGGTAGAAATCTTCTCTCCTCTCTTAATCTCATAAAAATCAACATGCAGAAGTTCCCCCTTCAACCAGCTAAATTGAGAGTCTTTAATTATGGCTTCCTTTTCATTATCCTTCTCTTTATTTAAAAACTTAAGAGTAATGATCCGCTCACCTTCAGCAAGAGTTGAAAGAAGTTCTCTCAACTTAGAAACTTCTATCTCAAGTGGAATTCCTCCTTTTAAGTGCGAACCGTAAAGTACAGCCGGAATAAAACCTTTTCTTCTCAGTTTTTTTGCATATCCCTTTCCAGTTTTATTTCTAATTTTGACTGGTAATTCAGGTCTTGCCATTTTTTCCCCCTTGTTATGGTAAAAAGAGTGAGCTGACAGATCTATTCTGGTGAATACGTTTTATGGCCTCACCTAAAAGAGAGGCAACTGATAGAACCTTAATTTTATTACGAGGTCCCTTAAAGTCAAGAGGGATGGTATCAGTAACAACCAGCTCCTCAATTGGTGAATTTTCAATTCTTTCACATGTGTTTCCTGATAAAACCGGGTGAGTGCAGGCAGCATATATTTTTCTGGCACCTTTTTCTACCAAAATTTCGGCTGCTGCCATTAAAGTCCCCCCTGTATCAACCATATCGTCAACAATGAGTACCTCTTTTCCTTCTACTTCACCAACAATATGAGTAACCTCAGCTTCTCCTGCAATTGATCTTCTCTTGTCAACTATGGCGAGAGGAGCCTTAAGCCTCTTCGCATAGGCTCTTGCCCTTCTTAAGCCACCAACGTCGGGAGAGAGAACCACAAGGTTCCTGATCCTTTTCTTCATAAAATACTCTATGATCACCGGTGCAGCAAAAAGGTGATCGACCTTTATATCAAAAAATCCCTGTATCTGATCCACATGCAAATCCAGAGTTAATACCCGGTCAGCTCCAGCTGTAGTTATCAAATTGGCAACAAGCTTTGCTGTAATAGGAACTCGCGGTTGATCTTTTCGGTCCTGACGTGCATAGCCGTAATAGGGTATAACTGCGGTTATCCTTTGTGCTGATGCTCTCTGACAGGCATCTATCATTATTAAAAGTTCCATAAGATTCTCATTAGCTGGAGGACTTGTGGGCTGGACGAGGAAAACATCCCGACCTCTTACATTTTCGTTGATCTTGACATAAGTCTCCCCATCACTAAAAGACTTTATTTCCATTTTTCCCAGTGATATTCCAAGGTGCTCGGCAATTCTGTTGGCTAACTGAGGATTGGCTCGACCGGTAAAGACTTTTAATTGCTCATCCAGACTCATTTTTGACCTCCTGAAATATTATAGAATGGAGCAACCAAATGTCAAACAAAAAGAGAAAAGATAAAATCTCTTTATGTAGCAATAAGATCGCAAAGCAAAATCTCGTGAAAAAACAAAATTTAGAGACATCAGGATAAAAAGATTGACTTCATCTTCATTTTACCCAAATCTGGCTGGGGGGATATAATCTCCGTATTTATGTTGAGCTTTCTTAAGTCTTTCTCGTTGCTCTTCCAGTACTTCAAACAGTATATCCGGTGTCCCTGAAATTTCTGTATAAATATCCACTATTCTCTGAATTTTATCCAGATTTTCAGGCACTCTCAGGGTAAACTGTTTAATATAATCGTTCTCTTTGTATTCCCTGTTAAGCACTTTTTCAAACAGTATCTTAAGATCTTCGTATCTTGGCACAAATCCAGTTGGCGTCTTGATTGCCTCAACTTCATCATTTACACGAAGCTCCATCCATTTAAGCCAAACTCTCTTATCGGCTATATCGTTAAGATAACTTCCCTGAGAATCTTTTAAAAAGTAATTTACAGAAAAAATCCGAGGAGGTCTGGTTAAAGAAGCACCAAATCTTAGATTATTCTCAATATATTTATCTATGGGAATGGAAAGAAAATCAATGTTAGACATAGGGTTAAATTTTCTTATACCCTCCTTACCCAGAGTTGCTGGTGTTGTCTCAGACTCTAAGGAAGCACCTTTGGTAACTATACCATGAATCCAATCAAAGGCTTCTTCTACGGGGACCCAGGTATCAGAATCTCTTCCTCCGTAAATTATTCCACTTAAAACCACACCTTCGGGATCGTCAAGTCTGGGGTCCACATTATCCAGAATTTTTAGCTCCAAGGTAAAACGTGCATTGGGATGGGATGGTGGTATTTCCCTTCCGTCAGAATCTTTTTTCCCGGGCCACCATTCACCTGAATGATTATATCCTCTGGTAGGCACATTTTGATCTTTCCCAATCCAGTAAACATCACCCTTTTCAGTGACAAGGACATTAGAAAATATAATTTCACCAGGTGAAGTTAAAGCTTTCCACAATATGGGATCATCCTTAGAATTTATTCCCTGGATAATACCAAATATACCCTTCTCAACATTAACAGCTCTTATTTTTCCATCTTTTTTTCTTAAATAGGCTATATCGTCCCCCACAATGGTTTCACCCGGAATCATGGAAGTAGAGGTTTTCCCACACAAAGACGGGAATGCACCAGCAAAATAACTTACCCTACCTTTTGGGCCATGCACCCCCATTATAAACATGTGTTCGGTAAGCCAACCTTCGCTGGAAGCAAGATTAATGGCAAGCCGCATGGCCAGTTTCTTAAGTCCAATAGTATTCCCTCCATACTGTGTGTTGGCACTATAAACAGTGTTATCCTGCGTGTCTATGTAGACTCTCCGTTTATCGATATTTTTACTGGTGTTTTTATCATCAAGTTCTCCCTGAGAATGAACGAATTTGAAAAATCTGTCAGAATCTCCCAATCTTATAAATTCCTCGTATCCCTGCCGATAAAGCAGGTTCTCAGAATGAGCCACATATGCAGAATCGGTAAGCTGAACACAGGGAATGGAAAATTCAGAATTTTTCGGTCCCAGACAGAAAAAAAGAACATAAAGTGTATGACCTTTCATAATGTCCTTTAAAATGGCGTGAATCTCTCTTAGTCCCCTTTCTCTTTCCATGACATTTATCCCGGGCCCAAGATTTACACCTTCAGGGAAGAGAATTTTTGTGTTTTCCCTGTCTCTTGCCTGATCATAATATCCATCAAAATGTGCTGTATGACCCGGTATAGCAAGCTCTCTTTCCTCTCCCGTTTTCTTGGCCATTTCTCTTATATAATTTAGATCCTCATAAGACCCTGTAGAAACGAAAACTCTGTCTGGATTACAAAGTTGCACGTATTTGTAAATAAATTGGTGAAGTTTAGGGTTGGGTATTTTTTTTAATCTCTGGTAACCTTCTTTTACAAATTTCCACTTCAGGTTCTCTTCTACTTTTATGTCCATACTTCTCTCCCTTTTTATCTTATTTCTTATTGTCCCTGTGCTTGGTTATTATAAAGATTATTCACTATCTGTCAAAATGGATGGTCCTGGCAATTAGGACAGTTTTTACCTATACCTTTCTCTTCATGAGAAAAACTGTCCTAATTTCATGAAACGGTCTGGAGTTGGATAGTTTTACTCAATATAATAAAGACCCTCGGAAGGAATAGATTCTGAGAAATTTTTAATTCAGGTTAGAAAGTAGCTTCAAAGGCGTTTTTTATAATCTGAATATCTTCTATTTTCTCCCCGTCCATCTTAATACTTACTACATCGAAGCGAGAGGGAAAATTTTGAAGATTGCGAATGGAAAGGTAAAAAAGGGCTAATCTGGTAAGACGTTTCTTTTTAAAATAATCCAGAGATTCTTCAGGGCTACCAAAGTCCAGACTTTGACGGGTTTTAACCTCTACAAACACAATTTCTCCGTGATCCTCAGCTACTATATCTATCTCTCCTAACCGACAGCGGAAATTCCTGTCCCTGATACGGTATCCCTTCTTTTTCAAAAAAATACAGGCTGCTTCCTCACCCTTTTGACCTAAAACTTTTGACTCCATAACAAGACTTGCTCTTCAACAAATTTTACCACAGGCCTTTTCAGAATTCTTATCCGCCATGGGGGCCAGTAAATCAAGAACGCCCTTCCCACTATGTTTTTCTCTGGAACATAGCCCCAGTATCTGCTATCCTCACTTGAATCTCTGTTATCTCCCAGAACAAAAAGGGAATTGGGTGGAACCTTAACCGGTCCATACTCATCACGAGGAAAACCGATATCCCAGTTGTCTCTATGAACAACGTAGGGTTCTACGAGTTTTTTCCCGTTAATATAAACTTTCTTGTCGATTATCTCTACGGTATCTCCAGGAAGACCAATAACTCTTTTGATAAAATCCTTTTTGGGGTTAAGGGGAAATTTAAAAACAATAATATCCCCTCTTTGCACATGATTCAATCCATAAAAAATCTTGTAGGCCATTATTCTATCACCTACAAGAAGAGTTGGTTCCATAGAGCCCGAGGGAATATAAAAAGTTTGAACAATAAATGTTCTGATTAAAAAAGCAAGCACCAGCGCAACAGCAACCGTTTCAACAAGTTCCCGAATCCAGTTGAGGGTTTTCTTTTTCATTTACCTGTTCGATTCCTCAGATACGACAGGTAGGCCCTCCTCGCTTTCCCTTTCTTTAAGACCTCTATTTTCTTTATTAAAGGAGAGTGAAGAGGAAAAGTCCTTTCTACACCAATTCCAAAAGACACTTTTCTAACCGTGAAAGTTTCTCTGATTCCACCACCCCTTCTTCTTATAACCACACCTTCAAAAACCTGAATTCTTTCCCTTTCACCTTCCTTAATAATAAAATGAACCGCTACCACATCTCCCGGATCAAAATCCGGAATATCTTTTCTTAAAAATTTTTGTTCTATACTCTTTATTTCATTGCGCATGGATTTATCCTCTCCTCACACTATTTTTGAATTTGCCTTTTTATTTCTTCCAGAAGTTTTCTCTCCTCTGAGGTGAGTTTGGTTTTCTCCAGAAGGTCGGGACGTCTGAGGAGTGTTTTTTCAAGCATTTTTCTTTTTCTCCACTCCCGAATCTTCTGGTGATTGCCGGATCGTAAAACCTCTGGCACTTCCCAGTTTAAAAATTTAGCAGGACGGGTGTACTGAGGATAATCGAGAAGACCTCTATAAAAAGAGTTCTCCCTAATAGATCGCTCATCACCTACCGCCCCTGGAAGGAGCCTAACCACTGCATCAACTATTACCATTGCTGCTATTTCTCCTCCACTTAAGACATAATCCCCAATAGATATTTCCTCATCCACAAGGTATTCTCGAACCCTTTCATCAACTCCTTCGTAACGCCCACAGATTAAGATCAGGTTTTTCTCTTTTACAAGCTGGAAAGCCAGCTTTTGGGAAAAAGTTTTTCCCTGAGGTGAAAGAAGGATTACCCTGGCTTTCTCTCCCACCTCAGCTTTTATATGGGAAATAGCTTTATAGATTGGCTCCACCTTCATAACCATTCCAGCTCCTCCTCCGAAAGGGACATCATCTACCGTTCTGTGACGGTCAGTAGTGAAGTCTCTCAGATTATGAAGGTGGATCTCAATAAGTCCATTTTGTTGAGCCCTTTTGATTATGGTTTCTTCAAAAGGGCTCTTAAACATAGAGGGGAACAGGGTAATGATGTCAACCCGCATATTATTCTTCTAAAATCTCTACCATTACCCTTTTTCTCATTTTGGCGGCTGCTGCTCCTACTATTGTTCTTAAAGCATTAGCAACCCTTCCACCCTTTCCTATGACTTTACCCATGTCTTCTTTAGCCACAGAGATTTCCAGAAGTATCACCTTTTCCGCCTTTATCTCCTGAACCTCTACCTCGTCCGGGTTGTCCACGATCTGCTTAATGATATACTCCACTAACTCACGCATACTCTTACCTCCTTTATTGAACCGAAATTGAACATGAATTGACCTTTATCCCCTCTATAATTCGGATAACTCCTTTTTTGAAAATATAGAATAGTTAACCAACAGTTTTTCCACAGAATCAGATAACTTGGCACCCTTTTTTATCCACTCAACAATTTTGTTTTTGTCTGCTTGAACTTTTTTTGCCCGTGGATCATACCATCCAACACTTTCTATAAACTTCCCCTTTACCGGTGAACGGGAATCAGCTACCACAATTCTATAAAAAGGAAGCTTATTTGCTCCCATTCTCCTCAAACGGATGCGAACCACCTGTATCCTCCTTTCTACCTTCAATTTTGCTCTTAAGATTGATAATCGCCTTCCGAGGATCGGTATTCCCGAATATTGAGGTTCCCATTATTAAGATACTGGCACCTTTTTCTATCACCTGAAAAGCTGTATTTTCGTTTATCCCTCCATCCACAGCGATGTCTAAGTTTAAATTTTTTTTCTCAATTATGGCATGCATGGTCTGGATTTTAGGTAAGACTTCTGGAATAAAGCTTTGAGCACCAAAACCTGGATTTACAGTCATCAGCAGAACAGTATCCAGCTTAGAAAGAACATAATCGAGAAAACAAACCGGAGTAGCTGGATTTAAAGCAACTCCTGATTTCATCCCGTTTGATTTGATAAGACCGACCACTCTATCCAGGTGAACTGCCGCTTCCACATGAATGGTGAGAGATTCACATCCAATTTCTCTGAAAGGCTCAATCCACCTTTCCGGGTATTCCACCATGAGATGGACATCAAAAGGTAGATGTACCTCCTTTTTCAATAATCTAAGAACCTCTGGCCCAAAAGTGATATTGGGTACAAAGTGTCCATCCATTATATCAATATGGAGAAGATCCGCCTCTTCCTCTATCTTTTTTATCTCCTCCAGCAGACAGCTAAAATCTGCAGCAAGTATAGAAGGAGCGATTTTTATTTTACCCATACCCTGCATTACTGCACCTTCTTTAACTTAATCAGCTCATCATCCACGTATATCCTCATTTCCCCCTTCCCCATAACCTCTGAGGAAATCCAGACTCTTTCTCCTGGTAAATGCATTCCGTAGTCTACAATTTTTTTTCCTTCTTCATCCAGAACCACCAGATAGACCCTTTTTTCTTCAAATCCAGGGGGAATTTCCACAGAGGTAATGACCCATTTCTGCTGAGGTAAGAGTATTTCCTCCTTTCTGCTGGGACTAACACTCACCATCAATTCAATTTCACTATTTTCTTCCACCCTGCTTCCAGGGGGTGGCAACTGTGATAAAACTTCTCCTTCCTCTTTCTCCGAAGGTTCTTCTTTAATCTTGGCTATATTTAAGGGCACCCCCTCAAGCCATTTGATAACTTCTTCCACATTTTTCCCCCTGAAATCAGGAAGAAAAAAGTACATTTTTGGAGGACCCAAGCTGACCAGGAGATTTACGCCATCTTCCCGGTTTATCTGAGTTTCTTCAGGTGGATCCTGCGCAATAACCTCATCCCGATTAAATTTAGGGGAATACACATAACTTACATTTTTGATTTCAACCCCGATCTGAGACAGACTTATCCTGGCCTCCCTTAGTTTCATTCCTCTCACAGACGGACAGGTAACCAGTCTTGCTCCTTCACTAACCACAACTTCCACTATTCTATTTTTCCGCACCCTGGTTCCAGGTGGGGGAATCTGGGAAAGAATCACTCCAGCCGGAATCTCCTGGGAAAACTTCTTACCCACTATTTTGATCCCGAGTCCACTTTTGCTCAAACTGATAACTGCTTCTTCCAGCGTTTTTCCCACTACCTCGGGAGTATCGGTATTCTCCTCTGGAACTAATATAATTAACACCAGATAAGTAACCACCCCACCTATAGCAACCAATGAAAAAAAAATACCTATAACTTTAAGGAACGATTTTAACCATTCTGGCAAGTTTACTCCCTTATATTCTTTTTAGCCACCTCCACCAGTTGGGAAAAATCTTCAGGACTTCTAACAGCAAGCTCGGCCAGAACCTTTCTATTTAAATTAATATCAGCTTCTCTCAGACCCTTCATAAAACGACTGTAAGACAAACCTTCTCTTCTTACAGCTGCATTTATCCGAACAATCCACAGTCTTCGGAACTCTCTCTTTTTTCTCTTTCTACCTATATAGCTGTGATAAAGAGACTTTTTCACAGCTTCTTTGGCCTGCGTGTAAAGTTTGCTCCGTCCACCCCTGAATCCTTTAGCCAAACGGAGAATCTTTTTCCTCTTTTTAGTGTGGATAGGTCCTCTTTTTACTCTACTCATTTATTTTCCTCTATTATTTTCTTTTATATTCCCGGCAAAAGCTTCTTTATTTTTTTTGCATCCCCTTTATGCAAAATTTCAGCTCTTCTGGACTGCCTTTTCTTCTTTGCTGTTTTTTTAACCTTAAGATGAGAGGCAAAAGCCTTTGAACGCCTTATTTTTCCTCCAGCAGTAACTTTAAATCTTTTTTTTGCTCCCCTATGGGTTTTAAGTTTGGGCATTTTCTTCTCCAGACTATCTTTAATGATTTACTTTGGAATTAAGAATTGCTCAATTTTTCGATCACCAATTGAAGGACGTGTCTCCACTCTACCTATCTCTTTCAGTTCCTTAGCAATCCTTTCCAGCATCTTTCGTCCTTCTTCTTTGTATATATTCTCTCTCCCTCTAAATCTTATTGATAACTTCACTCGATGGCCTTCTCTCAAAAATTCTTCTATTTTTTTTACCTTTATTTTAAGATCATGCTCCCCGATCTTGTAGGAGAGTCTTATCTCTTTCAAACTATCAGAGGACTGTTTTTTTCTGTTTTTTTTACGCTTTTTTTCCATCTGGTATTTGAATTTTCCGTAGTCGAGAAGTCTACACACCGGAGGATTAGCCTGTGGAGCAACTTCTACCAGATCTAACCCTTCTCTGCGAGCAATTTCCAGAGCTTCGTCTCGTGAAATAACACCTACCTGTTTTCCCTGTTGGTCAATAAGACGAACTTTTGGCGACCTTATTTCCTCATTAACCGCCATACGGGTGTTTCTGTTAATAACAACCTCCTTAATTTATTCTTTCTTTTTTATTTTTTCTTTTATCATTTGAATAAAATTTTCCGGACAAATATCTCTCAAATTTTCCCCGTCTCTTTTACGCACCGTTAAAAGGCCACTTTCCACCTCCTTTTTTCCGACAATTACCATATAAGGAATTTTTTCCAGTTGAGCCTGACGTACTTTGTACCCCAGAAGTTCGTTTCGTGAGTCAAGCTCTACTCTGATACCTTCAGAGCTCATTTTTTCATATAGCTCCCGGGCAAAAGGAACTTCTTTGCAGGTTATGGTAAGTATTTTAACCTGCACAGGAGCAAGCCAGACAGGAAATTTCCCCTCCAGATGTTCGATGAGTATTCCAACAAATCTATCAATTGCTCCCAGAACAACTCTATGAATCATAACCACCTTTTTCTTCTCACCATCAGAATCTACATAAGTCAGATCAAATCGCTCTGGAAGGTTAAAATCAACCTGAATGGTTGGTCCCTGCCACAGTCTCCCCAACGCATCTTCGATTTGCACATCTATCTTGGGTCCATAAAATGCACCCTCTCCCGGAGCTATTTCAAAATCAAGGTCTTCCTTCCTCAAGGCCTCTTCCAAAGCTTTTATCGAAGTTTCCCAGATTTTTGGTGAACCTATGTACTTTGCCGGACGGGTGGAAAGAGTGATCTTATAGCCAAGATGAAAAATGTCCATCATAAAAAATATAAATTTTAAAATTTCTCTTACCTCGTCTACCAGTTGTGAAGGAAGGCAGAAGATATGGGCGTCATCCTGGGTGAAACCTCTTAATCTCAGAAGTCCATGAAGCATCCCGGAACCTTCCCTTCGATACACCGTCCCCAGCTCAAAAAATCTCAAAGGTAAATCTCTGTAACTTCTCTGTTTACTTTTGTATACCATTATGTGAGCAGGACAGTTCATGGGCTTTAAGACATAATCCTGCCCTTCCACACTAAAAACATACATATTTTCCCGATAAAAGTCAAGATGCCCCGATATTTTCCAGAGTTCTGCCCGAGAGATATGAGGAGTTCTAACCAGCTTGTATCCTCTCTTTAAATGTTCTTGGGTTTCAAAATTCTCAATAATCTCCCTTAATAAGGAACCCCTGGGATGATAAACAGCAAGCCCCGGGCCCAGTTCAGGATAAATTTCAAAAATATCTAATTCACGTCCAATTTTGCGATGATCACGCCTTTTAGCCTCTTCTAACCACTTTAAATGTTCTTCAAGCTCTTTTTTAGTAAAAAAGGCTGTCCCATAAACTCTGGAAAGCATGGGATTTCCCTCTCTACCTTTCCAGTAGGCTCCGGCAATTGAAAGGAGAGCAAAAAACTTAACCTCTCCGGTGCTCTTAACATGAGGTCCACGACAAAGATCAACAAATTCCCCCTGCTTATAGAGGGTAACCATGGTATCTTCAATCTCTTGAATTAACTCCAGTTTATAGGGTTCATCTCTTTGGGTAAAAATCTTTTTTGCTTCTTCTTTGGTTACGACTTCTCTCTCAAAGGGAAGGTCCTCTTTTACTATTTTCTCCATTTCCTCCTTAACACGCTCAAGGTTTCTGGAAAGAAGTTCCCCATCAATATCAAAATCATAGTAAAAACCATTTTTAATTGGCGGTCCTATTCCCAATTTTGCCTGAGGAAAAATCCTTTTTACTGCCTGAGCAAGAATGTGAGAGGCGCTGTGCCTCAGAATTTCCAGATCTTTCACTTTTTCTTCTGATTTTTTCTCCATCTCGGATTTATATTAATTAAAAAAGAGTTAAACCGAAAAATCGGCTTAACTTCAGTTTTTTAATAACCAGAATTTTCATCGCTGGTGCCCGGTGCTGGATTCGAACCAGCGACCTCTTGCATGTCAAGCAAGCACTCTAACCACTGAGCTAACCGGGCAGTAAGGCGGCGCCCGGATTCGAACCGGGGAATAGAGGATTTGCAATCCTCCGCCTTAACCACTTGGCTACGCCGCCATGGCAACAAAATTTTTTTATTCTGTCTCTTTATCTATTTTAGCAATTTCTTCTTCTATTTCCACCCTGTGGGTAGAAGGGCTCATTCTGCATTCTCCGTTAAAAAAAGCACCCTCAGCAATGGTCAAATCAGAGGCCTTCACCTTTCCTTCCAGACTACCGGTAGGGTAAATCTCTACTTTACCCTCACAATCAATATCTCCTTTTACTTTACCCGAGATAATTACTGTCGCTGCTTTAATGTTAGCATTTACAATAGCATCTTCACCAATTATAAGACTTCCACCTGTTTCAATCTCCCCCTCAAACTTGCCATCTATCCTTACCCCTTCTCTATCCTTTAAGGTTCCTTTGAACTCTGTCCCTGGACCTATTAAACTATTGGTCTTTCCCTCCACTTTTTTACTTTTTTTTCTTTTTAACATAAACTTATTCCTTTCAGGATAAATCCAGGGGTTCTACCATTAATTCTAAAGGATTAACACTTTTTCCTCTGCGCCAAACCTCAAAATGAAGATGGGGACCCGTACTTCTCCCGCTACTTCCCAGTCTACCTATCACTTCTCCTTTTTCTACATTTTTACCTTTTTTCACCAGTATTCGTGAAAGATGGGCATATCGGGTGGTATAACCGTAACTGTTCTTTATCTCAACAACCAATCCGTAAAAATCTTTCCACCCGGCATAGGTTACTTTTCCCTGACAGGCAGCTTTTACCTCCGTTCCCCAGGGAGCCACTATATCAATAGCTCGATGGAATTCTCTTTTTCCAGTGAAAGGATTTATCCTCCATCCATATCCTGCAGAAATCCACCCTTCAACGGGAAAAATATTAGGAGTTGAAGCAAAAAGCTGCTTTTTTTCTTCTATTAACTCCTCAACCCTGGATAAAGCTTTCTCCTGCTTTGAAGCTCTAAATTCAAGAGAGCTTACCTTATCTTCTATTTTACTTATTATTTTTAAAGAGTCCACCCCTTCTTCAATTAATTCTTGTGGTGCCAGGGAACTTTTAAAGGGGGTGTATGTATCAGGTCCTCCTTCTCCCCAGTTTTCATCTCCACCTTGACCACCACCTCCTGCTCCTGCCAGACTTCTAAGTTTTGCCTCCATCTCTTCAATTCTACTCATGGTGGCATCAAATTCTTTCACCTTTTCAGCCAGGGACAGTATCTTCTCCTGCTGCATTTTAGCAAGTTCTTCCAGATCCTCCAGGTACCTCACCTTCTCCTTTATTATCTTATACTCATTTATAAAATAAAAAAGGGTGAAAAAACCAATTACTATGCCTGTTATACAAACTGAAATGATAAAACGCGGGATGACAACTCTACGTATCTTTCCTCCCGATGCGGGAATCAACATTAAGGTAAATGGACCCCGAGCTTTTCTCATTGGTCTCTCCTCAAGTTCTTTCTCCATCCAGATACGAATGCCCCTTGTTTCTTTAAGATACCATTTATATAAAACTTGTCAATATGAGGCTTCCCCGGCATTGGGACATTTATTTTGTCTTCTCTTTTACAAGAAGATTTAATGTGCTATAATTTGAAAAGAGGGGAAAATTGATGTCAATTAAAAAAGGAAAAATAGTCTTAATAGATGGAAATAGCCTTCTTTACCGTTCTTTTTACGCTCTTCCTCCGTTGGCTACGAAAGAAGGAATTCCTACCGGGGGCTTATATGGTTTTACACGAATTCTCCTGAAACTCTTAAGAGAGGAAAATCCTGATTTTCTCGGCTGTGCCTTTGATAAAGGAAAAAAAACTTTCCGCCATAAAAAATGGGAGGATTATAAAGCCACACGACCAGAAACCCCTTCAGAGCTTTCAAAGCAAATCATCTTAATAAAAGATATTCTCCAGGGTTTCAGAATTCCCTTTTTTGAGGATGAAGAATACGAAGCTGATGATATTTTAGCCACTTTAGCCAGGAAAGCTGAAAAAGCTGGATTGGATGTCGAAATATTTACCGGCGACAAAGATATTCTTCAAATACTATCTCCCTCCATCAAGGTGGTAAGGTTTAAAAAGGGAATATCTCAGAAAGATGTGTTTGATCCCCAAAAAGTAAAAGAGGAGTTTGGAGTAACACCCGAACAGATACCAGATTATCTTGCCCTTGTAGGTGATACATCAGATAATATTCCTGGTGTTCCAGGAATAGGTCCCGTAACGGCTGTAAAATTGATTCAGCAATACGGTAGTCTGGAAAAGATCCTGGATAATCTGGAAAAACTGCCCCCCAAAATTGCAGGTAAAATAAGAGAAAATACGAAAAAGGCAAAGTTAAGTAAGAGATTGTCAACGGTAATTTGTCAGGTCCCTGTGGAATTAAACCTGGAAAAGCTAAAGGTAAAAGCTCCCGATAAAGAGAAGTTGCTTGATATCTTTAAAAAGCTGGAGTTCAAGGAACTCATTGAGAAACTTGGTCTTTCTGACTGTCAAAGTAGTGAAAAACTACCTGGAAGTAAAGAAATTGAAAAGACTAACCATAAAATTGAAGTCAAGCTAAGACAGGAGCCGCTTTTTTTATGGTGGGAAAATGAAGGTAACAGGAGACGGCTTTTTATTTCTTCTTCCAGAGGAAAATCTTTTGTTTTTTCTCTGGATGAAGATTCCTTCGACAAAGCGACTTTCTCCCAGCTTAAAAACTTACTGGAATCCGGGAAATATCTAAAGATAGGTCATGATCTAAAAAATTTGCTCGTTAAACTAAAAATTTTGGGAATAGGGATCAATTCAATAAAATTCGATACCGCAGTTGCCGCTTATCTCATCAATCCCTCCTCTGGCAATTATTCTCTTGAGAACCTTTCTCGCTATTATTTAGGAGAAAACATAAGCTCGACAGGGGAAAACGGCAGTATCAAAATTAAGTTTATCAAGAAACTTTACCCTGTTCTGGAAACTCAGCTCCAGGATAAAGGGATGAAAAAACTCTTCTATGAAATAGAACTGCCATTAATAGAAGTACTGGCCGAGATGGAGCTGCGAGGAATAAAGGTAGACCCTACAGTTCTTAAAAGTCTCTGTCAACAGATTAGAAAGATGCGTAAAAAGACAGAAGAGGAAATATATACGGAAGTGGGAGAAAGATTTAACCTCAATTCCCCCCAGCAACTTGGCAAAATACTTTTTGAGAAACTTAATCTACCCCTGATAAAAAAGAGCAAAACAGGTTACTCGACCAGCGAAAGAACTCTTCAGACTTTATCTCCTCTCTGTGAAACTCTAAACAAAATTCTTGATTACAGACACCTATTTAAATTAGAAACTTCCTACATTCAACCTTTATCCTCTATGATTAACCCTTCTACAGGGAGAATCCACACCTGTTTCAACCAGCTGGGAACCAACACCGGCAGACTTTCCTCCTCTAACCCGAATCTTCAGAATATTCCTGTTCGAGGACATCTGGGAGATTTAATAAGAAAAGCTTTTATAGCGGAAGAGGGATGTTTATTTATTTCTGCTGACTATTCACAGATCGAGCTTCGGATTTTAGCCCATCTGTCCGGGGATTCAAATCTTATCTCGGCTTTTTTACAGGGAGAAGATATACACAGGGAAACTGCCGTTGAAATATTTAATTGTTTACCTCTGCAGGTTAACTCCCGGATGAGAAGAATTGCAAAAATGGTTAATTTTGGCATCATCTATGGAATAAGTCCCTTTGGGCTGGCTCGTGACCTTGGAATTTCCGAAAAGGAAGCTCAGGAGTATATTGAGCGGTATTTCTCACGTTATTCGGGAGTTAAAAGATACATAGAAAAAACATTAGAGCAGGCACATAAAAAAGGCTACGTAACCACTTTACTGGGAAGGAGGAGGTATCTTCCCGAAATTAATTCCAAAAATAAAAGAAGGAGAAAATTTGCCGAACGAATGGCTATAAATTCTCCAATTCAGGGTTCAGCAGCCGATCTGATTAAGATAGCCATGCTGAATATCTACCGAAGACTGAAAGAGGAAAACCTCCCGGCCTGGTTGATTCTCCAGATCCATGATGAGCTCATCCTGGAGGTAACAGAAAATCAGATAAACAGAGTCAGAAAAATTGTTAAAGAAGAAATGGAAAATGCCCTGAAACTTTCCGTTCCTCTGGTGGTAGATACTAAAGTTGGTAAAAACTGGGCAGAAATAAGTCATTGAAAAACTTCAGGATTGACACAATTTTCAGGAATTTCACCTTGAAGGTATTTGCTAATTCCGCGAGCTAACATCTCAATCCCATGGGACGCTGTTTCTCGAGATGCTCCTGCCAGGTGAGGAGTTAAAACTACATTGGACAAGCTTAAAAGAGGACATTTAGTGGAGGGGGGTTCGGGATCGAAAGTGTCAAGAGCTGCCCCTTTCAATTTACCTTCCTTCAAGGCTTTATAGAGTGCCTCATAATCTACAAGTCCTCCTCTTGCCGTGTTGATAAGATAAGCTCCGGGACGCATCATTGATATTTCCCTTTCTCCAATTAATTTATAGGTTTCGGGAGTAAGACGGGCATGGAGACTGATAATATGAGATTCCCTTAGAAGTTTCTCCAATTCAACCAATCGAGCGCCAAAAAGCTCCACTTCTTTTTTCTCCACATAAGGATCAAACACCAGAACCTCGACATTAAAAGGTGAAAGTAACTGACAAACTCTTTTCCCTATAAGCCCAAAACCAATAAGCCCCACTTTCTTCCCTGCCAGTTCTTCTGCACATTTGTCGTATTCGTAGAAATCCCCTCTCCAGATACCTTTTTTAAGAGCTTGATGGGCAGGAATAATTGGTTTTAAAAGACACAAAATCATGGCCAGGGTAAACTCAGCAGCTGCCTGCTTATTTCTACCTGGAGTGTTTAAAACAGGAATTTTCCTCTGGGTTGCTGCTTTGATATTGACGTTCACCACACCTCCCCGACAACAGGCTATTATCTTTAATTTAGGACAACCCCAAATTACCCGACGGGTGACAGGGGCAAGGTGAGTTATTAAAATCTCAGCGTCCCTTGCCACTGTCAAAACTTCCTTTTCATTGCCAATGTATTCTTTTACTTCACCGTCAGAGATAAGGGGCTGACGAGGCCAGTTTAACTTTAGTCCCGTAAGTTTAATATCCTCCCCATCTCCTAAATATCTGATTAATATTTTTTCTATTAACTCATTTTTCAAAAACAAATCTCCAATTATGGCCACTCTCATTCCTTCTCACCTCTTAATCCATCAGTAATCCACCATTCACTTCAATGGTTTCGCCTGTAATGTAGTCTGCTCTGGAAGAGGCAAGGAAAACCACCACATTGGCCACATCCTGAGGAGTTCCTAATCTTCCAAGAGGAGTATCACTTAACCAGCGATCTTTCTCCTTAGCATAAAAGGGTTCTGTCATATCAGTCCTGACTCTACCTGGATCAACACAGTTCACACATATCCCGTAGAGAGCTACTTCCCGGGCTAAGGAGCGGGTAAAAGCATGTACTCCTGCTTTGGAGGCGGCATAAGCTGCATGACCTCTTGATCCTCTCTTTCCCACAAAGGAAGCTATGTTTATTATTTTCCCTGTTTTTCTTTTTATCATATGGGAAATCGTGGCTTTACAGCAGTTAAAAACACCTTTCAGGTTCACACTCATAAGATAGTCCCATTCTTCCTCACTGGTGTTAACCACTTCCTTTTCCAGATAGACACCAGCATTGTTTACCAGAATATCTATTCTACCGAAAAAATCCACAATTTTATTAATCATTCTTTCCACATCTCTCAAAGAAGAAACGTCAGCCTGAATTGGAAAACCCTTCCTTCCTCGTTTTTTAACTAAATTCACCACCTCCAGGGCAGCCTCCTCATGGTGAGCAAAATTTACCACCACATCTGCTCCCTCCTCAGCCATAGATAGACATATGGCTTTACCTATCCCTCTGCTTCCTCCAGTTACCAGAGCTATTTTTCCCTTCAGCAACATATTCTGCTTTTCAACCCCTTTAAAATCTTTCAAAAGAAGTCCTTAAGCCACTCCTTTATTTTAACACCTAATTTTTCCTTTAAAGCAAGCTCTTCACGTCTTTTTATTCCGTACAAAAGTAAACCCACAGCTGTAGCATATGTGGGACTTAAGAGTTTGGAAGGAGACTTTATTCTGGGATAGCCAATTCTGGCTGGCAAACCTAACTTTTCCTCTGCCGTCTCTTTTATCCCGGGAAGTAAGGAGCACCCTCCTGTTAAAACCGCACCAGCGCTGATGAGTCCCTTATAACCACTTACTCTAAGTTCAAGATCTACAAGCTCAAATAATTCTTCTATTCTAAACTGGATAATCCGGGCAAGGATTGATCTTTTCACCTTAGATTTTCCTCTACCGGCGATTCGCTCCACTTCTAAATTTTCATCTTTATCCAGATAATCAACCGCAGCTATTCCGTGATTTATCTTGATTTTTTCAGCTTCTTCTCTACTGATGTGAAGTCCAACGGCAATGTCATTAGTTAAATGATTTCCTCCTACGGCAATTACTTTGGTAAATCTCAGTCCTTCTTTTAAAAAAATAGCGAGGTCCGTGGTTCCGCCTCCTATATCAAGGAGAACCACTCCCATATCCTCCTCCTGGGGGAGTAAAGTAGAAAGCCCGGAAGCCAGAGGTTGCAGTACAAATCCTTCCAGCTCATAACCTGCTCCAACAACACTATCCTCTATGTTCCTGCAACAACCTGAAGAAGCCGTAATTAGATGAACCTTAACCTGAAGCTGGACTCCTCTCATTCCCAGAGGATTTTTAATCTCACCCTGACCGTCAATGATGTAGTCCTGGGGAAGAACGTGGATGATCTCTCTTTCTGGAGGGAGAACAATAGAAGATGCCTGTTTCAGGGCTTCCTCTATATCTCTGGTTTCGATTATCTTTTCAGGATCTGCTATTCTCACAAAACCACTATTGTCTCTTCCTTCTATATGAGAACCAGCAATACTAACCCACAGCTTTTTAATTCTCTTTCCCGCATCCAGTTCGGCTATCCTTATCACCTCTTTGATCCGGGAAGAGAGCTCGCGTACATCGGTCACCACACCTTTAGTCACTCCTTCTGAAGAAACCGTTCCTGAACCCAGAATGTTGAGTTTCCCATCTTTAACCGTTCCCAGCACGGCACATATTTTGCTGGTTCCAATGTCCAGACCCACTATTAAATCCTGTTTCCTGACTTTTAGCTTCTTCATTTATTATATGAAACAACGATCTGTTTTTCAAATCTAAGATCTATACGGTTAATTTTTTCTTTCCTCTTTTTTGTGTCTTCCAGAATCTCAGGAACATAGACAAGATGGCTGTAATCAGGAGAAATACCCAAAATAAGCTGGATGCCATTATCAAGCAAGATAATCATTCCACGATTTGATTCTTCCAGTTTTATTCTTTTTACCTGCAGGTTTAATTTTTGACACACCAATAAAGCATTTAAAGCCTTGATGATTTTTTCTTTCCTTTTCAGCACATCTACCCCTTCAATAAGAGGTAATCCAGGTTTTCCCTCTGCTTCCCTCAAAATAACACCCTCTTTGTCCACTTCCCAGACTTTTTGACCATCTGCCACACAGGCATAAGGTTTTCTCTCAGTTATACTTATTATTAAGGTAGAAGGCAACCTCTTCTCAATTACAACTTTTTTCACCAGGCCATGAGCAAGAATTTTTTCTTTTATCCGGTTAACATCAAGTTTAAATATGGAAGTTTCAGGAGGGATAAGGTTTGGCTGAAGAATTTCAGAACTTGTTAATCTTTCAAGTCCTTTTACTTCAACATTCTTTACATAAAAGTAAGGTAAAGATAGTACTGATAGAGCAGTATAAAGGATCAACCCTACCAGAACTGCCAGAAAAACAAAAACATCCCTTTTTCTCTTTTTCTTCCTGGACAAATAAGAAAAAGATACATACCCTGCAAACCTGGCCATCTCAATTTCGCTTTCTCCTGAGAGCCCTCTGAATTATTTTATCCACCAGCTGGTGAAACTGTATCCCCTCTGCCCTGGCTGCCTTAGGAAAAAGGCTGATCTTCGTCATTCCCGGAATGGTATTGATTTCCAGAAGATAGACCTCACCTTCCCTCCAGATCATGTCTACACGAGCAAAATCTCTACATCCAAGACTTTTGTAAGCCTTTAAGGCTACATTTTGAATTTTACCATAATCTTCAGGAGCAAAATGCGCTGGAACAATGTACTGACTTTTTCCTTGTGTATATTTGGTCTCATAATCGTAAAACTCATGCTCCGGGATAATCTCTATTACAGGAAGTGCCCTTGGCTCAGGGTCGTCCAGAATTCCCACCGTCACCTCTCTACCCTGAATATACTCTTCAATTAAAACGTATTTCTTATCATAGGAAAATGCTTTTTGTAAAGCAGGGAAAAGCTCTTTTTTCTCTTTTACCAGACTTACGCCCAGGGTAGACCCGCTTCGTCCAGGTTTCACTATAAAAGGAAAACGGAGAAAAGAAAAATCCTCAGAGCGAAATTCCACTTCATTATCAATAACCAAATATTCAGGTTGCCCGAGACCTTCAGCTTTCCATATCTTTCTACTGCTCTTTTTATCTATGGCAAGTGCACTGGCTAAAACTCCGGAACCTGTATAAGGAATATTTAAAGTTTCCAGCCACCCCTGAATGGTTCCATCCTCTCCACCGGGACCATGTAAGGCAATGAATACAGCATCTACCCTTTCTTTTAGAAGTGAAAATAGCCTTTGATCTTCAGCAGGGTCTATACTTAACGTGCGATATCCTGCTTTCCAAAGGGCTTCTTCTATTGCCTCCCCACTTTTTAAGGATATATCCCTTTCAGGAGATTTACCTCCTTTCAATACACATATCTTCTCTTTCATTATGTCAAATTATCTCTACTTCCGGCTCAAGAAGTATGTTAAATTTCTCCTTAACCTTCTCTCTTACCTTCTCTATAAGCTCTATTATATCTCGAGCTGTAGCCTTACCTTTGTTAATTATAAAATTCCCGTGCTGGAAAGATATCTGCGCATCACCTACACGCATACCCAAACATCCCGTATTTTGAATGAGATAACCTGCTGAATAAAAAGGAGGATTCTTAAATATACAACCCGCTGAAGGAAAGGAGAGAGGTTGGGTCTGGATTTTTCTCTCTGTTGCTTTCTGGATACGTGAAATTATTTTTTCTTTTTTATCGGGGAAAAGTTTCAGTTTAACCTTGGTAAGCACCAGGCTTTTATCTTCCATAAAAATACTACTTCGATAACCAAATTTTATCTTATCTCGAGACAGAACAAATTCCCTGTTATTTATAAAGTTATTTGTAGCTATAACTTTTGCCCATATAATCCTCTCTGAAAGAGCTTCACCAAAAGCACTGGCATTTCTAACCACAGCACCACCTATGGTTCCAGGAATACCAGCCAGAGATTCCAACCCACTCAATCCTTCCTTTGCCGCAAAATCAATCAAAACCGGTAAATCCACCCCTGCTCCAGCCAGAACCTCATCTCCATCTCTTTCTATCTTCTTAAATTCCCCTCCAAGTTTAATTATTACTCCCCGAAATCCTTCATCGCGAAAAAGAAGCTTGCTCCCATTACCTATCACAAGGAAAAGAAGCTTTCTCCGAAAGCAAAAATCAATAACGGTCCTGAGATCATCACAATCTTCAGGCACCACAAAAAAATCTGCTTTCCCCCCGGTCTTCATAGAAGTAAGTTCTCTAAGTGACTGCCCTCTAATTACCTTTCCCTTGATACTCAATCTTCGCTGTTCCGTTATCTGCATATCAATCCTCTCTCTTTCAATTTGAAGTTGGTTTATTGTAGCCTAACTGAAAAAAGTAGTCAAGAGCAACCTTCACTGAAATTAGAATATTCTTATTATAGATAAAAGCTCCCGGGGAAAGATTTTCCCTTAATTTACCCTGAGATACCCGGGAGCCTACGGAGAAAGTATAAGTAAAACTGTCCCAATGTCAGCCCTTCAAATTTGACATTCTTGTGACTATTTATAACATATATTTTTAAAATAAAAGGGGGAAGATTTGTCTGAAGAAATAATAGAGGGAGTAAAAGCCCGGAATTTATGGGATATTGCTGGCTGTATTTTTGTCCTCATTGATAAAAATAAAAAGGTTGTCTTTATAAACAAAAGAGGGTGTGAAATTTTGGGTTACTCAAAAGATGAAATTATTGGGAAGAACTGGTTTGAAAATTTTCTTCCCTCAGAATTTAAGGAAAAGGTGGAAGATGTGTTTAAGAGGTTAGTGAAAGGAGAAATCAAGGAATCTGAATATTTTGAGAATCCTGTTTTAACCAAAAATGGGGAAAAAAGATCTATATTATGGCATAATACAGTGCTAAAAAACAAAAATGGGGAAATATCTGCCACTTTGAGCTCTGGAATTGATATAACAGGCAGGAAAGAGCTGGAAAAAAGTCTCCGGGATGCCTTGCAAAAAGTTGAGATATTTGCCAATGCAATAAGAGATGCCATTGTTGTTGTAAATGATAAAGGTGAGGTTGATTTCTGGAATGATGCAGCAGAGAAGATATTTGGCTATAAGAAAGAGGAGGCAATTGGGAAAGGACTTCATAAATTGATAATTCCCTCCCGCTATCTTGAATCTTATCAAAGAGCAATCCGCAAATTTAAATTCACCGGGAAAGGACAAGCTATCGGTAAGATAATGGAACTTTCTGCTTTAACAAAAGGTAAAACCGAAATTCCCATAGAGCTTTCTCTTTCTTCCTTTCAGATTGAAGAAAAATGGTATGCTATTGGAATTGCAAGAGACATTAGTGAAAGAAAAAAAATGGGAGAAAAGTTAAAAAATTATCAGAAAAAGTTAAAGGAACTTCATCAGACAGTTCATCTACTCCAAAAGTGCAAATCCGAGAAAGAGATAGCTCAAAATGCGATCCAGCAGGTGGAGAAAATTTTGGGTTTTAATTTTTGTGTTCTTTATCTTGTGAAAGAGAATTTCTTTTACCCTGTTGCCTTTTCTCCTGCTATTACTTTTTACCTTAAATTAAAACCTCTCTCACTTAACAAAGGTATTCTCGGGAAAACTCTGGAAAAAGAACAGACATTCTGGGGAAGAACAAAAACTCACATTAATAGCGGTATTAAAAAAGCCATTTTCAAATCTTTTATCAGCACGCCTGTGGATAAAGTAGGAGTGCTTCAGGTATATTTGATAGATTTATCTTCCTTCAATGAAGAAGATGTAGAACTTTTAGAAATATTAGCTGAACATCTGGCAGAGGAAATAAAGGAGAAAAGATTAGAAGAAAGGCTGAAATATTTGGCCCTTCACGATCCACTTACCGGCACATACAACCGTTACTATTCCAGGGAAATACTGGAAAGAGAGATAAAGCGGGCTAAAAGATGTGGCTCTCCGCTTGGTTTTTTGATGATCGATATAAATAGATTTAAGGAGATTAATGATCGTTACTCACACTTAACAGGTGACAGAATACTCCAGGAAGTAGCACGCCTTATTATGAAAAGTATCAGAAATACCGATATTGTGATCCGTTTCGGAGGAGACGAATTTCTCGTTCTTTTACCTGAGACTGGAAGAGAAACTGATGAGATAAAAAAAAGAATAAGAGAAAAAATTGAAAACTGGAACAGGAACTCTACTCCTCTTGATTTTCCTCTTACTCTGGCTATAGGTGCAGCTTTTTGGGATCCAGCAATGAAAAAAGAAGTAAAGGATGTACTTAAAGAAGCCGATTTAAAAATGTATCTGGAAAAGAGATTAAATTCTGGAAAAACTCATTAATTTTACCTTGCCCAACTATCTTTTCCATTCCATGCGTCTTGCATATTCTCTGGAGATGACGAGAAAATGCCTGTATATTTCCTCTACAGGATCCTGAGGAAAAACTTCAAAACAGGGAATAGCTACAACTTCAGGAGCAAGAGTCTCCATGATATATCTGTATTCCTCAAGTACATGCTGGGGAGAAGTATGTCAAGTCCAAAGTTTTCTGTAAATTTCCTCCAGGATAAGGAAAATATAACTGAGGAGAAAATGCTAAACAAACTCTCCTCACCACCTTTGCTCTTTCAAAAAACCTTTTAGCTGCAACTCTACCCTTACACTAAAATACCCCTCTATGAGCCT
>CAYZYX010000008.1:0-51228 GCA_964482715.1 uncultured Clostridia bacterium
TTTTTATCCATGCAGTTTTTCCCCGTTTCAGACTTGACCAGGCAATAAGATACTGCTGGAGGTGGCCGGCTATCCTGGCATTAGCAGGATTAATTATAGCAAAGATAATTTGAGAGACAATTAAATGGATAGAACAAGTATAAAAAAGTGGCTAAAAGCTCCAGATAAGATGGGTCAGAAATATTCCTTATGGGCAGTTTATTTCTGTACAGGGTGCGGAATTATAGAAGTTCCACCAGTCATAACCTCAAGGTGGGATGCAGAAAGATTTGGAGTTATTCCGGCAGCTACCCCCAGACAGGCTAACTTATTCCTGATCACAGGATATGTCTCATTAAAGACCTTAAAGGCAATTATAAGAACCTATGAGCAGATGCCGGAACCAAAATACACTGTAGGATTTGGCTCCTGCCCTATAAACGGCGGAATGTACTGGGATTCCTACAATACCATTAAGCATCTCGACAAGTATATTCCCGTAGATGGATGGATAGCCGGCTGTATGCCGAGGCCCGAGGCAATATTCATCGCTGTAACTCATCTTTGGACCATGATAGATAAGGGAATGGCAAAAGGATATATAAAGTACAGAGAAAAGTATAAATACTATCGTCAGAATCAGGAAAAATTATTTGGAAAACTTGAATGGCCACCCTTATACCCAATAGACAAAAACGAAGAAATACAAGGAAAAACAGACCAAGATGGATAGATTAAAAAAGGAAATAACATTAATTTTTAAACATATCGGGATAACTGTTACTAAAGATGGTAGATTAGTTATAAATGTCAAAAAGGAGGACGTTTTAAACATCTTGATTTTTCTCAAAGAAAAAGGATATGACCACCTATCCCTTATATCCTGTATTGACTGGATTAAAGAAAAGGAGTTTGAACTTGTTTATATTCTTACACCTTATTCTGAGAAAGCAGGGAAAGGACATATTATCTTGAAAACAAGGATATCCAGGGAAAACCCGGAGTTTAAGACAGTAATCTCGATTTTTAAAAATGCTGAACCTTATGAACGAGAACTTCATGAACTTTTTGGAATAAAATTTAAAGACCATCCCAGGCTAACTCGCCTTTTTTTGGAAAGGGATTACAAGATACCCCCTTTTCGAAAAGATTTTGATACCAGGGAGTATGTTAAAGAAGTATTTGAGAAAATTCCCTTTGTGGAAGATATAAATGAGAACAGAAAGAGAACTTGAGTTATACTTTGGACCTCAGCATCTTGGAATGGTCGGAAATTTCAGCATAACCTTGCAGGTGGAAGGTGACAAAATTGTGAAGGCATCTGCCAATCCAGGGTATCTTCATAGAGGTTTTGAGAAACTAATGGAATACAGAACCTGGATACAGAACTTCCCCATGGTTTGCAGAATAAATGTGATAGAGCCTGATTCTATGGAGATGGTATATGCAATGGCAGTTGAAAAACTTGCTGGAATTGAAGTTCCAGAAAGGGCAAACTACATAAGAACAATTGTTCTGGAGCTTTCCAGGTTAGCTTCCCATCTTTTTGGTTGCTGGGCTTACGCTAATATGCTTGGGTTTGATACTGTTGCTCAATGGGCAATGTATCACAGAGATCTTATTTTAGATCTTTTTGAAGAGCTTACAGGGGCAAGGGTGTACCACATATACATCTGGCCTGGTGGAGTAAGACGTGATCTACCTGAGGGATTTAAGGACAAGGTTTTGAATACACTGCATACCATAGGAAGCTGTATACCAGATTATGATGCTGCTTTTTTTAATAATCGTCTGTTTTACAAAAGAGCAAAAAATATAGGTAAAATAACCCGGGAAGAAGCAAAAAAATTAGGTGCAACAGGCCAGGTTTTAAGAGCAACAGGGCTAAAATACGATATAAGGAAAATTAATCCTTATGCTGTGTATGACAAATTAGACTTTGAAGTTCCTACAAGAGAGGATGGTGATGCTTATTCACGAATCTGGGTAGTAAGAGATGAAATGATTCAAAGCGTGCATATTATAATGCAGTGCTTTGAAAAGATGCCCAAAGGAGAAGTTTATAATAGGGTTCCGAATCCATTTAAATGGAAAGTTCCGGCAGGAGAAACCTATGTAAGGGTTGAGTCATCTCGGGGTGAGTTAGGTCTTTATCTGGTGAGCAATGGAGAAAACAAACCCTATCGCGTCCATTTCAGGACACCTTCTTATCCTCATGGACTTATTATTCTGGAAAAACTTTTAGAAAACGCCAGCATTGCCGATGTGGGCAATATTATGATAAGCTTATACGTAGTTGCTCCGGAGATAGACAGATGAAAAACAAATTACAAGTTAAAAAAGGGAGCTTTTTAAAACCATTTAAGGCAATTAAATACCTTTTTGAAAAACCTGTGACTCTAAGATATCCTTTTGAACAGAAAGAACCATCCCCAAGATACAGGGGATTTCACCTTAATGATTGGGATAAATGCACAGGGTGTGAGAACTGTGCTGATATCTGTCCTAATGAGGCAATAACTATGGTGGAAATTCCCGAAATTAAGCCAAAACCAGGAGAGAAAAATGAGCGTCCCCAGATTGATTATGGAAGATGCTGTTTTTGCGGTCTTTGTGTAGATATCTGTCCTCCTGGTTCTTTGAGACTTTCTCGCGATTATTTCCACATCCACTTTGATACAGAAACTTTCACTCTACTGGCAAAGGATGGAAAAACAGATAAGGAACACTTCCTTTGTGCCGAAGAATATTCCATATTTCAAGCAAGTCTGACTCATAGAAAGAAAAATAATGAAGGATTTACATCGGATCTTAAATATTCATTATTTGAACCGGAACGTGTACCTATGCCTCAGGTTCCTCCTGAAAAAAGAAAGCTATCATTTATAGAGCAAGTTCTTGGCTACTCAGATGAGGAGGCAAAAAAGGAAGCTTTGAGATGTCTTGAATGTAAACTATGTGAAGATGCCTGTCCGGCTCATCTTAAGATATCTGACTATATCAAAGCAATTTATGAGGGTAGACCCGATGAGTCTCTGAAAAAAATATTTGAGGATAATCCTATCCCTGCAATATGTGGAAGGATATGTATGGCTCACTGTGAGGAGGTTTGCTCTCTTGGCAAAAGAGGTGAGCCTGTAGCTATAAGATGGCTGAAAAGATACGCTTCGGATGCAATTAAGGATTATAAAAGAACTCTTGGACTTAAGCCAGCCAGATTTACGGGCAAAAAGGTTGCAGTTATCGGTGCAGGACCAGGTGGTCTCACAGTAGCATACTTTTTAAGATTAAAAGGACACGCGGTTACCGTTTTCGACTCACTGCCCGGAGGTGGTGGTATGATGAGAATAGGACCACCACTTTACCGTTTACCAATTGAAAGTATCGATAAGGATGTAAATTACATCGCTTCCTTAGGGGTAGAGTTTAAATTTAATATTACAGTTGGTAAGGATATTTTATTTGAGGATATTTACAAAAAATACGATGCTATTTATCTGGGGATAGGTACAACTGTATCTCGCTCAACACGGGTGAAGAACTCTGATAAAGCTTATCCTGCGCTTTTATTTCTTAGAGAAAATAAAATTGGTAAGGGAATAAAAGTGGGCAGGGAAGTTATCGTTATAGGTGGAGGAAATGTGGCGATGGATGTTGCCAGAGAAGCCTTAAGATTACAACATATCCAGTATCCAGGAGAAAAGGTAGTTACCAAAACAGTTTCCCTGGAGGATTGGGACATAATGCCGGCCACAAAAGAAGAAATCGAGGATGCAAAGGCAGAGGGAATTGAGTTTAATCCTGGATGGGGACCTAAGGAAATTAAGGTTGAAGATGGCGAAGTAAAAGGTCTTTTATGTATGAAAGTAAGATCCGTTTTTGATGAACAGGGAAGATTCAATCCCACCTTTTACGAGGATAAACAGATGTTTTTAGAAGGTGATATGGTCATTGAAGCTATTGGCCAGGCCCCAGATTTTTCATTTATTCCTAAAGAATTATTTGACAGATTAGAGTTCACCCCACGAAGGAAGGTGAAGGTTGATGAAAATGGGAAAACTTCTCTGCCAAAAGTCTTTGCCGGTGGTGATATAGTTAACCTTAATTTGGATGCTGTAACCGCTATTGCGGATGGGAAAAGAGCTGCTGAAGGGATTGACCTTTATTTACGGGCAAATTAAGAAGCTTTTATCAGGACAAATGAAACTCAAGATTGTCTTGATGACTTTTTAATTTGTAAACCATGACAAGTGTTTAATCAGGCAAAAAAGAAAGACACGCAAATGCGATCTAAGATTTTTGAAAGTACTGTTTAGCGTCTTTTTGTTTAAGAACATTAGAGAAATTTCATAAGAATCTATTCTTGCTTATCCTGGATTTAGTAGAGGAAATTTCAAGATTAACTTGAAAGTTAAAAATGTTGATGTTTCTGTCCCTGGAAAGACTCTCATTTTTTTAACTCACAAAATAAATGAGCACCACTCATTCTTGAAAAGCAAAAGATAAATTCAAGACAAAAAGATATTTTCTTAGAAAAAACTCAATCAAAAACCGGGGTTTCCAGTATCTTTTCAATTTTGCTCTCTATAACTTTTTTGGGTGCTACACCAACTATTCTATCTACTATCTTTCCTTTTTTAAAAAACAGAAGAGTAGGGATTCCTCTAATATTGTATTTTTCAGCTAAGGCTGGATTTTTGTCAACATTTAACTTCCCTATTTTAATTTTTCCCTCATACTTTTTAGCGATCTCTTCTACGACAGGAGCTATCATAAAACAGGGCATACACCACTCAGCCCAGAAATCAACCATTACAGGAAGGTTAGAATCTAAAACTTCCTTCTTCCAATTCTCGTCATTGAAGATTTTCTCTGGCATAATTTGTTCTCCTTGTTTTAGTGTTTTGTTTTATTTCAATATACAAGCAGTAGAAATGAAGGTTTTCACTGTTTACCTTGTTTTTTTAAAATTTAAGATGTGAGTATGAGTGAATTTTTCCTCATGGATAAGTTTTCCAGGTATTTTTTTATCAAAGAAAAAACCCGCCTCTTCTATTTCCTTTTTTATCTCCTCAAGACTCATATGTTCCGGATAAACGGAAAGAAAACCATCATACTTTAAAACTCTGTATGTCTCTTCTAACAGTTCTTTTCTCTCACTTGAAGAGAAATAGTAAGAATGCAAAATATCATAAAGCAAGACCACATCAAAAAATTCATCTTCCATAGGGATTTTCAGTTTTCCTGATGTTTCTATTATTTTGATATTATTTAACCCGGCTGATCTGGCTTTATTAGCAAGTTTATTAAGCTCAGTTCTACTCTTATCCAGGGCAAAGAGCTTTCCTTTAGATCCTATTATTTTTGCCGCAGGTAGAGAATAGATACCTTTTCCACACCCGAAATCTAAAATTACATCATCTTTTTTAATACCGATTTCTCTCAAGATTTTCTCTCCTTCTTCTTCAAACCATTTTTCTAAATCGCTTTTCATTGTTGCTTACGAATACATTTTAAAAGAAGATTTTTGAATCTTTCCAGAGATATCCTATAAGGTTCTATTTCAAGTTTCATCCAATCTGAAAATTCAAGAATCTTTTCAGGAAAATTCTGAGAATACTCATCAAAAATACCTATAGGATCTAAGAGAATTGCCTTGTCGTGATAAGGAAAAGTCTCATTTGCTTTGGCAACATCCCATTCCCTGAAAATCTTTTTCCAATATACCAACCATCCAGGTGAAAGCCAGTAAATTTTGCCTCCTTTACTTATCTTTCTTCTTTCCTCTTTATCGGTTAACATATCAATACAATTTTTTGCCTGTATCCTTGAGATCTCGCCTCCTTGTTCTTGGATTATTGCGTCTACATTTCTATAGGGATTAGAAGGATCAAGGAAACATCTTTCTCCATAAACTACTATTATTTTCTTAGAGTGTTTCCTTGCATTTCTGAGCTGTCCTACAAGTTGTCTCTCCAGTTCTCTTTGGTTCTCATGAAGGCCTGGTGCGGTAAACAGAATTTTATCCACATCTAAAAAACCCGTATCTTTCAGGTGATTTAATTCCTTCCGTAAAGTTCCGCAAGATACGATTGTATAGTTTTTAAATGATTCATAACCTGTCATAATACTGCTACCTTATATACTCTTAGCTTGTCTGAAGGTTTCAACTTCGGTCGAAATTCTTGTAACACTGGCAAGTTATCCCATCAGCAGATTATTTATTAT
Organism: uncultured Clostridia bacterium; assembly: GCA_964482715.1. Lineage (GTDB taxonomy): Bacteria > Aerophobota > Aerophobia > Aerophobales > B3-G15 > CAYZYX01. The sequence continues at coordinate 6,208 of CAYZYX010000008.1, forward strand.
ATATCGGAAATAATTTTTGTCAAATTTATAGACAAAAATTAAGCAATATTAAGCTGAAATTATTTTTTCCAGTTTAATACCGATTTTCTGTGTGGTTGAAGGTAATAGGATTAGTATGGTTTTTTGGGAGATAAGACTAATTTCACGGGTTAGCTTTGCAATAGAAGATGCACCAAATCGTATGAATTATAGGAACTACTTCTGAAATTAGAGTATGTACGGGATCTGGGGCAGAATATTGTAGCAGAAGAAGGTATTTAAAATTGTAACCTTTCTTAATTAAATTTATATCCGGCTATTTTAGCAAGTTTGGAGGATTATCTGATAAATTTGGAGAAACTATTCACCAATTCTTCTATTCTATTCTCAAAACTTCTCTCATCCTGACAGGAGAAGCAGTCTCTCATATAATTTTGCATAATTAGCATCCCTATCTTGCCAACTGCAGCTCGAACAGCACTTATTTGCATTAAAATATCAGAACAGGGGGCATTTCTCTCAATCATTCTCTCCAAACCACTTATTTGACCCTTTACCTTTCGCAATCTCTTTAAAAGGTCCTCTTTTGCCTTATCTGTTACCATAGAGTTTCTCTTTTTAATTTTATAATTTATTTGTATTTACTATAATATTGATTTCTTTTTTCCTTGCAAGCTTCATCAAGTATTTCTAATTCATAAAAATGGCTCTCCAGAATTCCTATACAAATCAAGTTTATTTTGAGTGCAATTATTTAATTTCGAGTGGACTAACTTCTATTTGACGAGGTCTTACTGCTTTACTCCAATCATGTGGTTTTCTTGTCATCCTGAATTTATTCAATTCACCTAATTTTTTTAGACGCTCATAAATCAGTATCCAAGCACAATCTCGCTCAGGATCCACTTCGCATTTTCCATTTCGAGAACCTCCGCAAGGGCCATTTAAAAGTCCCTTTGCACATTGAGTTAATGGACAGATACCAGCAAGTTTGCCTAACTCACATTCTCCACATTGCTGGCACTTTTCCTTAAATAAAGTAGGACCTCCTCCCATATGTCCCATAGGGTTAGTTCCTGGATAAATTGGTTTTACCAAGTTATATTCCTTTTCCAATATAAATTCTCGAACAACTTGAAGTCCATCTCCACAGGTTAACATTAAAATAGCATCGCATTCGTTAATCTCTTTTTGGTATTTATCTAAACGTTTCTTACTCCAGGGAGCATAGCAGGTGAATTCACCAAATGGCGGTGTAATAGCGGCTAAAACCTCTTTCCCTTTTTTCCTCAAAATATTTGCCATTTTCTTTACCTCTGGTTCACCTCCTGTGTGAAAGACCGTGGCACAACCACCACATCCCATTATGACTATCTTTCTTTTTCCTCTAAGATATTCTAAAATTTCTTCAAGCGGCTTTTGTACCTGTCCAATCATATCCTTTCTCCTTTCTTTATTTACCCTCTTTTACTTTAAATCTTTTTGTCTTGTTAAAACCTGAGTTGTCATTATTCTAACTCACTTTCAAGATCCTAAGATTACTTTTGATGAGTGAATCTCTTTTACACAGGGATTAATTTCATAAATTGGAAATTTATTTCTCGGAGTTAAAGATAAAAACGGGCTAATTAATCCTCCACCTTTAAGTTCCGCGATTAAAGCTCCAGTTTTTTCTTCCATATTAAACTGTCTGGCTATTTCTCTTATGTCTTTAGCACTAACCTTATTATTTTTAGCCTTCTGACTTAATTTTTTATAAAAATTAGGCATATCTTCCCAACGTGGTTCTCCAATCTGTTTAAAATAAGTAGCGATAGCGTAATTGGTATTCCATCCACCTTTTTCACATAGATTTTTAATTAATATCTTAATGATGTTAGGCATTCTGTATTTTTCTCCTGGTTTTATTAAAAGTAATTTATCCTTCCAAGCTGTACTTCTGGAGGAAGCAACTGGTACAAGTAATCTATTTTCTTCTGCTGTCAAGAGAAAATTCTCGATGTTTTCTTCTCCTATTATTTCCGCTATTTCTTCGTATGAGACGGTTAATTTTTGTGATGCAAAGTATAAAACTTTTAATAAAGTATATTCATCTACATTAAGAGTAAGAAGTTCTCTCAGCATTTTGTATTTTTTGCTTCTCTCTTGGTTCTTCTAATTTTAGACTAAAAATAAAGCCCAAAAATACGGCTGATGAGGTAATTAGTATAATCTCTACCCCTGTTTATGAAAAATCCTATTAAAACAAATGCCAAAATGAAAAAATAAGGAGACCTTAAACCTATTAAAAGGGCAGTGACAGGGATAAGAAAATTTATGGCTAAACCCCTCTGGATAACTCTTCTGTTACCAATATTAATCTGACATAAAAGCCTATCATAACTATATCTTTGCATGGATTAGCACGGAACCAAAACAATTGGAGGACTTTTAAAGTAAGTATTTTAAATAAGATTTTTGTTTTAGGTTAGGTTTTATCCTTAGATAAACAGGAATTATAACCTGTTTTTATTTTTAATTCTAAGAATCATTCTGGTATTTTCGGCAAGCTCCCTCAGTCTTTTTTTAATCTTGTCTTTCTTACCGGGTTCAGCATAGTCAACTATGAGTATTCCATTAAGATGATCAATTTCATGTTGAAGGGCTCTTGCAAGTATTCCATCTGCTTCTATTATACTTTTTTTACCTTTTTCATCTATGCCTGTAAGTTTAACTTTTTTAGCACGAGGAACCTTAATAAATACTTCAGGAATACTGAGGCAACCTTCGGTAAGAATATCCTCACCTTTTTTATTTAAAATTGAAGGATTAGCAAGTTGCAAAAGAGAACCATCAGTTCGCACCACTACCATTCTTCGAGAGATACCTATCTGGGGAGCGGCAATGCCTAAAGCGTTTTTTTCAAAAAGGATTTTACTCATATAAAAAAAGATATCTCTTTCTTCTGACCCTATTTTTCCCACTGGTTCACAGACTTTTCTCAAGATAGGATCACCATATCTGCGAAGCCAGACGTTCACTTTTTTCTCCTTTCTTTAAGGTATTATAATTTTTTCAAGAACATTCATTTTTTGGAATGCCATATCCTCTCCCCTTTCCTGGTTGGCAGAGACTTTCTCCTCCTTCAAGTTCACCTTTCAGAAGCTTATCAATTATTTCGTCTACCTTTCCCTGAACACCGAGAATAGATCGGATTCCTTTTTCGGTAAATAGGTTTTTTGCTCTTTGACCCATTCCTCCACATACAATACATTTAATATTTTGCTTTTCAAAAAAATCGGGAAGAAACCCTGGATGATGACCCGGGTTTGGAATTTCTTCTCTACTTATGAGTTCTCCTTTTTCAATTTCAACAATGGTGAAAGATGGACATCTACCAAAATGAGCAGAAACATTGCTTCCATCGGTAGAGATTGCTATTTTCATTGCCTTCCTCCTAAGGATCGAGCATTTTCTTCTTAATTTATTTATCTCCGATATTCTCGAGGATAGTGCAGATTATCTTATCCATATATCCTGTCTTTTTTCGGTTCATTACAAAGGGTTTCCCATCGTCTCCCGATATTACAATATCAGGATCAAGAGGGATCCTTCCTATAAAGGGCACCTGCAATTCTTTTGCTGCTTTTTCTCCTCCACCTTTTTTGAAAAGTTGAATTTCTTTTCCACAATGAGGACAGATAAGGCCACTCATATTCTCAATAACTCCAATTATTGGAATGTTAACGGCTCTTGCAAAATTTACAGCCTTTCGTGAATCAAGAAGAGCAACTTCCTGAGGGGTTGTTACAATAATTGCCCCCGTTAAATCTGGTATAAGCTGGGCAACACTTAAAGGTTCATCTCCTGTTCCGGGAGGTGAATCAATTATTAAATAGTCTAAAGTTCCCCAACTAACATCTGAAAGAAATTGAGTGATAAGTTTCATTTTTAAAGGTCCTCTCCATATTACAGGAGTGTCAGTGTTTTTTAAGAGAGGAGAAATGCTTACCACTCTCACACCAGGAGGGACAAACAGAGGTTCTATTTTTCCATCGGGAAGTGCAGCTAATTTTTTCCCTTCTGCCCCCACCATTTTGGTAATATTTGGTCCATGGATATCAACGTCTAAAAGGCCCACCCTTTTATCTTGAAGGGCAAGACCAAAAGCAATATTTACTGCTACTGTTGTCTTTCCTACTCCACCTTTTCCGCTTATAACAAGAAGTTTATAGGAAATTTTTTTCATATTCTCTTTTATTTTTTCCTGACTCACTTTCTGTGTAGACGCAGCTTCATTTGTTCTTTGTGCCATTTTTTAATAACTCCCTGAAAAGTGACCTCTTTATAATACGCATGGTGCCTGACTATTTATTCTTTTTTCTCAAGCTCGTCTATTCTTCTTTTGACCTCCTTAAGCTCCTGTTCAATTGCCTGGGCCTGTTTCTTCAACATGGACAGTTCCTCTTCCTTGGACATGGGTGGTTGCATGGGGCTCATCATTCCTGGCCCATAAGGGCTCGAAGGAAAGCCCATTCCAAATTGTCTTCCCATACCCATTCCTCTTCCACGGCCCATACCCATTCCCATGCCGGGTCCCATTCCAAATCCTCCCTGTGGATATGCACCCCCCATTCCAAAATGAGCTCCAACATTTGGGCCTGTAGCAGATTGAAACCCACCTCGTTTGAATCTTTCTATAGTCTCTCTCACTGTGCCTTGTGCCCCGGTTAACACCTTTATTCCTGCAGCGGAAAGGGTTTGATAGGCATTAGGACCGACATTACCGGTTATTATGGTGTCAACACCTTTTTGGGCTATCATCTGGGCAGTAGCTATACCTGCGCCACTTGGAGCCTGCAGATTGGGATTTGGTAGTGCTTCAAACTCCAGAGTTTCAGGATCTACAATAATGAAAAACTGACATCTACCAAATCTTGGGTCTACCTGCGAATTTAAATTATCCCCCATAGAAGTTATTGCTACTTTCATAACATCCTCCTTTTATCTTTTGAACAATTACAAAAGAGGGAGGCATTTTTACCTCCCTCTTAACTTCTATTACTCAAGTTGAGCTAAACGTTCTTTAATACGCTCCAGTTCTCCTCTCAGTTTATCTGCCTGGGTACGAAGAAACTCTACTTCCTGTTCCTTTGTTGGTTGTGCATTCTGTCCCTGTGGGGGAAAACCTGGCCCCATTGGTGTGTAGTAAGGTGTGGTCCCCTGTTGCATAGTTTGCCAGAAACTCTGAGCCTGTGGAGTGGGCCATCTTCCAGTCATTAAAAAAGTTGCTCCAGGTCCTAATCCTGTAGGAGAAGTCCCCAGCCAACCTGGAGAAAAGCCAAAGCGCATCCAGCCGGGAAGTCCAGTAGCATAATACATATATCTATGTCTGTATCCTGGCATAAGTTTCACCTCCGTTTAAAATTTATTAAATTAGACAACAAATCCCCCCTGAAAGCTACACAGCTTTCAGGGGGGATTTGTTTAAGATTTTTCCAGCTCATCCATTCTTCTTCTTATATCCTCCAGTTGGGCTTCAAGAGTTCTTCTTTGCTCCTCCAACCAGGTTTTCTCCTGTTCACGAGTTGGTGCATAGCCAAAACCTGGTATTCCGTAAGGATACCCACTCACTCCATAGCTGTAAGGATACCCAAATCCCCAGGTAGGCCAATAAAGACCATAGGGATATCCGTATCCCCAGAGCCATGGATTATACCAGTACCACCAGTAAGGTCCTAAAAACCAACCGGCTGGACCTATTCCAAATGGCATTTTAAACCTCCTCAACGCTTTTTAATCTTTGTTTATCTACTTTCTACTAATAATAGTATGGAAAGCCAGTTGGCCTGTAAAACGGAGATAACCCGGGAATAGTTGCGGCGTATTGCATTGCGTAAGGACTTGCCCACCACCATCTGGGAAGCCAGGGGAAAAATCTACAGAAGGGATAAGGATTTCCTCTTCCCCAGAATCCTCCCGGACCAAAATAGCCGGGCCAGAAAAATCTTCCTCTAAAACCTCTCGGCATTTTCTTTTCCTCCTTTTTTTATGTTCATAGTTTATTATATATTCTTGTTGGTTTATTATAACTTGAAAATTATTTTTGTCAACTGTATGGTATCTAAAATTTTCAAAGGAGGGAAGTTATTGACTTAACTTGAGAATAGAGGACACCTGCCACCACAGGTTTTTAACTTCAGTCACTGATTTATTGCTGGAAAATTCTGTCAATGGCAGGCCCTTAAGAAGAGCGTAGATGAAATTTTCATCATAGGAAATCTTACCCACAACCCCTGTTCCCCATTGATTGCATTTTCTCTCTATTGCCTCTGTATTGCTCTTATTCAGGTCATATTTATTTATACAAACCACCCACGGGATACCAAAATGGTCACACACTCCCCCGATTCTCTCCAGGTCACTTATGCCGGATAAGGTTGGTTCTGTAATGATAAGCGCAAGATCTGCTCCAGTTAAAGAAGCTATCACCGGACACCCTATACCGGGAGAACCATCAATAAGAATGAGGTTTACCTCTTTCTCTTTTGCAATTTTCTCGGCAGTATTTCTTACCCGGGTTACAAGTTTTCCCGAATTTCCCTCTCCGGCTCCGAGTCTTGCATGAACCAGCACTCCATATTTTGTATCGGACAGGTATATCCATCCGGTTATTTTTTCCTTCATGGTGATAGCACCTTCAGGGCAGATACGAGAGCAAAGGGAGCATCCTTCACAGGATAAGGGATCCACCGTGAAGTTTTTTATCGCCTCAAATTGACATATTTTCTCGCACCTTCTGCACTCACTGCATTTTTCTCGATCAATTATGGCTATTTTTCCGCCTTTAAATTGAAAGGACTTTTTAACTTCAGGGTTGAGAAGAAGATGAAGATTTGCTGCATCTACATCACAGTCAACCATTATTTTATTCCGGGTAAGATGAGCAAAAGAGGCTACAATGCTTGTTTTCCCGGTTCCTCCCTTTCCGCTCACCACAGTCAGTGTCTTCACTTTTTAACCTCAGATTTTATTTTAGAAAAAAGACTCCTGAAATTTTCTCTCCATGAGAGATCAACATCCACAAGAGTTTTGCCTTCAGAATAAGCTCTGGCAATTTTCTTGTCCAGAGGGATACGCAAAAAAATAGGTATGTTGTTTTTCTCGCAGAAACTATCCACCTTGTCATCTCCAATGCTGGACCGATTAATTATAACCCCGTGAGGAATTTGCAATTCTTTTAAAACACCCACTGCCAGAACAAGATCATTAAACCCAAATGGAGTTGGCTCAGTTACAAGCAGACAAAAATCGCTATCTTTTACTGCTTCTACCATGGGACATGATGTCCCTGGAGCGACATCTATGATTACATCTTTAGATAAATCAGCCTCCTTTTTTACCGCTTTAATCACAGGAGGTGAAACAGCCTGACCCACGGTAAGTTTCCCCTGAATAAAATCGATCTTCCCAGCCTTCCCCTTTTCTATAACCCCCAGCTCTTTTTGGGTTTTTACCAGAGCTTTCTGGGGACAAAGTTCCCAACAGGCACCACAACCGTGGCAGAGCTGCGGAAAGAAAAGCCATTTTTGATTAACACAGGCTATGGCATTCCACTCACAAACCTCACTGCACAATCCACAGAAATTACACTTTTCCTCAATTAATCTGGGAATGGAAAAATAAACTGGTTTTACCTCCTCCACTTTTGGTTTCAAAAACAAAGCAGCATTGGGAGCTTCTACATCGCAATCAAGAAATTGTACAGGTGTCGCCTGTGCCAGAGCAAGATTTGTGGCAACTGTAGTTTTTCCCGTTCCTCCCTTTCCACTGGCAACTGATATTTTCATCTTTTCCTTGTCATTCGTGTCCCACAATTAGGACAGGAAATCTGGTAACAGGGAACTCCTCTGGTATGAGGAACAGTAGCCCCACAATTAGGACATATACATTCTCCTCCAGCTCCCAACCCAAATCCTCTTCCCCCTCTCCCTGGTGGACCCTGTCCATCACCTCTTGGCATTTTAACCTCCTATCGTTTTAAAATCTTGTTTTTTTAATTATTTTTCATCTTTTCTCTATATGTTCCCTATATATTCTGCATTGTTTGCAAGTCTCAAATTTTTCGGGACAAATCTTTTGGGCAAGTTGCCAGCAAGGTTCAGTCTTGTTATAACGTGCCGAGCATTTTTCCCGTTCTTCTTCGCTACAACCTTTTATCTGCCAGCATGGAAGAAGACTGAGAAGACGCTTTATACCTTCAATATTTAGTCCTTTTTGGTGAATCATTTCACGTATGCATCTTATCCACTGAAGGTCATTATTAGAAAAAAATCTTTTGTTACCCCTTCTTTTTGGACTAATAAGACCATGTCTTTCGTAAAGTCTAAGAGTGCGAGGATGAACATCCAGAAGTTCTGCGGCAACACTTATGGGATATACCGGTTTGTCATCTTGCATTTTGCACTCCCCTTATACTTTTTTGTTTCATTATATAGTGAAAATTTTTTTTGTCAATTTAACACCTCCATCAATATTTATCTGATATCGGTTTATTTCCAGTTTCAGGAAAAATCCCTAACAATAGCTAAAACTTGCTCCAATTGCACCTTAAAATGGGTTAAAAAATATTAAAAATGGAGATATTTAATTTTAAATTAATAAAATGAAATTAATAAAATGAGCTTTCCTTAAGGTACCCTGAAATTTTTTCCGAAACTGGAGAAATGAAATATTGACAAGAATAATTTTTAACTTATAATGAAACAAAATTTGTAATATTGAAAATTGATCCAAATCTATCCTTAATTAAACCTACGAAGGAGGTTAAAATGCCTCTTTACCGATACAGGTGTGAGGATTGTGGGAATATAATGCAAGTACTTGAAGGAGTGGGTAGAGATGAAGGAGAGGTCAAATGCAGAAATTGTGGAAGTAAAAACCTTATAAGACTCCTTCCTCAAACTCTATCAGTAAAAAGTAGTGAGACTGCTCAGGGTGAATGTTGCGGTATGACCACTCCCTGTGATAATCCTAAAAGATGCTGTCAAAACTTTTAAAATGATTGAGCTAAATTTTGAGAGCATTAACCGGGCAAGGAAAATCCTGGACTTACCTCAGGAGGCTACCCTGCAGGAGATAAAACAAGCTTACCGAAGCAAGGTTAAAAAGTATCACCCGGATAAAACAGGAAGAAAGGATTATGAAGAAAAAATGGCTCAGATCAACAGGGCTTATGAGACTCTCCTTCGATATATTGAGGAGTATCGATTTTCTTTCCGCGAAGAAGATGTGAAGAGAAATGATCCAGCAAGGGATATGAGAAGATTCTCAGAGGATTGGCTGACAAGATAAAAAGAGAACAGAGCCCGGATGGATAAGATTTCGGGAAACCAAGAATATGTCTCTCAAGCTAACTGTTATTTGTGACAACTACGTAGAAAAACCAGGTTTTTTAGCCGAGCATGGTTTTTCGTTGTTAATTGAAACAAAAAGTAAAACTATCTTGTTTGACACCGGACAGGGTCTAACGATCCAGCATAATGCCAGAAAGTTAAATATAAACCCGGGATCGGTGGACTGCATTGTACTAAGTCATGGTCACTACGATCATACTGGAGGGCTTACAAAAATTTTAAACTACCAGCATTTACCCGTGATATATGCTCACCCAGACGCCCTGCAGGCAAAGTACAAGAAACTCGAAACAGAGAAGATGGAGTATATAGGTTTTCCTGATGACCTGAAAAATGAAAGTAAGTTAAATATTGTTTTTAGTTCAAGTCCTACGCAGATAGCAGAAAATATGGTGCTTACCGGTCAGATTCCACGAGAAACCTTTTTTGAACATATAGAAGAGGAATTTTATAAAAAGTCAAAAGATAGATGGATAAAGGATGAGGTTTTAGATGATCAGGCTCTGATTATAGATGGTGGTTCAGGATTGGTGGCAGTTCTGGGATGTACTCACTCCGGTATTATCAATACTTTGAAGTATGCAAGGCAAATTACAGGGAAGAAAAATTTTGTTCTCGTTATTGGTGGCACTCACCTTAAAGGAGCAAGTGAAAAAAAGATAAGTTTAATAGCCTCGGAGCTCCAGGATCTAAATATTAAAAAAATAGTCCTCTATCACTGTTCAGGGATTCTCACTTTTACCAGACTCGCCCGCATTCTGGGAGAAGACAAAGTGTTTTTAGGTAAAGTGGGAGATGTATGGGAAATTCCTGAAAAATAAGACCACCTTATTTGCAGGTAATTTCTTCATTGGTATCCCCTTTCTTTTCAGTGAAAAAATTACAGTATTCCAAAAAAATAGAGGAAACTATCGCAATAGCTGAACCCACCGAGAGACTAAATAAAAAGGAGCTTAGACTCTGGAGCCAGGAATTGAAACTTCAAAATTACTTTCATTCAAATTCCATAAAGCAACACAGCAGACCTTATCAGCCGCACCGTAGTAAAGAAGCCAGCGTGACTCCTCCACAACAAGGCTTTCAGGGACCACATGATTAAGACTCTTTCCGAAAAGTTTACTCCAGTTTTTTGAAGAAGACAAAATAGGTCTATCTGTCCTTCGCACCACTTACTTTTAGGTTCCAGAACAGTTCCATGTTTCTCCCAATGGATAAGATCTCTGGAGGTGGCAAGACAAATATTGCCTCTCCTGTATTTGCCTGCATTACTAACATAGGTGAGATAAAAGGTATCACCAATTTTTACAATTCTTGGATCTTCACATCCCATCTTGTCAAATTCACTATCCGGAACAATGACGGGCTGAGGGTGGATTTTAAAGGAAAATCCATCCTTACTCTCTGCAAGGCCTATTCTTCCGGTAAGTTTGTCCTGGAAGCTCTCTGCTCTGAAAAACATGAAAAAAGTATCCCCCTCTTTGATGACCGCAGGGTTGTAAACCGCTTTTGAATAAAAACCATTACCTGGCTTCGATACGGGGTTTTTCTCAAACTCAACAAAAGGACCTATCATATCTTCTTATTGGTCAGTCTTGTTTTCAGGCTGATTTTAAGTGCCGAAAACAGGTCAATCCAGTCATCGACATGTGTTAAGGTAACCATAACGAAAGGATATTTTTTACTGAGGCGTTCTATAGTAGGAAGTAGATGAATATGTCTGGAAACTCCCAAGCCATAATTGAATATTATTTTTCTGTCCAGAGGGGAGACTGAGTTTTTTCTCGCTTTCAGTTTGTCCCCTTTTTTTACTGGATGACAGGGGTAAGGTATTATTTTTATTTTTTCAAGAGGGTATATGTTTTTTAAAAAACCTCTATATCTGTTATCAAAACAAACAACAGCATCCCGGTCAAATTTGTAAAAATAGGGTTCCGCAGGAGGTGTTCCACCGGCTCCTCACCAAAAAGAGGCCTCCTTTGAGATATCCAGGGACCCTGTTTGTCTTAAAATAACGTCCCAATGTCAAATTATGACGAAATTGACAAACACCGTTCCTTTGTTATTCTGGATAAAAAATTAAAACTTTTCTGATTAAAAAGCCTGTTGATATTAATCTGATAGCCATCAAGCTGAAAACTGGTAGTTAATCATGAATGTAAGATTTGAATTCAAAAAAGAGACTAAAGTTATAAATTCTGTTAAAATAAAAAGACAAAAAAATGACATACGCGCTTTGACTTTGTATTCAGGTAACGGAAAAATTAAGGTAAATTAAAAAATGGAAAGTTTGGGGAAAGGGGATAGGAAATACCCTCTGGTGAGAATGGTGAATATCCATAAACGGTTTGATGGAGTAGTAGCACTCAAGGGAGTGAATTTTGACTTACATTACAACGAAATTGTTGGGTTGGTGGGAGATAATGGTGCTGGCAAGTCAACACTCATAAAGATTCTCTCAGGAGCTCATCCTCCAACTGAAGGCACAATTTACTTTGAAGGAAGAAAAGTTGAAATTAACAGTCCCAAGGATGCTAAAGAGATGGGTATTGAGACTGTCTATCAGGATTTAGCTTTAGCAGAGAATCTGGACGTAGCATCAAACATATTTCTGGGTAGAGAATTCATAAAAAAGGGACCGGGGAGAATCTTTCGCATCATTGACAAGCGGAAGATGTGGGAGGAAGCAGAAAAGGTAATGAGAAGCCTGGAAATTAAAATTGGTTCTGTCAAGACACCGGTGCAGAATCTCTCTGGTGGCCAGAGACAAGCAGTAGCAATTGGTAAAATCGTCTATTTAAGACCTAAAGTCATCATAATGGATGAACCTACCGCCAACATTTCAGTTAAGGAAAGAGAAAAAGTTTTGGAACTCATCCAGAGGTTAAAAAAAGAAGGTATCTCTCTCATTTTTATAAGTCACAATCTTCATGAAGTTTTTTCCGTTGTTGATCGGGTGGTTGTCCTTAACCGAGGTGAAAAGGTTGGTGATGAAAAAATAGAAAATATAACCATTGATGAAGTGGTAAAATTAATGGTGGGACGATAAAAAAGAAGGGGGTGATTGATCGGCAGGCAAAATTTTTTTACAAAAGACTAAAGGGAGGAGAAATAGGCTATGACTAAAATCAAAAAAGTGGTGCTGATGGCAATGGTGTTGTTAATAGGAGTTTTTGCCCTGGGATGTTCCACAGCGGTTTCGCTGAAGAAAAAGAAATAACCATAGGTTTCTCTGTTCCCAGTCTTTACTTTACCTGGTTTGTCTTCACCAAGGAAGTGGCCCTGGATGAGGCTAAAAAACTGGGAGTAAAGGTTGTTGTCTACGATGGAATGAACAAGGTCTCCAAGCAGATTTCTGACATTGAGGATATGATTGTTAAAGGGCTGGATGGAGTGCTTATCTCACCTATTAACATTAAAGCATTAGTTCCAGGATTAGAAAAACTCGACGAAGCTGGAATTCCCTGTGCTACCTTTGACCGTAAAGTTGTGGGTGCTCCTTTCCTGGTTCATGTGGGCGCAGATAACGTAGAGGGTGGAAGAATCGCCGCAGTTTATACTGCTGCAAAACTGGATGGAAAGGGGAAGATAATTGAGCTTCAAGGAACTCCAGGTTCCTCGCCAGCTATTGATCGGGGAAGCGGGTTCCACCAGGTCGTTGAAGATTTCCCTCAATTGAAGATTGTCTTCAGTCAGACCGGTCAATTTGACCGTGAAACCGGAATGAGAGTTATGGAGGACGCTATTACTGCTCATCCAGATTTTGATGCAGTATGGGCCCACAATGATGATATGATAATGGGGGCACTTGAAGCTATTGAATCAGCGGGTTATGATCTCGGAAAATTAACCCTTGTATCCTTTGATGCTATTCCCGATGCACTTGAAGCAATCCAGGAGGGTAGACTTGATGCCACCATAGAACAGCATCCTGGAGAGCAAGTTCGTGAGGCAATGAGATACCTGGTAAATTACATAAGGACTGGAGCAAAACCACCAAAACATGAGATTTACATTGTCCCCACACTTATCACCAGAGCGAATTTAGAAATGGCAGAGAAATATGGTGAAATCAAGAAGTAATAGACTTACCAAAAAATAAAAAAATACAGGTGTTGGCGGAGAAGGATATGCATATATCCTTCTCCGCAATTTTTAAAACCCAAAAAAGTGAGAATAAAAGCTTTAAAAATAGGAAAAAAAGCAGGCAGACCTGTTCTTTTTAAGGGCGATCTTTTTAATAAAATCTTAAAAGAATACGGCATTTTTCTCGCTTTTATCCTTACCTGTATTGTGATGACCATTCTTACCCCTGTTTTTATAACTCCCCGTAATATATTTAATATTATCCGTCAGGTCTCAATGATAGGAATAATTGCTGTGGGAATGACCTTTGTAATTTTGAGTGCAGAAATAGATCTTTCTGTAGGCTCAATGGTAGCTTTTGTTGGAGTAGTAGCAGCCGGCCTACAGGTTTATAATGGTTGCGGAACATTCATTGCTGTGTTTGTTCCCCTCATCCTGGCCATGTTATTGGGAATTGCTATGGGTGTGGTAATTACCAAAAGGGGGTACACTCTTTTGTGGTGACTCTCGGTATGCTATCTATAGCCCGGGGATTAGCTCTGATATATTCAGGTGGATATCCAATAAGTGGTTTAAATCCTTCTTTCAGGTTTATCGGAGGAGGAATGATCGGTCCTGTTCCGGTTCCCGTTATAATATATCTTGGAGTTGTTTTGGTGGGTTATTTTGTGCTTTCGCAAACCACATTTGGCAAGTACGTTTACGCTATAGGAGGAAATCGAGAGGCAGCTCGCCTCTCTGGAATTCCAGTAAATATTTATCGAACCATAGTTTTTGGCATTTGTAGTTTTACTGCCGGAATTGCCGGGATAATTCTGGCCTCGCGCGTTAATTCCGGACAGCCTACAGCTGGAATTGGCTGGGAACTTGACGTTATTGCCGCAGTAATTATCGGTGGAACAAGTCTGTTTGGAGGAAGAGGCGGAATAATAGGAACTGTTATCGGTTCTTTGTTTCTGGGAGTTATTAGAAACGGTCTTAATTTGCTAAATGTTTCTCCTTTTTATCAACAGGTCTTTATAGGTCTTCTTATCATAGTTGCTGTAATTCTTGACAAGTTCAGAAGATAAGCCGTTCTCGAAACTCTGGTAAAAAATAGAGGAAAAAGAAAAGGTAGTTTTACTTGCAAGTTAGAGCACCTATTCTGATAGTTACTCTCCTCTTTGTAGCTGGAATACTAACTGGAAAGTACCTTATCAACTCCCCGTCGTTTCTTCTTTTTTTATATCTTCTGGAAATTTTTCTTTTAGTCACTTCTCTAATTTTTTATTTTTCAGGAAAAATAAAACTTACCAGTCTACTGCTATTAGTAGCCATTTTTCTCTGCGGAACTCTACATTTCTGCTTATGTTACTTTCCCTCACCATCTGACATTGTGAAATATGCGCCTTCTGAAGACCCCCTGAGAATAACAGGTAAAGTTATAAGTTCTCCTCGCTTGAGAGAGGGCAATAAAAGAAGAATAACCTTCATTATGCAAGTCCTCCGGGTAGAAGGAAAAAAGGTAAATGGAAAAGTTTGGGTAACAAGCTTTTATCCTCATGCAGACTATGAGTTTGGTGATATAGTTAAAATAGAAGGGAAACTTCGTCTACCCCGCAATGTTCAAAAAGAAAATGATTTTAACTGGCAGAGGTATCTTTCCTACCAGGGGATATGGACAGAAATCACCACGGGAAGAGTAGAAATTCTGGAAAGAGGAAAAGTTAATCTCTTGTTTAAGCTTGCCTTCTCCAGCAAGAGATGGATTATAAGGAAAACAAATAAAATTTTACCTCGTCTTCATTCTTCAATTTTAAGAGCAATTCTTCTGGGTGACAGACAGGAGCTTTCTCCTGAAATACTGAGTAAATTTCGTACTACTGGCACTGCCCATGTTCTTGTAGTCTCTGGACTCCACGTAGGACTTGTTCTTGGCATATTTCTTGTTTTTTTCCGCATATTGGGGTGTTCTTTAAAATTAGGCTTTGCTTTAGCTCTTCCTGTAATTATCTTTTACTCTTTTATTACAGGATTGCGAACTCCTATTCTGAGAGCCACCTTAATGGCCGGTATCGGAATAATAGCTCTTCTCCTGGACAGAAAAGTGAACCCTATCGTTATCCTTTCTCTGTCCTGCTTTATAGTCCTGATTCTTAATCCTCTTAGTATCTTTACCGTGAGCTTTCAACTTTCTTTTCTGGCTGTGGGAGGAATCATCTACCTTACACCGTTCCTTGAGGAAAAATTAAGTTTTCTATCTTTCTCCTGGTTAAAAAAATCTCTATCTGTCTCCTTAGCTGCCCAACTTTCACTTCTTCCTCTGCTGGCTTTTTATTTTGGTCAGTTACCTCTGGTTGGTATAATAGCCAACCTTGTAGTGGTTCCTTTGATTACTCTTGTAATTGCCCTGGGTATGCTCTCTCTGGCTCTGGCAAGTTTCACTCTTGAAGGAGCCAGAATAATCAGTAATACAAATTGGCTGGCCATTCAAGGACTTTTAGAAGTGGTTAATTTCCTTTCCTTTTCATGGAACCCCGGGGTTGCTTTCTGGCTATCTCCTGAAGTAAAACCTTTTCCGGTATGGATACTTCACTTTTATTATTCTTTACTATTTTTGCTTCCCTGGAAGAAACATTTCTCTCCCGGGAGGATTTTAAATTCAGACTAATTTAAAGAAATTCTCTTTTCTGACCTAACTGCACACAAAATATTCTGAATTTCTATCTTTTCTCTTGGATCAGAGGTCTTTTTTATGCCTTTACGGATACTCTCTACCACCTTCTCACTTGCTTCATTCCACAGGTTGTCTCTTTCTTGATTATCCTTAAAATGCATTTGAATGTGAAGAACATTTTCGTCAAAACCATCTTTAGTTTTTCTAACGTAAGCAAAAAGACGGTAAGCATTTTTTCTTTGCTCAAGAATCTGATATATACCTTTCAGTGAGTCGTATATAACTTCCGCGAATATAGGGTATTTTTTCATTTTTGATTTCATCTCTTCCCAGATAAATTTTTCCATAATTTTTTTCTCCATTTAATAATAAAATACTATTTTTTTATGTAGCTGGCCTTTCTTCTTTTTCCTTCAGCATCTGCAGCCTTAATAGCTGCCACAACCTTTTGAGGATTAACGGGAATCGATTCATTATAAATGGTCTCACCTTCAGCACATGCACCCTCTGCTACCTTTAATAGCTTTCTCTCTGAAATATCAGAAATTCCTATCTCGTCCAACGTGGTTGGCAACCCCACAGATTCACAGAAAGAAAACACCTCATCTATTATTTTATGAGGTTTATCAGTGAGAAAAAGTGAGGTTAGCGTACCAATAGCAACCTTTTCACCGTGATAATAACTGTGAGTTTCCTCTAACAGAGTTAAACCATTGTGGATAGCATGGGCAGCAGCTAATCCTCCACTCTCAAAGCCAATTCCACTCAAGAGAATATTAGCCTCGATAATATGTTCCAGGGCAGGAGTTACTACATGAGCTTCACAGGAGATCTTGGCGTAAATCCCGTATTCAAGAAGAATGTCATAACAGAGTCTGGCCAGTGAGAAAGCGGTCATGGAACCCAGCCCTCCAGCAAGGTTTTGGGCATACTTGTTTTTACACGACTCAGCCTCAAACCAGGTAGCCAGAGCATCTCCCATACCGGCAATCAAAAATCTAACCGGTGCATTAGCAATTACCCTGGTATCTACCATTACCAAATCAGGATTTTTCCGCAATTTTAAATATCTTTTAAATTTCCCTTCGGGTGTATATATAACTGAAAGCGAGCTACAGGGAGCATCAGTTGAAGCTATTGTCGGGACAACACAGGCTGAAACTCCAAGCTCATGAGCAATGGCCTTAGCTGTATCCAGTGTTTTCCCACCTCCTAATCCTGCTACAAATTCTACTTGGTATTTTTTACCAATCTCTGACAGTCTTTCTATCTCCTCATCAGAACATTCACCCACAAATCTTTCTACTTTAACCTCTATTTTTTCCTCTATTTCGTGACGGATATCAGGAAAAATTTTTTCAAAAACAAATGGATCACACACAAAAAGTCCTCTTTTTCCAAATCGAGAAAGTTCTTCAGCTAAATCACTTAATGCATCACATCCCTGGACATACCGTCCGGGAAAAATTGTTGCGTGAAGCATTTTTATCTCCTGGAAATAAGATTTGACCACATATTTCCTGGGATTCCCTTTTATTCTCTGGAAAGGTCTTCTTTTATACGTTCAAATTCTTCTCTGGTAATTTCTCCCCGGGCATAACGTTTTTTCAGTATATCAAGAGGTGATTCCGATGAGAAACTAAAACCAGGTTCTTTGGTTATCTCTTCCAGCTGGGACTCCCAGAAATCATGATTGTCAAAATGAACATTGGGATCCCGAAATAAAACATAATTCCACCATATGGTCCATATAAGGTTAATTCCGGGAACGATCATCAGTAAAACATAAAGGAGCATGCTCCGGGGAGGAAGGGGCTCTGGGGGTTGAAAGTTAAAAGAAATTCCTTTTTCCTTGAGTCGCTCGGATAACTGACGAAAAAACTGAATATCACCCTGTTCGTGCACATAATAATCAAAAGTGAGCCAGTACCAAGTCACAAGGGTAAGTACAAAACCCACCAACCCCAGAAGGTAGCTAAAAACCACCCAGAGGACAAAAAATCCTGTACCTCGAGGTTGTTCTCTTAAACTAAGCTGAATATCATGACCTGTCCAATCAGAAAGCTCAACTCCGTATTTTTCTTTTATCCAGAGAGAAAGACTCTGTCTCAATCTTTTAACTCGCTCGATATGTTGATTTCTTCGCTTATAAAGCTGCCACTGATACCACCAGAAAACAACAGAGATCCCCAGTGCAATAAGGATAAGAGCAACAATCCATCCGGTAAAGAAAAAAAGGTAGGGAGGGAAAAACCTGTAATTGAAGTAATAATAATTGGCTCCGTAAGGCATGTGATGGAACCAGCGCATTCCCAGTAAGACAGATCCAGTAACCAGGACACCGAGGAAAACAAGCATAACAGCTAAATAAACTCCGAAGGAAAGGCGACGGTCAGTTATTTTTCTTTCTCTTAATTCAGGAATCTTCATTTTAAAAACCACCCCTCCCGAAAATTCTTAGCACCCCCATTTTAAATAAAAACAACAATTTTGCAAGTAAATGTGGCTCTGAAATACAAAATTTTTATCTTACTCTTCAGTTAAAAAATTATTCGCTTTTCTTTGCTTTTTCGTATTCCTTGATAGCTTCTTCATACATATTTTTCTTCATATAAATATCACCCAGAAGAGAGTGTGCGCGGGTGTTGTCAGGATTAGCTTTTAAAAGCTTCTTTAGGGCTGACTCTGCCTCATCTAACCTCCCTTCTTTAACATAAAGATTTGCCAAGTTAAACAAAGCATCCAAGTTAGCAGGATTAACATCTATTTCTTTTTTGTAAAAGTAAATAGCCTTTTCTATATCACCCTTCTCATAATAGAGATTGCCCAGCCGATAATAGACATCTTCAAATTTTTGCTCCCTTTCCAGAATAAGCTGATATTGACTTATAGCCTCGTCTATTCTTTTTAACTGGGCATATGCAAAGCCAAGATAATAGTGACCAGCAGGAGCTTCTGGATTAATCCGGACAGCTTTTTCTAAAAAGGAACAGGCCGAAATGTAGTCCTTTTGCTTCAGGTAAAGATAGCCAAGTTCTACCAAGACCTGGAAGTTTTGAGGATCAATCTCCAGAGCCTCAAAGAACATTTTTTCTGCTTGCTGAAATTTTTCCTTTTTTTCGTATATCTTGCCAAGATAAAGGTAAGAGACGCAGTCCCGGGGATTTTTCTCAACTGCCTTTTTTAAATATATAACGGCTTTTTCCATCTCACCTAAATGATAGCAAATTTGACCCAATTCAGAGTCTATCCCTGTAAAATCTGGATCAATCTGTTTAACCTTTTCCAGTAAAGTGCGGGCCTTGGCCAGATCCTTCTTAATTTCAAATATCTTGGCCATGTTATAAAGGGAGGGAGCATGGGAGGGATTCTGGTTTAACTCCTTTTGGTATTCTTCTAAAGCTTGCTGGTAAAGCTCCTGATAAAAATAGAGATTACCCAGTTGAAAATAAATTCCTGGATAGGTAGGGTTTATCTCTATGCATTTTTTTATCTCCTTGGTAGCTGAAGAAAAGTCCTGCAAGGCAAAGTAAACAAGTGAAAGATTGTAATGTGCTTCAAAACTTTCTGGATTTAACTGAATTGCCTCTTTAAACTCCTTCTCGGCTTTTTCATACTGGCCTCGATGGTAGTAAGCTACACCCAGATTAAGATGAAGTGTGAATTTTTCTTGCGAAAAAGCGGGCAATGAGAAAAAAACAAGGATGATTGATGTTAAAATTAAAATCACCAATCTTGCATTTAAACAAGGGAAACTCTCAAATTTAGAATTTCTCTTCAAGTTCATATACGACCTCCACTATAAAAGTAATTTTGTTTTTTCTGGTTTCTTTTGGAATAGGAGGAAAGGGAGAAAGCTCTAAAATTAAACTTTTTGCTGCTTTGTTTAACCTGGAATACGAACATGGAGTTACGATTTTTAAGTCTTCAACTTCTCCACTTTCACGGATGGTGAAGCTTACCTTCACTTTTCCCTCTTCTCCTTTTCTTCTTGACTCAAGTGGATACCTTTTGTTTTTTTGTATAATTTGCATAATTTTTTTAAAATAGGTTTCCAGATACAAAGATTCGGGAACAATAGGAGACTTTTTTTCTTTCATCAGATTGGCTTTGGAAAAATCGGGAGAGAGAACAGGAGAGATAAGCACCTTTTCATCTCCTCTCTTTTCAAGATTTAAATTCAAAGGGGAAGAGAGAAAGGGGGAAATCCTCCTATCCTCTTCCCCTGGAGAGAGTAGATGGGGGGAAAGAAGGCCTTCTCTCTCTGAAACACAGTTATCCCTAAATAAAATAAAAGGTAAAACAGATCGGGTTGCGGGTAAAAAGATTCTTTCCCTGTTCAGGGTTAGATTTGCTGGAGGGCGATTTTGGTTAACGTAACTTTTTAGACCCGTAGATAAGCTTAAAATACCAGGAGATGTTGAGTGAAAAAGTATATTCTCTTTTTTGTTCTCATTCAGTCTTAATTTTGAAACTTCTCGTAAAAAGGGTAAATAATCAAATTTTTGCCCCTTACTTTCCAGTATCTTTATCTTTAATGGTCCCGGCTTACCTTCAATATTTTTCTTGAGAGTAATTTTTGATAGATTCCGAATTTTCCTTTCCGAGATTTCTAAAACCTGATAGCTGGGTTTGTCAAGTACTTTTTCCACTCTCTTTATCGAAACATCTAAATCCATTCTTCTTTTAAAAACAGGTGTAGACTCCTCCGGGGTGAGAAATAAAATTTTAAGAGTCAGCGGAGTTCTAAGAGATTCCTGAATCAAATATTTACGTTTTTCGGGCACCTTATATTTTTCTCCGCTTGCGATAAATCTGGAGAAAGAAGGAGGGGATTGAGAGATCTTCACTTTTTTCCTCTCAGACCCAAAAAGAGGCTGTGAAATAATAGCTATATGTTTTGAAGACATAAACCCGGAAGATACTTCAGAGTCGATTTTTCTGAGCCCAGCTTGTTGATCGGGAAAAGAGAAAAAACTCACCTCTTTTAAAGAACTGGATGGCCTATAAATCCCGGGGCTACTCAAAGGCAAATTTTTGGATAAAGGGATGTTTCCTTTTTCTAAAGAAAGAAAAGATAAAGTGAAAGGGTCGTTCATAATCTTAATATCTGCTAAATTTCTTCCAGATAAATTTATATCAGGTCTTCCGACAAATTTTTTCGTTATACTCATATATAAAACCGGTTCAATCCGTTCTTTAAATGTATAGGTCAGCTTTATCTCTGGTTCGGTTCTATTGTGAGTAAATTGAAAAGGAATAAGAAAAATAAGTCCATGGATAAACAAAGAAAAAACTATCCATTTTCCCATAGTGATTCTTCTCCTGAGCTTTTTGTAGCTATACTCACTCCTTCAGCTCCAGCTAATCGGCACACATCCATAACCTTAACAGGTATTTTAAAGGGAACCTCAGCATCTGCTCTAATAAGGACAGTTTTATCTTTTCTTTCTGTCAGTAAGGATCTTAAAAAGGGCAAAAGTGCTTCTATTTCTACCTTATTTTCCTCCACAAAAATCTGTCCATTGGATTTGATGTAAATGGCGAGACTCTCTGTTTTTCCGGTTGCTGTCTTTGCCTCAGGAAGATCCAGTTTCATGGACTGGGAACCGATGGATGTAAGAAGGAAAAATATAAGTAGTAAAAGGACAATGTCTATCAGAGGAGCAATCTCCAGAGTTAAGGGAATTTTCTTACGGGTAACCACTCTCATTTCTCACTCCTTTTAACATGCTCTCTGTTTCAAAGGCTACCTCTCTTATTTCAGAGGAAAGATCATCAATTTTTCCTTCAATATAATGATAGATAACCAGGGAAGGTATAGCTACAGCAAGTCCTGCTGCTGTAGTGATGAGAGCTTCCCATATTCCTCCAGCCAGGGTTTTAGGATCAACCACTCCACCAAGATTTTCTACAGTCATAAAAGTTTTTATCATTCCCAGAACTGTGCCAAACAGTCCCAGAAGAGGGGAGATATGTCCAATTATTCCAAGTATTCTTACATTCTTACCCATTTTTCTAATTTCTCGTGAACAATACCAGGACAAAATTTCCTCTCTCACCGTAGAGGGGAGCTTACGGTTTTCAAGAACAAGAGCACACACTCCTGCCAGAGGACTGTGAGTCCTCCGGCAGAAGTCTATGGCCTGTTCAACACGTTCATTTTCAATCATATTCTTAACTTCGGTCAGAAAATCAGAGATATTCAATTTTATTTGAGAAAAAGTGTACAGTCTTTCCAGAATTATCCCCAGGGCAACGATTGAACAGGCCAGAATAGGCCACATCACCAATCCACCCTTGAGAAAAAACTCTACCACCAGACCCTCCTTTTAAAATTTTGAGGCCCTTTTATAAGTTTATCTTTATCCCGGCTTTAATGGTTCTGCCAGGCATTGGATAACCCTTTATATCCTCATACTCTTCATCAAGTAGATTATCAGCCTTGAAAAAGAATTCGATCTTTTTGCCTACTACATATCTCAGTCTGGCACCAAGGAGGGTATAGGAGGGAAGTTTTTCTGTGTTCTCCCGATCGGCAAATCTTTCTCCCACCATCTGACTTTCAAGAAACAGGCGAAGTTTAGACGTTATCATCCAGTCCAGACCCAAAAAGAACTTATCTCGGGATCTGTAGGGTAAAAGTTTACCAGGATATTCCTTCTCGTCTTTAGCCTCAAGGTATGTATAATTAAAAGATAACTGAAGTTTTTTTAGAGGTTTAAATTTAACCTCTCCCTCCAGACCTTTGATGGACGCTTTGTCTACATTTTGGGCCTCCCATCTCCAGGGCTGTGTTTCTATCCAGCTTATGAGATCATTAACCCGGGATGAAAAACAGGTTACCCTTGTGAGAATCTTTGGGGTAAGAAATGTTTCCATGCCTATCTCGTATTGTGAGGAAACTTCGGGTTCTAACTCAGGATTTCCGAAAAGTCCCATACCCCATCCCCAATCTTCCTGCCAGTAAAGATCATTCACACTTGGGGAACGAAAAGCGGTACCCCAGGACATCTTGAAAGATGTTAATTTTCCAAAACGATGAATAATTGATATACGGGGGTTAACCCGACAGCCATAGACAGAATGTTGGTCATATCTTGCTCCCAGAAAAAGCAAAGTCCTGGGAGAAATTTCCACCTCATCCTGAAGAAATAAAGCACCGGAACTGACCTGCCTTTTTCCTCCGATTCTGGATGTCCCATCTGCAGTCCGCACATCAACCTGATCTTCATTCCAGTCAATTCCCCAGATAAAATTGTGTTTTGAAGTAGAAAAATTGTGTTGAAAAACTGCACCCTGTCTTTCATTTCTCGTTGTGTCCTTTTGATTCCAGTCTGGATTCTGATATAGGGTCTCATCCTGGCTGCAAAAAAAGTTAAGAGAAAAATCAGATTTTCCTCTTGTCCAATTACATTTAAGGTTAAGCCAGTTTCTCTCATCCTTTTCTGTAGCTCGAGGAGAGGGAAAATCCTCTGACCCCGGAATTCCCTTTTTCTCCTGAGAGTATCCTCCTGAAAAAGTAAAGGAGACAGAAGAAAGAGGGTAAATTACCTCGCCGCTTAAGTAAGAAGACTTTTTCCAGTTATTTTCTCTATCTCCGCCAAAATCAAACCCTCTGATGGTAAAAAAGTAACCGGTTTTTCCTGATTTTGAACCATGAGACAGAGTGTAAGAGTTCATGTCGTAGCTTCCAAAAGAGAGTTTAGCCTCTGTTTTGCTGGCATCGGGTGGATTCTTGGTTACTATATTTACCACTCCACCCAGTGCCCCTGACCCGTAAAGAGCAGAGAAAGGACCTCTTGCTATTTCAATCCTCTCAACATCATCCAGAGGATACCCACTGAGATCAACTGACCCGGTAGAGGCAAGATTAACCGGACGGCCATCGATCATTACCAGAACCTGATTTGCTGAACTTCCTCTCACACTTAGAGTAGACATTCCACTAAAGCCGTAGCTTCTTACCTCTACACCGGCAATTTTTTGCAGCAATTCACTCACATTGTTCGCTTCAGAATCTCTTATTTCTTCCTGACTAATTACGGTAACAGAACCGGGGGCATCTTTCAAAAGTACAGGGAACCTGGTAGCAGTAATTACTATCTTTCCCAGTTCAAATATTTCCGCATTTACAGGATAAAGATAAATCAGGAAGTATTCTGACAGAAGGAGACACAGTAAGGAAAATACAAATAACAGTTTTTTTCCTTGATTCTCAATTTTCTCTGACAATTTTCTTACTGGAGTTAAATTTCTGCTTTTCATCTTTACCTCCTGGAGAGAGACATTTTTCTAAAAGAGAAATTATTTCTTCTTCCCTTTCCCCCACCATTACTCTCTCCCGGAGTAAATTTTCAAAAATTTTTTTAGCTTCCCCCCTGGTATAATCTCTCTTTTCTATAGGTGTGCCGTTATGAACAATAACTTCTGCTCCACACTCCTTAACCGCCCAGAGAGCAGCTTTTAGATTAAGAAGATTCCCATTACCAAAAGGAACATTACATAAAATCACCACTTGAGAGTTAGAAATCAAATCCATATTTCTGGAGTGTGACTCAAGGGTAATAGGTGAAAAAGGGGCTTCAGCCACACAGGCAATTCCAAAAGCCTCAGCCATCTCAAAATCGGCGTCAAAAACATTCACCACTCCTATGCTTACCTCATAACCAAGTTCAACCAGTTCTTTTATCAATCTACTTGCACTTCCTCCCCCTCCAATAAGATGAACCCTTCCTCTTTTTGCCTTTTTCCTTTCTTCGCAGATAGACCTTTCAGAGGTTGCGACCGGAAGAACATAAACAGATCCGGTTAAGGGATGCTTTTTTACCAGTGCATTCAAGTGATAGACACTTCTTATGTTTTTTTCCGTCAAAACTTCTTCCACAGCTCCTTTGGCAAAAACTTTACCTTCCTTTAAAAGGAGCAATTTATTACAGTAACGAGCGGCAAGGTTTAGATTGTGAGATACCAGAATCACGGTTTTGTTTCCTTCTCTATTTAACCCGGATATAAGGGTCATTATCTCAAGTTCCTGGTTTAAATCAAGATGTGCCGTTGGTTCATCCAGAAGTAAAAGAGGAGTATCTTGAGCCAGAGTTCTTGCTATTACCACCCTTTGCAACTCGCCCCCGCTTAGTTCCGTAACCTTCCTTTTCCTGAGCTCCCAAGTTTGAGTTAACCTCATACACTCTTCAACTTTCTCCAGATCTTCCTTTTTCTCTCGCTCAAACCTGCCCAGATAGGGATTTCTACCCATCAAAACGACTTCAAAAACAGTATAGGGAAAACTAATAAAGGTATTCTGAGGGACCATAGCTACCTTTTGTGCCAGCTGATGACGACTCATCTCCTTAATGTTTTTTCCTTCAATCCATATGTTTCCATCTTTCACCTTCAGGATTCCGGTCAGCGTTCTAAGTAACGTGGTCTTCCCTGCTCCATTGGGACCCACTATACCCAGAAAGTCTCCGGATTGTAGGGAAAAAGTTACGTTTTCCAGAACTTTCTTCCCATTCAGTTCACAGTGAAGGTCAATTACTTTAAGCAAAGCTAACCCCTTTTAGCTTTGATTAAAAGATAGATAAAGAAAGGTGCACCAAAACAAGAAGTTATCACCCCCACTGGAAGTTCGACAGGAGCAATTACCGTACGAGCCAGAGTATCACACCAGACCAGAAATATACCCCCCGCAAAAGCAGTTACAGGTATGAGTAATCTGTGATCAGGCCCAACCAGCATCCTGGTAATATGAGGGACAATCAATCCCACAAATCCTATTATACCACTAACCGAAACCACAGAGGCAGTAACCAGGGAGGCTAAAACAAGAAGAATCCTTTTTGTCTTTTCCACTTCCACTCCCAGATGAGAGGCAGATTCTTCCCCCAGTTGTAAGATATTCAGATCTCGAGCAAAAAAGAAAGTAGCCGGCAAACCAAAACCGACAAAAGGAACTACCATTAAAAGATCCTTCCAACCCCTGTTCCACAATCCTCCCATGATCCAGAATATGACACGATGTAAACTCTCTGCTGCTGTATACATTAAAAGAGAGGTAACAGCTGAAAAAAAGAAACCAACTGCTATTCCAGCAAGAAGCAGACTCTCCACAGCTACTTTACCTCTTTTCCAGGAAATCCTGTAAACCAGAAGAATAGTTCCTGCTCCAAAGACAAAGGCAAGTAAAGGAACAGAGAAAAACGCAGGAAAAATAAGCAAGGCTACCGTTGCTCCTAATGATGAGCCAGAGGAAACCCCTGTAATGTAGGGACTGGCCATGGGGTTTCTGAAAAGTCCCTGCATAATACATCCCGCTGTTGCCAGTCCTGTCCCCACCAGCATAGCCAGAAGAATGCGGGGAAGTCTCAAATTAAAGAGGATGGTAAGATATCTTCCCGAAACTTTTTCTCCTGTTAGCCTTTGTAAAAAGGGGATTTGTCCGGCTATGGCCTTCCAGGTCACAGAAAAAGGAATGGCAACTGAGCCAACGGATAAACTCATAACTATGGTTAAAAGAGTGACCATAAACAAAATTCCCGTGATCATTGCCGATTTTTGATGCATCAGGTTCCCCTAATTTCCGGAAAGCACCGGTTATCTTTGGAGACCTTCTTACCCAGGTTAAATTCTACCTTTTTCATAAAAAATGGACTCTTTAAAGATTTCTTGTCCAGCCACATACCCTGCAATGAAAACTGTCTTTTTTCAATCCTGCTCCACAACCGGGACACGACTTCTCCCCTTTGTCTGGCGAGGGTATAGAGCCTACTTTATCCAGATAGATTTTGTAATAGTAAAAATGCTCCTTATTTATAAATTTCACCCGATGAATGTCTTTTGCCTTTTCAAACTCTGAATCTTTAACCCGGGAAGTTATAATCTCTCTCAATCTGGTAGTGCCTGAGCCGTATTCCAGTGGTCTTTTTTTCTGCCAGACGATCTCATCAGGTAGTATACCCTCAAATGCCTTTCTCAGTATCCATTTACCGGTATATTTTCCCTGATCCTTTTTTAATTTCAGCGAAACAGGAATTTGAAGGGAAAAATTCACAAAGTCCTTATCCATAAAAGGTTGTTTTATTTCAATATTAAGGGATCTGGCTAACTTATTAGAACTAAAATACATGGATTTATTCAGTCTCTCAATGTAACTCTCAAGAAAAGGTATATTCTGCATGTAGGTGTATCCGACAAACAGTTCGTCACTTCCATCGCCGGTCATAACAGTCTTTATCCCTATTTTTTTTGCCATCTTTAATCCAAAATAAACAGTAATGTCGTTTGGAATTGCCGGATCAAAACTTTCAAGAATCTGGATAACCTCGGGAATAGCTTCAATTGCTTCCTCAGTATCTATTGTAACTTGATAATGTTTGAGATTGAGGTATTTAGATAATATCTCTGCGTACTTTAAATCTTCTCCCCAAGAATGAACACTTACAGTAATAGCCTTTATCTCTGGACAAAGACAGGCCAGAATACCTGAATCTAATCCTCCGGAAAAAAGAAGTCCCTCCGCTCGATTTCTCTCCACCGATTCTTTTAATCTTTCTCTTAGCCTGTTGATTGTTTCCTTTAGTGTTTGATTGGCCATAACTTTAACCTCTTACTGCTAATAATCAAAAGAAGTTATTTTCACTATCGGACCTCTCTCCCAGAGAGCCGTAAGGTAAAACCTAACATTATAGCCCCATAACTTTTTTATCTCATCCTGTAGTCTGGCAACCCGAGAAAAATCAGGAGGAAGAAGAATTCCTATCACCCTTCCTTCATGGGCTACATTCACTCCTAAAGCTCCCATTCTTCTGGACAGGGAAACAATTTTAAAAAGATCGGGCTTGTAAGAGATTATCTGATTACAAAGAGCAGAAAGAGTTGCTCCGGTCCCAATGAGTTCAGGATTTTGTTGTCTTATACCTTCTTTAACTAAAATATAAGCCTCTTCTACAAGCTCTGTGTTGACCTGATATAAGATCTTAGCGGTTTTGTTCTGATTGAAGGAAAAATTACCCGGGCATTCTTCAGGATCCACAATTAAAATTTTAATAGGAGGAGGAAAGCCCAATTTTTCGATTAAAATACCTCGTACATGGTCAAAACATACAATACCTTTATACATTATTCCTTCAGTAAATTCAATTGTGGAAGCTATTTGAGCAATTTGGTCGTGCGTTATTGGTTTTTTCAAAAGAGCCGCTACGGCTAAGCAGCTTGCTGTAATGTCAGCTGTACTGCTGGCCATTCCTTTTGAATCAGGTATCTCTGATTTAAAATCAAGGTTTATAGCCCTTTTCTTTTCACCGTTATTTAGCAAGTTGAAAGTCTTGTTTGCTGCTTCCTGTGCCCTTGGCTTTGGAGGGAAGCAATTTATCTTCTGGTTTAAATAGTTTAAGCTGGAAAAAGATGCTGTGACTTTAGAAAAAAGTCTAACCGGGCAGGTAATATGAAAATTGATTCCCTTTATCTGCCCCTGGACCAGTTCTCCGCAGGCCCCTGGCGTTTCTACAGTTACTTTCATCTGGTCTTTTCCCTGGATACTCCTGCATTCTCAAAGGTGGCCATCTCTCGTAGAATTTTCGCACTTGCCTCTATAATGGAAATGGCAAGGGCTGCCCCTGTTCCCTCGCCAAGCCTCATGTTTAAATCCAGCAGAGGAGAAAGATCTAAATAATCCAGAGCTAAAATATGTCCCTTTTCAGCGGAAAGATGAGAAGCAAAAACATACTCTACCACATGAGGACAAAGCTGTCTGGCTATTAAAGCACCGGCAGTGGAGATAAATCCATCTATTACTGCAGGCACTTTGGAAGCAGCAGCTGCCAGAATACACCCGGCAATTCCCCCTATCTCATATCCTCCTATTTTAGCCAGAACATCAACAGGGTCTTCAGGATCGGGATGGTGAAAGTTTAGGGCTTCCCGAATTATCTTTACCTTTTTTTGCCAGATCTTACCATTTACACCCGTTCCTCTGCCCGTAACTTCTTGAGGATCTCTTCCAGTTATAGCTGCCAGAATAGCACTGCTTGGTGTCGTATTGGCAATACCCATATCTCCCATCCCAACTATATCAATTGGAACTTTTTTGTATTCTTCTTCAAAAACTTCCATACCAGCCTCTATGGATTGGATAGCTTGCTCTCTACTCATGGCCTCTTCTTTTAAAAAATTCCTGGTCCCCTTCCCTATTTTCTTGATTTTAATACCAGAAGAAGGGTCAATATCTCTTATGACACCCATATCCACTACAATTACCTCAGCTCCCACATGTTTTGCCAGAACATTAATTCCTGCACCTCCCCTTAAGAAATTACAAACCATCTGATAGGTGACCTCCTGTGGATAGGTAGATACTCCTTCTTTGGCAATTCCATGATCACCAGCAAATACAAAAATAACCTTTCTCTTCAAACAGGGATTCAGTTTTCCTTTGATAGCCGCTATTCTTTTTGCCACCTCTTCCATTTTTCCCAGGCTTCCTCTGGGTTTGGTCAAATTGTCAAGTCTTTCCTGGGCTTTAATGAATACTTCTCCTGGCAAAGGCGAAATTTTATCTATCACATCTTTTATTCTGGTCATTTTTAGT
The DNA here is from genome assembly GCA_964482715.1 of uncultured Clostridia bacterium. Classification (GTDB taxonomy): domain Bacteria; phylum Aerophobota; class Aerophobia; order Aerophobales; family B3-G15; genus CAYZYX01. The sequence continues at coordinate 35,909 of CAYZYX010000008.1, forward strand.
TCCCTCCTTCCAAAAATCTGTGATATATTCGTCTATTCTTTCCAATCCTTCAACTATCCTTGGCCCGGGAAGTTCAAGAAGATCCTGTTCTATCACGTATATTTGACCTTCCTTGATAACTTGCATTTTTTTGAATTCAGGATCGCCTTTCATCTTTTCTAGGAGAAGCTCTCCAGTTGTTCCCATCTGGGAGCATACAATTATATCAGGATCTCTCATTAGAACAGTTTCCTTGCTTATAACCTTCCACCCTTGAAGGTCAAAAGCCACATTCCTTCCTCCAGCAATTTTAACTAACTCATCAAAAAAAGTGCCAGTTCCTGCTGTCCATAGCTCAGGATACCACATAATCCACAGGATCCATGGCCTTTTTTCTTGAGGTATTTTCCTACTTTTCTCCTCGACCACTTTTATTCTCTTCCTTAAATTTAACACCAGCCCCTCTGCCTTATCCTCAAAACCAGTAGCCTGCCCCACCATAACTATATCCTTCAGAACATCTTCTAAAGACCTTGGATAAAGAGACACTACAGCAATTCCCAGCTCGCGCAATTTTTCAATATTTTCCTCTCCATTACCGTAAGCGGCAAAGACAAGATCAGGATTCTTTGCTACGATGGTTTCAATATCAGGGGTAGTATATCCTCCAATCTTGTCTATTTCTTTTGCCTCTGGAGGAAAATCACAGTAGGTAGTGACTCCCACCAGTTTACTGCCTGCTCCTATGGCAAAAAGAATCTCGGTATTTGCCGGGGCCAGAGACACAATTCTCTCCGGTTTCTTACTGATTATCACCTTTTGACCAAAATCATCTATAATCTGGCGAGGAAAACCAGCATCCCCCTCTGCGGTAAATAAAAACAGTAAAAATACCCCCAGTAGAAACAGTAAAATGTGTCCTGCTTTTTTAATCATTTTCACCTCCTCAACCTGATAAAAAAAACCCTGACCTCCTCCTTTTGGGAAGGTCAGGGTTTTTATTTCCAAACAAAAACCCGCACCTTCTCATCTCGCGAAGAAGGAGGGGGTACTTTTCCTGCGGGCAGGTATTCTGGCTTCCGGCAAACCTCCAAAATGGAGGTCTTCCTACTTTCCACCCCTTCCCGCAATAGTCAGCTTTCACCGACTACTGCAGTGGTTTTTTGTTCGCCTGATTTAAGCGAACAGGTGGATTTCGTTCCGGTCACAGCGGCGCGACCGCGAGGGACTTTCACCCTCTTCCCTTTTAACCCTTAAAGGGTCCCGCAAGAAAGCACCTTCACCTAAAAAGATCACCTGTGAAAGATGTGGCAGTCCAAACTAACTTAAAAAATATATCAATTAAAAAATTTGTCAAGCAACTTCAAAAATCCTGATTATTTAAATTAAAATTTTGCAAATTAAGCTAAAGCCTGTTTTTCAGGGACCGATAATTTACAAAAATAATATAATTTCTATAATAGAAAGCCGCTTCAATCAGGCACAAAAAAGGAGGGGTGAATAATGAAGATAGGTATGATGAGTGCCTGGAATACCGACTCCGGGGTAGCTGTTCATGTTGAACCCCTGGCTAAAGTCTGGATCAAACTGGGACATAAAGTGACTATTTTCAGCTTTGTAAGAGAGGACTTTCACGGGGAAGGATTTACTGGAGAAGATGAAGAGTTTGTGATAAGATGCTTTGGGACAGATTTCCAGACAAAATATCTCGATCCAAGACCTTTCTTAACCACTGATTATGAAATTTTTGCTGTGCAGGATGTGGGGGTTTTGCCAAGAGATAACCTGGCTAAAATTTTTGGTTTAATCAAGAAGAAGGCAAAAACTGTCCATGTGGTTCATGAAAATAGTCTCTCTGAGGACCTGGCTTTTTATCAGTTTTGATTGGGACGCTGTTGTTTATTTTGACGAACGGCAGGATTTTTTAAAGAAAGTTTACCCTGATGCCCACTACATACCTTTTCCATGCTTTCCACTCAGACAGGGTGACAGAATAAAAGCAAGAAAAACTGGAACTCCCTTTAGATAAAAAGATAATCCTCTTTTTCTGTCAGAGAGGTTATTCTCTTTATCTTCCAGAAAGAAACAGAGAACTAAAAGACATTGTATTTCTTATAGTTGATCCAAAAAGATTGGACGTTCTGGAAAAATTTTCACCTGATCCAAATACGATAATAAGAGAAGAGGAGGTTCCAACCAAAGAAAGATTTGATCTATATCTTTTTGCCTCTGATGCAGTAGTGCTGCATAAATTTCAAAGCAGGTTCAGGGCAGTCGTATCAAGTACAGTCTATCAAATCATGGACACTGGGTGCCCTATTCTTGTTCCTAAAGCCTCGGACTTTTTTTATCCTTTTTCCCGTGAAGTCTTAAAGTACAGTGACACCATTGAATTAAGGAAGAACTTAATCGATATTCTCAATAACGGAGAAAAAAGTAAAGAGGTAAAAAAAGCAGTCTCCAGTTATGTGGAAAGATACTCTGATGAAACTATTGCCAGAAAATATCTGGAACTTTTTGAAAAAATAAAATATTGACAAATGTTAACAATATGCTAAATTAAGTACACCTTTGAGAAAAAGAATAGCAAAAACAAGAGGAGGAAAGAAAATGAGAGGCAAGAGGAATAGGCTGATAAGATTGATGGTAATTTCTATAGTTACTGTGTTTGCTCTAACAATGGGATGGACAGGTTTTAGTTTTTCCTCATCTGGGGACAAGCCCTACAAAGTAGGGGCAATATTTGCTATTACCGGTGGGGCATCCTGGCTGGGGGAACCGGAAAGAAACACTGCCCTGATGATTGCAGAGCAAATCAAAATTGGAGGCGGAATTAACGGTCACCCTCTGGAACTTGTCATAGAGGATACAGCAGGCGATGAAACAAAAACCGTTAACGCGGTAAAAAAACTAATCTATCGAGACAATGTTCTGGCCATAATTGGACCCTCACGCAGTGGAACGACAATGGCTATTATTCCCATTGTGGAAAAAGCGAAAGTTCCCCTTATCTCCTGTGCAGCAGCAGAAAGCATAGTGACTCCGATCAAAAAATGGGTTTTTAAAACTCCCCAGAAAGACAGCGACGCTGTTCGTAAAATCTATGATTATATGAGAAAAAAGGGCATATCTAAAATAGCTATAATTACCGGAACAACAGGTTTCGGAGCCGAAGGAAGGAAATGGCTTAAAAAGCTTGCTCCAGAATTTGGAATAACCATATTAGCAGATGAGACTTACGGTCCAAAAGATACCGATATGACTGCCCAGCTCACCAGGATAAAAGCTACTGATGCTCAGGCCTTGGTCAACTGGTCTATAGTTCCTGCTCAGGCTATTGTTCCGAAGAATATGCGTCAACTGGGAATGAAGATGCCTCTTTTCCAATCTCACGGGTTTGGTAATATTAAGTATGTTGAGGCAGCAGGAGAAGCTGCAGAAGGGATAATATTCCCTGCAGGAAGACTCTTAGGTGTATCAACCCTGCCAGATGATCATCCACAAAAGGATGTTTTAGCCCGTTATAAATGGGAATATGAAACCAGGTTTGGAGAAGAGGCAAGCACCTTTGGAGGTCATGCCTGGGATGCTCTCTGGCTGGTTATAAACGCTTTACGTGAAGTTGGACCTGATAAGGAGGCAATAAGAGATTATATCGAAAATGTTAAAGGTTTCGTGGGAACAGGTGGAATATTCAACTTCTCTCCACAGGACCATAACGGACTGACCATGGAAGCTTTTGAGCTACTTACTGTTAAAAACGGAAAGTTTGTTGTCTTAAAAGAGTAACCACTTAATTTTGTTAGAATGACCTTTTCCAGCCAGCTTCTTCAGTACATATTTACCGGTATTGCCATTGGTAGCATTTATGGAATGGTCGCCCTGGGCTTTAATATAATTTACAATGCTACAGGTATAATAAACCTTGCCCAGGGCGAGTTTGTGATGCTTGGTGGAATGGTAATGATCTCTCTCACCCAAACATTTAAGTTGCCAATGGCTTTAAGTTTTTTTATCACTGTAGGAATTGTTACTTTACTGGGAGCTCTTTTTGAAAGAGGGGCTATTCACCCTTTAAAAAATCCCTCTGTTATAACTCTCATTATTATAACCATTGCCGGATCGATCCTTTTCAAAGGAGGAGCAATGTTTATCTGGGGTAAACAAACCTACACTTTACCTCCTTTCTCCAGTGATATTCCCATTGCTGTTATGGGAGCCTCTCTATCCCCTCAGACTCTATGGATACTGGGAATTATGGGAGCAGTAATGATAATCCTGGTTTTTTTCTTTGGATTTACTATGACTGGAAGAGCTATGAAGGCCTGCGCGGTTAACAGATTAGCAGCCAGCCTGATGGGAATAAATGTAAAGCTGATGGTTCTTTTATCTTTTGCTCTTAGTGCTGCCATTGGAGCAGTTGCCGGTATTATCATTACACCTGTAGCTTTGATGGATTATGATAGGGGAACCATGCTTGCTATTAAAGGTTTTGCAGCCGCCGTTCTTGGTGGATTGGGTAGTAACATAGGGGCTGTAATTGCAGGGTTTATTATCGGACTTATGGAGTCACTGGGGGCAGGTTTTATATCCTCTGGATATAAAGACGCTATCGCCCTTTTTGTTTTACTTGTGGTCCTGTTTTTGAAACCAAGTGGAATTATGGGAAGCAAGGAAGAGCAACTTTAAGAACTAACAGAGGGAAACCTTGGGCAAAAAAAACTTTTTCTCCCTGATTGGTTTGACATCAATTGTTTTAATCCTGCCACCTTTAATTGGTAACCCCTATTATATAGGAATTCTTGTTTTCGTTGGTATATACAGTTTGATCACTATAGGTCTTAGCCTGTTGATGGGTTATACCGGTCAGATTTCTCTGGGCCATGCTGCTTTTTTTGGAGTTGGAGCTTACACTTCAGGTATCCTATCCACCAGATTTGGTTTAGACCCCTGGCTGGCACTTTTAGCAAGCCTTCTACTTGCTGCTGGAATAGCCTTTATTATTGGAGCACCTGCCTTAAGGCTTAAAGGACATTACCTGGCCATGGCTACTCTGGCCTTTGGAGAAATTATTTACATAGTTTTTAATCAATGGATTGAGTATACGGGAGGACCTTCAGGATTTGGTGAAATTCCCAGATTTTGCATAGGAGGTTTTTCTCTCGAATCTGACTTTAATTACTATTATTTTGTCTGGGTAATTGTTATCCTGATTTTGGTAATGGCATTGAATCTGATACACTCCAGGATAGGCAGAGCCCTACGTTCTATTCATGGAAGCGAAATAGCTGCCCGAGCCATGGGGGTGAATGTTTCCCGATATAAACTTCAGGTTTTTATTTTAAGTGCAGTTTTTGCCAGTCTTGCTGGATCTCTCTATGCTCACTTTGTCACTTTCATCTCCCCAACCAGTTTTAGTGTAATGTTCTCGGTGGCTCTGGTGACCATGGTAGCTGTTGGAGGAATGACCAATGTCTGGGGAGCCATGGTAGGAGCTGCATTGCTTACCGTTCTTCCTGAGTATTTGAGAGTTTTTGAAGACTATGATATACTTATATACGGTGCTACACTCCTTCTGATTATGATTTTTTTGCCTGAGGGAGTTGTTGGGGGAATCTTTCAACTGTTCAAAGAGAGAATGACCAGAAGGTCAGTAAAATTTACTCTGAATGTGAAATCGTTATGGAGAAGATATTAGAAGCAGATAATTTAAAAAAGGAGTTTGGTGGAATTCTGGCTCTTCGGGGAGTCTCTTTTTCAATGAAACCCAATACCATAAAGGCCATTATAGGCCCTAATGGGGCGGGCAAAACAACGATTTTTAACATAATCTCGGGAATTTATTCTCCTTCGGGTGGGAAAATCTGGTTTAAAAAGGAGCGAATAGATAGATTAAACTCTCACCTCATTGCTACAAGAGGAATTTCACGTACCTTCCAGAATGTCCAGATATTTGGAAACATGACCGCCCTGGAGAATGTCATGGTTGGATGTCATCCCTGGACAGGTTCAGAGTTTCTGGCCTGCATCTTCAAGACTCGAAGAGCAAGACTGGAGGAAAAGAAAGTCCATCTGAGAGCACGAGAACTTTTGGAATTTGTTGGATTAGCCGGGAAAGAAAATGTGTTGGCTTCGCAGCTTACTTTCCACCAACAACGCCTGGTGGAAATAGCAAGGGCTCTGGCAACCCAACCTGAGCTTCTGCTTCTTGATGAACCTGCAGCAGGTCTAAATCTAAAAGAGACTCAGGAGATGGCAAATTTAATATCTAAAATAAGACAAAAGGGAATATCTGTCCTTCTGGTGGAACATGATATGGATCTGGTGATGGGAATTTCAGAAGAAATAGTTGTTCTTAACTCTGGTGAGGTAATTGCTGAAGGAACTCCCAGAGAAATACAATCCAATGAAAAGGTCATTGCCGCTTACCTGGGAGAGGAATTAAATGTTGAGAATAAGAAATCTTAAAAGTTACTATGGACATCTTCAAGCCTTGAAGGGGGTATCTCTCCATATAGAAGAAGGGGAAATAGTTACCTTAATCGGTGCTAATGGAGCTGGAAAGACAACCCTTCTTAACTCTATCGCTGGTATAATTTCTTCCAAAGAAGGTCAGATTTTATTAAATGGAAAGGACATAACTCACTTACCTCCTCCCCAGATCGTGAAACAAGGGATAAGTTTAGTGCCTGAAGGAAGACAACTTTTCACTCCTCTATCGGTAATGGATAATTTGCTTTTAGGAGCCTATCAACGTTTTAACAGAAAAACAAAGGATCAAATTCATGATGATCTGGAGAGAGTTTTTCAAATTTTTCCCATACTGAAAGAGAGAAAAAAACAAATAGCAGGAACTCTATCAGGTGGGGAACAGCAGATGCTGGCCATTGCCCGTGCTCTTATGTCTAAACCAAAGATCCTTTTACTGGATGAACCTTCAATGGGACTTGCTCCCAAGATTGTCACGGAAATATTTCACATAATTGCCGAACTGAGAGAAAGGGGAACGACCATTTTTCTGGTAGAACAAAATGCACGGGCAGCTTTAAGAATTGCCGATAGAGGATATGTTCTTGAAACTGGAAGAATGGTAATGGAGGGATACAGTGAGGAACTTTTGGGAAACAAAGAAATTGAGCGAGCTTACCTTGGAAGGGGCTTACTCAAAGTATGGGAGTAATTAAAATGTCAATCTGGAATCCAAAAATAGAAAACATTACCAGGGAAAAGATAGAGCAACTTCAACTTGAAAGACTTCAGGCTACCATAACCCGGGTTTACCGGAGTGTGCCTTTTTACAGGGAAAGTTTTGATAGAATGGGCATCACTCCTGAAGATATTGATTCTCTATCCAAACTTTCCAGACTTCCTTTCACCAACCGTGAAACTTTAATCAAGAATTACCCTTATGGGATGTTCGCAGTTCCTTTACGCGAGGTAGTTAGACTGCAATGCACATCAGGACCAGGTGGTGAACCCCTGGTTATTGGTTATACAAAAAATGATATTAATCACTGGACAGAAATAAGTGCTCGTGTCCTTAAAGCTGCTGGAGTTGATAAGGAAGATGTTGTCCAGATAAGTCTTGATTATGGACTTTTTGGTGAAGGATTGGGGTTTCACTACGGGGCTGAGCTGATTGGTTCTTCGGTAATTCCAGGTTCAGATACCGATCCCCTGAGACAACTTTTAATAATGCGTGATTACAGAACAACAGTACTGCTTTCTACCCCAAGTTTTGCCCAGAAACTGATCGCTGCTGTTAAAGAAAAGATGATTCCGCTGGCAAGCCTGCAGTTAAAAGTCGGGATCCTTTCCGGGGAACCTCTTTCTGAGGGTTTAAGATCATCTATTGAGGAAGGATTGAAACTTAAGATTCTCACAAGCTACAGTCCTGCAGAACTTCCCGGACCAAAAGTGGCTGCTGAATGTAAGGAGGCAAGGAGGCTTCACATATTTGAGGATCAATTCATCCCCGAGATAATTGATCCCCACACGGGAGAGCCTCTGCCCCCGGGGAGGGAAGGTGAACTGGTATTAACTACCATAGCCCGAGAGGCTTTCCCTCTTATAAGGTATCGCACGGGTGATTTAACTACCATTAGCGTGGATCCCTGCCCCTGCGGCAGAAGTCTTGTTAGCATGCAAGAAGTAAAGGGAAGAACTGATAACATGATAATTGTTGACGGGGTTAGTTTTTTCCCGGCTCAGATACGTCAAATTCTGGCTCAAATAGAGGGCATAGAACCTCATTTTCGGCTGATAATTGACAGAGAAGGAACAAGAGATGTGGTTAACATTATGGTTGAGGTTTCTGAAAACATCTTTTTTGACGAGATGAAAAAATTGCAACTATTAAAAGCTAAGATAGAAGAAAAAATCCATCAGGAACTTGGAATAAAAGTAAGAGTTAGACTGGCAGAGAAGGAGTCCCTTTCTCAATTAGATTCTGAAAAAATAGTGATTGATCACCGACCAAAATGAGTAAGCCCACCGTTTCCTTTGATCTTGACGGAACATTGGTAAGACCAGAGTACAATGAGTTCATCTGGTTCAGAGAAATTCCCTCCCTTTATGCTGAAAAATTTGGAATAAGTTTTGATGAAGCCAGGCAAAAGATACGAAAGGAATACGAAAAAGTTGGGGAAAACGACATTAGATGGTATAGTCTTGATTACTGGTTAAAATATTTCGGTTTTAAAGTTACAGAAAAGGAAATTCTGGAAAAGTATGCTGATAAAGTGGAACTTTATCCAGAGGTTATCCCCGCACTGGAGTTACTCAGGAAAACCCACACTCTTGTCGTAGCCTCTGCTATGAGTCACTCCTTTATCAAAGTAAAGTTAAAAAAATACCACCTTTCCAGCTATTTCAAGGGGATCTTTTCTTCTCTTTCAGATTTTGGTATGATCAAAAAGAGAAAACAATTCTATCAGAAAATGTGTCAGGAGATGCAAATTTCACCCCCTGACTTAATCCACATTGGAGACAACTATGAAGCAGATTATCTTGCTCCTAGAGAAATCGGAATAAAAGCCTTTTTTCTTGACAGGGTGAATTACAGGGACTCAACCGATTTTTACACAGTTCATAATCTTGAAGAATTCGCCCGAAAAATAATCTAAGCCCACCACATCTGTCCTGGCTTTTCCTTTAGCATTACTTCCTTGAGGAAAGTCACCGCCTTTTCCAGCCCTTCACGAGCTGACATAAGGGAGTCCTCGTGTTCGATGCTCAGCACATAGTCGTATCCAACCAGGCGGAGCATGGAAAGAAAATCCTTCCAGAAATCATAACTATGGCCGTATCCCACCGTCCTGAAGAGCCAGGATCTTTTTTGTTCCTCACAATAAGGTTTAGTATCAAGAACCCCGTTAATACGGGAATTAAGGTAATTTATCTTTGTATCCTTAGCATGAACATGAAAAATTGCACCGCCCAATTCACTTACCGCAGCAACAGGGTCTATTCCCTGCCAGAACAGATGACTGGGGTCAAAATTTGCTCCAATATTATCACCTGCTGCTTCTCTTAGCTGGAGCAAGGTCTCAGGGTTATAAACACAAAATCCTGGATGCATTTCCAGACAAATTTTTACCTTGTGTTCCCCTGCAAAGTCAGCCTGTTCTCTCCAGTAAGGAATGAGTTTTTTCTCCCACTGCCATTTGAGATTCTCTGAAAAATCAGAAGGCCAGGGACAGGTTATCCAGTTGGGAGAACGGTCGGAATCAGAAGCTCCCGGACATCCTGAAAAGGTTATTACCCGGTCAACTCCTAATCTCTCGGCCAGAAGAACTGTCTTCTGGAAAGCTTCATGGTGAGCTTTGCTTATTTCAGGGTCAGGATGAAGAGGATTTCCGTGACAACTGAGGGCACTCAATATAAGGTTTCTATCACTTATTGCTTTTTTAAACTTCTCTAAAGCTTTTTCATCTTTTAAAAGCACATCAGGATCACAATGGGCATTACCTGGATAACCTCCACTTCCTATTTCTACCGCTTCGATCCCCATACCAACCACCAGATCCAGAGCTTCCTCTAAACTCTTATCTTGAAAAAGAACCAGAAAAACTCCTAATTTCATCCTTCTCCTCCTTCAAAAATTTTTTCCGGTATTTTGAATTCCCAATCTGATTCACTATTTGTGTCCATTCCCCTGATCTTTCTTCTCCAGTAACCATCATCGTTACGTTCATCACTTAGCAATGGAGTTCGATCAACTTCTTTTCCCTGAGCATCTCTTAAAATAACCATTTCATCTATGTTATCCAGCCATTGTCTATCATGAGTGTAAACCCAGTATTCTCCAGCACAAATTATCACTCCCTCCGGTATTTTATAAATTACCTTATATCCGTGAGTAGTTTCCAGAGTCCAGCCACTCAAATCCATATCAATCTCTGCCGCATTATAAAGCTCAACCCATTCCTTCCCGGAGTCCTTTCCTCCAGGATTTAGATCAAGAGCGTTTATCATCACCTGTGCGGTCCTGCCATATCCTGTCCAGAAAAATACAAAAAAAAGAGCAGTGAAAGCTATGCTATTTAATTTGGAAAACATTTTTACCCTCAGCCTCCTCCTGTGTTGATAATTATTGTCTGGCTTTGATTATCGGGTCTTGTAGCAAAGCTATAGTAAAATATTATTTTAAAAAGTCAAATTACCGCCTTCCAGATTCGGGAAAAAGCGAGCTCTTGTTTGAGACCGAAGGTCGAGTTAAGCGAGCCTCCCGGAGCGAGCTGTTAAGTTTTCTCGATGACGAGCATGTGAAGGGAAGGGAATAACCTTTCCTCTAAAGCAAGGTATATGCACCCGGCTGTCTAACAGGAATTTTTTTTCGAAACTGGAGACCCGCCATTAGACTTAGAGAGGGGAAATTAAATTTGACCGATGAAAATACACCTGATAAAATAAATTTCACTCAAGAGATCTTCAGCAGGAAAAACTCATTAAAAAGTAAAAAGATAATTCGGTAATTAATAAATTAAATAGAAGGGAGAGAAAATGGTAATTAAACGAAAGGATTATGAAGTGAAAAGGTTTAGAGGGTTCAGTTATCTCAAGGGAGCCGCAGGTGAAAAAATGATGGTTACCTTAATGCAGTTCAAAAAAGGAGACAGAGTGGAAGCCCATGAACATCCCAACGAACAGGCTGGCTTTTGTCTTTCGGGAAAATTTGAACTAACCATTGGAAAAGAAAAATACATCGTTGAACCGGGAGATAGTTATCTGATTCTGGCAAATAACAAACATTCTTATATTTTTCTAAAAGACTCAGAGATGGTTGAAGTTTTTTCACCTCCTCGAAAGTAAAGTTTTTAAAATTTAATTGACATTGAACGCGGAAACTATTGACAATAACAATTTTTGATATATAATAATAAGGCAGTAAAATCCTGCCACTTTTTTCAACCAGTAAAGCTAACCATCCGAAAGGATGAGACGTAAAATAAGCATTTCGTGAAAAGGTTCTAACTTATGGTGTTCTTTGATTTGCTTCCCCTTATACTCGATTTCCCTTGATTTTGTACTTCATATCTGTAGTTATTTTTGTATACGATAGGCACATAAACTCTCGCTCATCCTCACAGATTAAGATAATCCGGTAAATTCAACATTTTTGTGATATTTTTAAATCTAAGATTTCTGGATATAAGGTTTCTACTTTTATCTCGATTATTTAAAGGTAAATAAACTAAAAGGAGGAGCTCGATGGAAGGTGAGTATTTTGAGGATTTTCAGCAAATGAAGGAAGGTGTGGAGAAATTAAAGCAAGCCATAAACAGATTTATGGACGGTACGCTGACACCTGTCTTCAACGACATAAAGGATTTTCCCGCCGATATAGAACTCGAACTTCATTCCCTTGTTCAGAAAAGCACGAACCTTGCCACTTCCTTTGCACCTCTGGAGGAGAAAATAACCGATATAACCTCTGCTGGAGTTAATTTCTACTCAGTGGTTGGATTTGCTAACAGACTGGAACAGGCTGTAACAGAATGGCAATCACAATTTATGGGACTCAAAGACACCTGGGGTTCAATTGCTGCTGTTTTAAATGAGTCGATCTCCTACCATGAACCGGTAACTGACTCCGGAGATGTATTAAAATCAATAATTGAAGAGTGTAACAAAATACAACAGTCTCTTCAGGAGGTTCACCTCAAGCTCTTTATTTATAGGAAACTTTCCCCTGTTATTAGAAATGTTTCTGATCAGGTAAGCGAGCTGAAAGGTAAACTCAAGGATCTTATGAATGGATGGTTACCTCAAAAAGATGGAATTCAAAAATTGATAGAACCAGTTTTAGAGCAGGCCACACATCTTAGCCAGAGTGAAATTAATGATGAAGCTGAGGAAAAATTTTCCAGTCTCCTGGAGAGGCAAAAGAACCTTTATGAAATTTTTGCCCGATGGCAACTTTTCAAAAAAATTGAACCCTCGCTTCAGGCATCTTTATCACAGCTTGAGAACCTGGAACGTTCTTTTGAAGAGGCCATAAACGAATGGCGTCCGGAGAACGAAGAGGTTAAAAATCTTTATCAGTCAATGCTCACAAAATACAAAAGACTGGGAATGACAGAAGAAGAAAGACCACCGATCAGTGAAAAGTATGAAAGCTTAAAATCGGGTTTTGATCAATTTGAAGCGGAATGGAATTCCAGTATAAAGGAGATTACCAAGATTTTAGACAAGTGGGTCAACAGAAGATATTAAATAGAGAAGACACTGAATAACTGGTAAAGAAAGGTGGTACTCTCCAGGTGTCTGTTGGTGGATGACCATCCAAATTGATCGTGTTCCGTCCATTGAAAAGAAAAGAGAAAAAGCGTATCCCCGAGTACTTTAATTTTTGTTATAATCTATAAGGAGGAAGCAATCTCAGGGGGATAGAAAAATAGAGGTTAGATGAGTATTTTTTAGTCTGAAATAAAGTAGCAAGAGATGTCCGGCAGAAAAAACGAGATAGCTGCAAAATGTGCAAAAATAATTGAAGGTTCAAATTTTACAATTGCTCTTACCGGAGCGGGAATTTCTACGAATGCTGGAATCCCTGATTTCAGAGGACCTTCTGGAATATACACCACTCAAAAATATGGTTCCGAGTTTGTATTTCATATAGATTACTTTGTAAAAGATCCAAAGCCTTTTTACAAATTTGCCAGAGATTTCTTTAAGATAATAGAGGAGGCAAAGCCAACTTTCACACACTTTTTTCTGGCAAACCTTGAAAAAAATAGCCGACTAAAAGGAGTAATCACTCAAAATATTGATTTTCTTCATCAAAAGGCAGGTTCAAAAAAGGTTGTTGAGCTTCACGGAAATTTCTTAAAAAGTTTTTGTCTTGAGTGTGGGAAGGAGTTTTCTCTTGAAATTATGAGAAAGAAAATATTTGAGGAAGAAATTCCAAAATGCAGGTGTGGAGGACTCATAAAGCCTGATATTGTATTTTTCGGGGAACAGGTGAAGCATCTCGAAGAGGCAGAAAAGCTTACAGCTTCCTCTGATCTTCTTGTTGTAATAGGTTCATCACTTACTATTTATCCTGCTGCAGGCATCCCTGATGTTGCAAAAGGCAGGATAATTGTTGTGAACAGAGAAAATGTGGTCGCTTCTCTGTCTGAGAGAGCAATATTTTGCAAAGAGGATGCCGATATTTTCTTTAAAAAAGTGGCAAATTATCTTTCTCTTTAAAACACAGAGGGGAAGGATATTTAATTTACCTTACGGGAGAAAATATCTATTCTGTGCTTACCCATGGCAGGATTGACTTTAACAGGAAGGGACTTGGGGCTATAAAAAGAAAAGACATAAAAAATCAAAGAAAGAGTATGAGGATAACGGTCACCTTCCAGAATATAAAGTCTGATCGTTTAGTGAAGCTTCCTCTTCATTATAATTATGCTCTCCAGGGATTTATTTACCGTCACATCTCCGCTTACCTTGCCAGCTTTCTTCACAACAAGGGATACAGGTATCAGAAAAGGGTTTTCCGCCTATTTACCTTTTCCCGCATTGTGGGCAGATACCGCATAGAAGGTGATAAGGAAATTATCTGTTTTACAGGTCCTATCAGTTTGCATATAGCCTCACCTCTTGATGATTTTCTCCAGGAATTTGCAGAGACACTGGCGAGAGCTCCTGAGGTGAATATTGAAAACAATCCACTTGTTGTAAGTTCTATAGAAGTCCATTTTTCTCCTGCCATTGGCTATTCTGCTGTTATAAGGATGCTCTCACCATTAACCGTTTACTCCACTCTTGTCTCTGCTGAGGGAAAAAAGAAGACATACTATTTCTCACCTTTTGAAAAGGAGTTTTCTGAACTTACCCGTAAAAACATTGTAAAGAAATATATTTCCTTTTACAAAAGAAAACCTGTATCTAAGGATTTAAAAATAACCCCCCTTAAAGTGGACAAAAAATCAGAGAAAATAATAAAATACAGTCCAGACAAAGGTGCCTATACTCTCATAAAAGGATGGATGGGAATATATAGGCTTGAAGGGAATCCTGAACTCATCAGGTTTTCTTACGATACCGGTCTTGGAGCCAAAAATTCTCAAGGTTTTGGGATGTATGAGGTAATTGATTCTCCCGGTAAATAGCTGCATATGAGAGTTGTTCTGGAAATTGCTTTGATATTACAAGAATAGAGGAAGGAAAAGAATAAAAGAAACAGGTTCAAAAAGTGAAAGACATAAAAATGGGGTTACCGAATCGGGACAGAGAATGTAATAGACAGATTTGCGTTTGCTCAGAAGGATTTGAGAACGGCAGAACTTGTTTTGAGGGAAGAAATTTACGACCAGACGTATCCTCATTCCCGAGAGCGGAGCAAAGTTTTTTATCTTAAAAAAATAAAAAAAGAGGTCAGATATGAGGGAAATTAAATTTGTCTGTAAGGTAATTACCCCTATGTTTATGACAGGGGCAGATGGCAGGACTCCAGAATTAAGACCTTCTGAATTTAAAGGAATGATGTATTTTGGGAGATAGGCCAGAATGAGAAAATTGGAGGGAGAAAATGGATTGGAAAATTAAATTAAAAGCAATTTTACATGATTCACCACATAAACAATGGATTATGTTTTCAGAGGAAGGGAAAAAGATAAAAATAGATGAAGCTATCCATCAAGACCATCAATGGCATGAAAAAGTAGCCGAACATTTATTAAATTATTTTATTTACGGGGAATGCATAAAAGAATGGAAGATAGAGGATGCTGATAAAATAGCATCAGCTTTAAGTAGAATAATAGTTACACCAAATATCCAGGGTGAAATAAAGGAAGAATACAAAAAAGCTTCATCTGTTGGATGGAATGAAATAAAATTTA
>CAYZYX010000009.1:0-50215 GCA_964482715.1 uncultured Clostridia bacterium
AGCCAGTTTAAGGAGTATAATTATAACAGAAATAAGTTTTTGTTCAAGAGAAAAATCCTGAGAGAATTGACACTGTATTTTTTTTTGTTAAAATCGGCAAAAAAATAAAAAAATAAAGGGAGGTAAGTCAATAATGCGTGTCGGTATGTTGACAGGTGGAGGAGACTGTCCTGGATTAAATGCAGTGATTAGGGCCGTCGTTATTCAAGGGAAAAAAGAGGGATGGGACATTCTGGGGTTCAAGGATGGTTGGGCAGGAGTGATTGAAAATAGATGGGAAGAACTTGATGAGCAGAAGGTAAAGGATATACATCGGGAAGGTGGAACTATACTCCATACTTCTCGCACCAATCCCTTTAAGGAAGAAAAGGGAATTGAAAGGATTAAAGAAACACTGGAGAAAAATAAAATAGATTGTCTTGTTGCTATAGGGGGAGATGACACACTGGGTGTAGCCTACCGGTTATATGAAGAAGAGGGTATAAAAACAATTGGAGTTCCAAAAACAATTGATAATGATTTATCTGCTACCGATTACACATTTGGGTTTGATACAGCGGTAAACATAGCTGTTGAAGCCATGGATAGACTGCATACAACCGCCAGGTCCCATCATCGAGTTATCGTGGTAGAAATTATGGGAAGACATACCGGGTGGATCGCCCTCCAGGCAGGCGTTGGAGGAGGAGCTCACATAATTCTCATTCCTGAAGTTCCTTTTGATATTGATCAGGTGTGCGAAATCCTGAAAAAAAGATACCAGCAGGGAAAAACCTACAGTATTGTGGCAGTTGCTGAAGGTGCAAAAGCAGCTAAGGGAAGTAAATTTTTAACCAGAGAGGTCGTAAAAGAAGAAAAAACTGATGCTTTTGGCAACATAATCTTAGGAGGAATTGGTCGGGTTCTGGAGAAAGAAATTGGAAAAAGAACCGGCTTTGAGACAAGATCGGTGACTTTGGGACACGTTCAGAGAGGAGGAAGACCTTCTGCTTTTGACCGTTTTTTAGCCACACGATTTGGCGTGAAAGCTGTCCAGATGATCAAAGAAGGCAAATTTGGACAAACTGCTGCACTAAAGGGTACAGAGATCATTTCGGTGCCTCTAAAAGAAGCAGTAGGAAAGAGGAAGGAAGTTCCTCGTGAGCTTTATGAGGAAACAGTAGTTCCTTTCCTGGGTATGTAGTTATTTATGTGAAATGAGAAAAGGGGTCAATATTCCACCCCTTTTCTCATTTTTGTTCCTTTATCATAAGGATGCTTGATCTTCTTCATTTCAGTTACAAGATCCGCCTGTGATAGTATTTCAGGAGATGCCTCCCGCCCGGTTAAAATAACCTCCAGAAAGTCGGGTTTATTCCTCAACCAGCTTAGAAATTTTTCTCTATCAATTAGCCTTGATTTGAGAGCTACATTTATTTCATCAAAGATTACTAAATCGTAGTGATAATTTCTAATTTTTTCGGTTATTTTATGTAAAAAAGATTCGCTTTCTTTTTGA
Source organism: uncultured Clostridia bacterium (assembly GCA_964482715.1). Classification (GTDB taxonomy): domain Bacteria; phylum Aerophobota; class Aerophobia; order Aerophobales; family B3-G15; genus CAYZYX01. The sequence goes on from CAYZYX010000009.1 coordinate 1,499, forward strand.
ATGGTGTGGATATCTCTTAAAGGAATACCGGCAATCATTTTCTTGCCGTATTCACCACCCCAAACCACAACTTCTATTCCCAATTTCTTCAGAACGGGAATTTCCCCAGATCGTCCATCCTTTAACCACTGGACAATCATAACTTTAAATCCCCTGCCCAAAGCTCTAATTGCCTGTCCAACTGCTGCAGTTGTTTTACCTTTACCATCACCAGTGTATACCTGTATTAATCCTTTTCTCTCATTCACAATCTTTTTATCCAGCTATATGTACTTTTTTAAAATAAAAGGGAGGGGTAAAGATAGACCCGGAAAACTCAGGCTTTTTCCCAATTGCTACAACGTTCCTTAAGAGATCGTAAGCATTACCACTTGCCATAACGTTTTTTAATCTTCCCTTAATTTTACCATTTACAACTTTAAATCCTAAATCTAAATTCACTGAGAATTCTCCCATTAAAACATTACTCTGGCCAGCTCCTATTACCTGATCAACAATTACTCCTTCTCTTATGTCCTCGACCATTTCTTCAAAAGAGACCTTTCCGGGTGAAACAATGAGGTTAGTGGTAGAAGGAGAAGGTAAACAGTCATATTCTCTTAAACCGTTTGCAGTTGTCTGAGTCTGCATTAATCCAGCTGTCTGGAGATCGTATAGAAAATTTTTTAAAACACCCTTTTCAATTACCTTGTTTTGACGAGAAGGTATCCCTTCTCCATCAATGGGACTGGAAGCCCTACCGTAGGGAAAGGTAGCATCGTCTACAATAGTAACTTCAGGTGACAGGATAGGCTCATTTAATTTGAAAGAAAGCGGGGATACCTTTTTATAAACCAGTTTCCCGTTAATCCCTCTTTTCAACGAGGATAGAACAAGAGGCATGGCTTTGGAGGTAAAAATAACAGGGTATAATCCACTGTCTATGGAAACCCTTTTTTGAGCAAGTTTTATTTTCTCGATTATTTTTTCTACCAGGGAAATAGTCCACTCATGATACTTACAGCTTACCCCTTCCTCTTCTATTCCTAAAAAATCACCTTCCTTAACTGAAAAAGCGTAAACAAAAAACGCATAGATACTTTTTTTATACGTAAAATTAAGTCCGGAACTGTTCAAAATAGTTGTTTTACTGAGAGTTTTGTTTATCTCTACCTCACACTGAAAAGAAGGAAATTCCTGGGTTATAATGCGTACAACTTCTTCTCCCTCTTCTATCATCTTTTCCACTCCTGTGGAATCGACAGCAAAGTCGAAACATTCCACCCGTGGAATTTCAGAAGCCCGAGGAAATTTAAAGCAGGCATTCTGACCGAAAACACTGGCTGCCAGAGCTGAATTTACCAGAAATTTCACATCTTCAGCATTGGTAATACTGGAAAAGCCTATCTTGCCGTTTTTTATAACCCGAAGTCCAGTTCCTTCTCCAACTGAACAATCAACTGCTTTCAGGCGATTAGCCTGAAAACTGACTGTTGTATTTTGAAACTCCTCATGATAAACTTCAGCTTCTTCTGCTTTGGAAAGAGCCATCTCCAGAATCTCTTCCACTACTTTCCTCCCACTATCAATTCTTTTATTCGGATATGGGGACCCCCTGTGGCTACCGGTAGAGGAGACTGGTCACCTTTACCGCATCCACCAGGACCACTAAATAAAACCAGATCATTTCCCACAGCATCAATTTGTGAGAGAGTGGTAAAGATGTTACCGGTCAAGTTAAAATCGCGTACTTTTCTGGTTAATTTACCATTCTTTATCAAATAGCCTTCTTCAGGAGCAAAGGTAAACATTTCCAGATTGGTCTGTCCTCCACGGAATCCGCACGCATATATCCCTTCTTTAACCTCAGCAATCATTTCTTCTTTATCTTTATCTCCACCTTCAATATAGGTATTGCTCATTCTAACTATAGGTGGGTATTCATAACTTATGGCCCTGGCATTTCCGGTTGGCTCCTCACCCATCTTAGCAGCCGTCTCTCTGGAATGAAGCCTTCCGGTTAACTTTCCTTCCTTGATCAGATAAGTTTTTTTGGCTGGAACCCCTTCGTCATCGTACAGGTAAAATCCTCCAGCACCTCTAATCAGAGGTTCATCTATAATATTAAGTACATTCCCACCAAACCTGCGGCCTAACTTCATAATTTGAAGCAAACGTTCATTTTCATAAAGAAAATCAGCTTCAGAAAGATGGCCAAAAGCTTCGTGAGCAAAAACACCACTTAGTTTGGGATCAACGATTACTGTGTATCTTCCCCCGGAAAGTGGCTCGGCATCAAGTAACTCCAGAGCCCTCCTGGTGGCTCTTTCTGCTTTTTCTTCCAGATTTTCTACAATTTCATATCCACCCACACCTCCTACTCCTTCGTGGGCGGATTGAATATTACCTCCTCGACGAGCTATTGAGGTCATTCCTAAAACAACATAGAACCATTCCTGTTCTATATATGTTCCTTCCGTATTGGCATAGTACTTGATAGTATGAATGTCTGCGTACCTCAGGTCAGAGGTCTGGATTTCTGATCCAGATAGCAAAATATGATTGTAACGCGAACAAAGGTTGTATTTTTCTTCAAGATCAACTTTACGGGGATCTTTCCCTGTTATTTCTCGAACTACCTCAACTCGAGGAGGCACAGGAGCTAATTTGATGGGACCATTCTTGGCAAACCTTGAATACTTAATTGCCTCAGATAAATAGGTGGGAAGATTCTCAATCTGGTTAAAGGAAAAAAAACTCCATCCAGCTTTTCCCTTTACTCTTATGTTGCCTCCTCTTTCAACAGAAGTTCCTATAGATTCAAGTTCCTTACCGACGAAGTGAACTTGAGTGGAGGTAACCTCTTCATATCTTATTTCGGCATATTCTGCGTTTATCTTACTAAGGATAGAAACAAGATGAGACTTCATGAGGAACTGACCTTTTCCATTATCTCATCAGAAATATCAAAATTAGCATACACGTTCTGCACTTCATCCGTATCTTCCAGTGCATCCATTAGCTTTAACATCTGGATAGCTTCTTTTTCCTCTAACGGAACAGTGGTCTGGGGAATCATGGTTAATTGTATCAAATCAGGTTCCATTCCTGATTCTTTAACCTTATTTTTGACCACTCCAAACTTTTCCGGTGAAAAAATAACCTCCACCACATCCTTATCTTCACGTACATCATCAGCTCCTATTTCAATGGCCAGTTCCATGATCTTATCTTCATCTACCTTCTTTTTATCAAAAATCATGGAGCCTTTTCTCTCAAAAAGCCAACTTACACAACCTGCCTCACCCATATGACCCCCGTTGCTTGACAAAACATGTCTTATTTCAGCTATGGCTCTTTTTTTATTATCAGTCACCGCTTCAATTAATAAGGCTACTCCTCCCGGACCGTATCCTTCACAGGTTATCTGTTCATAGCTCACTCCCGGAAGTTCCCCTGTTCCTCTTTGAATGGCCCTTTGAATACTCTCCTTAGACATCCCGGCTTCCTGAGCCTGTTCTACTACCATACGCAAGGCGGGATTTTTTTCAATATCTCCCCCACCCTGTCTTGCCTCCACCATTAACTTACGAGCAAGTTTGCTGAACAGTCTTCCTTTTTGTGCATCCTTTTGAGCTTTTCTATGTTTAATATTAGCCCATTTTGAATGTCCTGACATTCTAATTCACCCCCATTTTTCTTTAGAGTAAATTTAATAAAAAAAGGGCTTATGTCAATGAGTAATAGTACCTTTTTCCCTCGTAAATTCTGAAACTGACAAGACGTCTTTCGATAAGAGACTCAATATATTTTATTACTTCGTTTCGGTGAATCCCCAGGGAGATGGCTATGTCTTCAATGGTTACAGGTCTTCTTTTAACCATGTTATGAATCATAATCTCAATATTTTGCTGAAAAGCCTTTTGTTTTTTTCGCTGGATTTTGGCAATGACTTCACAATTTTTTCCAAAAAATGAACATATTTTTCTTAAATCTTCTTCATCAAGTGGAAAAACAAAGTCTTCCGCTGGTGGACGAACCGGGGTATTTAATTGAATCTTTTCTACCTTTATTTTCCGTATGACCTCAGTGAGTTTTTGCAGGTGCGACGGTGAATCGTTTATCCCTTTCACCAGCATAACCTCCAGCCATATCTTACCTTTAAAATTTCTTGAAAACTCAGCCATACCTGATATAACCTCATGGATCTTAAGAGAGGGGTGAGGACGATTAACTCGAGTAAAGGTATCCTCATCTGCTGCATCAAGAGAAGGAATAACCAGATCGGCTTTTTTTAATTCTTCCTGAACCTCGGGAAGATAAAGAAGTGTCCCGTTGGTCAGGACTGCAACAGGAAGAGATGTAATCTTTTTTATTTCTTCAATCATCTGGCCTATTCTTGAATTTAAGGTGGGTTCACCCGAACCCGAAAAAGTTATATAATCGATTCTTTTCTGGCTGTTTATATTCCTTTTTATCTCATCTAAAATCTCTTTCACAGAAAAAAAATCTTTTCTCTGGTTAGTCTTTACTGTCGTCCTTCCAAGCTGACAGTAGATGCAATCAAGAGTACAGGTTTTAAAAGGAACAACATCAATGCCCAAGGAAAAACCCAGTCGTCTTGAGGGAACCGGTCCAAATACGTTGCTCTTCATTGTTGATCTCCATTTATTTGTTAGAGAGAATACCTGACCTGCTTTGTTAGATCAACCATTAATTGAGAAATATCTTCTTTTTTCTTAACAGTTATAACCAGTACCCCAAATTCTTGCATATCTCTTCCCACCTTTGTTTCTTTTCCAATTTGAATGAAAGATACATAATGAGGTCTTATAATTTCCTCCATTTCGAATTTAATCTTTTCCCAGTTGTATATCTCTCCGTCAGAAAGAACAATAACCAAACAAGGGTCTCGCGACAGTTCCTTTCTCAAAATTTCCACGTCAATTTCAGTCCCTCCAAATTGAGGTGTTAAAGCATGTTTTTTTAATTGAAATATTTCCTGATAAGTCTTCCATCCACTGGCCCTGGTAGTATCTGAGAAATTTATAACATTCCATAAAATAGAAGAAGCTATACCTTCGGCTTCCAGATATTTAATAATTCCATACAAACCAAGCAAGGCATAGTGATAACCACTGTTTTCACCCCAGGGAATACCCGTATGGTAACCCCCATCTCTCATCGAACCAGAGGTATCAATAAGCAGACATATGTCAGGAAAGCTCCTCCTTCCGATTTTACAGGGAACATTAATATAATAATGATGGTCTGCTACCTGGAAATTGATGCATTTTTTAAGTTCATTTTTAAAGGGACTGTTAAAGTCCACACTCATTCTTTTGAAATTCACCCGGTTTATTTCATGGCTGTCAGGATCATAATTTTCATAGCCATAATCAACAACAGGAAAACTTAAAGAGGTCCTGTTTAGCCTTGTCTTAATATGAACTTCTGGAGCCAAATTTTCGTAAAACGAGTCTAAATTTTCATAGGAAGTGGTATAACCGAAAAATCCAGCTTTTCCTGCCCTGCTGGAAGTAATATACAAAATAGGAATAACGCTTTTCTGTCTCGATTGCTCATATTTTTGTCTTTGAATTATTCTGATAATTTCTAATATTATTCGTTGCTCAATATCACTTTTTTCCTGCGGGAAGGAAAATTTAGTTGAACCTGGCTGATGAATACTTTTTACAGATTGAGTTTCCTTTTCTTGATCCTTTTTTAAAGGGAGTCTCCAGGGAAGTTTATTCAAGGGAACTTCAAAGAATTTTTTATATTTTCCTATTCTCATTTCAGAGCTCTTAAAAAGGGATAGTTCTCTGTTATTTTTTCATTTTTCAACTCTTGAAGCAGGTGAGGTATCTTTTTCCCCACCAGATTTATTTCTTCCAAAACTTCAGTAAAAAATCTCCATTCTCCCGTAAAACGTCCCCTAATATCATCATTCAGTTTACCTTTCAAAGCAAAATTCAAAGCTACTTTAGCTTCCTCCTTTTTCTCCAGGAATTTTCTCTGAATTCTGTCCACCAGTTCATTTAAAGCTAAGTTAGGATTGCTAAAATAAAAATTTCTTACCCATACAAGATCCAAAATTCCTGCATAAGGAGTAGCCAATCTAAATGCTTCCAGTATCTCCCGGTAGGTAACCTTTCCTTCACCCTTTCCGACTTTAGCGTCAGCCATTAGTCTCAAAGCAGGGGCTAAGGCAGCTATAGCTTCAGCTGTTCGCTCAGAAACAGGACGGACATACCCGCAACTTTCCTCCTTCAATCTCATGCAATTTCGCTGCTTGCATACGGCAGGAATGGCATAAGAGATTATTCTTTTACTTCCCTTGATAATACAAAAATCAAGTCCTCTTTTTAGATAAAGAAGAGCAACGTATGCATCAACATCAAAACACTTCTCTCTCATTTTAGTAAGTTCTTTATTTATTTCAATTATTTCCTGAGTGTGATCTTCTGCTCGAGGACGAACCAATTTAGGGTTTTTTCCCGAGGGGGAGGTTATTATCTCCAGATCGTCTCTGGCTCTGGTAGGATAATGGTCAATATTAAGAACTAAAGAGAATCGATCCAGGATAGCATCATCCATCTCAAAAGTTCCTCCATATCGTTCATTTTTGACATTAGCTGAAGCTATGGTGATATGGAAACCATCTCCAAGAGTTATTGGTCTTCCCTCGTATTCGATATATCCATCACACATGTGAAAAAATTCGTTTTGAACTATTGGTGGAGTACGGTTTATCTCGTCAATTTGAGTTAGAGGCGCCTTAACTTCAGCAGAAAGTTCTTTTTTTAGTTCCTTAATGTTAAAAAGTTCATAAAGTTCTCTGGTTTTCATGTCCGGTCTTGCTCTAATATAAGTTCCTCGGCCACCAAAAAGACTCTTATTAATATCCTCCATTAATTGGGTTTTCCCCTCACCTCTTTCTCCCACCAGTAAAATGTTTAGCTCGCCAATTATGGCTGCCTTAACCACATCCTCAACAGAAAGACTTACTCCATTTATGTGCAAAACGGGAGTTGAATTTCTATATACTGGAAACCTGGGTAATTTCTGAACCATTTCCAGAAGTTTTTGATATTTCATATAGTTATCTCCTCAAATTAATAACTCCATCTATAAAAGTAGCATTTTTTTACCCTTTGTCAAAAGACAAACAAGATAGCTTACCTGCAGATTTTTAAGAGTTGGAGGCTTTAGAGGTAAGGCTTTTCCTTAAGTTGTTTCAAATGTAGGTGATCTTGTGTCCAAAAGGGGTTTCAAAAAATCTATGAATTCTTGAATTGAAGTTACCACCCGGTCAGCGTATTGGGAATATGGCTGAAGAGGATTTTTTAGTAAAACAGTAAAAGCACCCGCGCTTTTTCCTGCCACCATATCAAATTCATAGTCACCCAGAACGACTACTTCTGGGGGTACTAACCCCATTTTATTACAGGCAACAATTATGGGCTCTTTGGCTGGTTTGGGAAGTGTATCTTCCCTTGTAACTATTGCATCAAAATCTAATTTGAATTTCTCCAGTATTATACAAACCGATTCTCGATTATTCCTCGTAACAAGGCCTTTCTTTATTCCATATTTATTCAGAAGGGAAAATAAAAAATACATACCATCGTTCAAAGAACACGTTGAGGCAGCTTTGTTTTCGTATTTTTTCAAAATCTTTAAAGCATGTTCTCTTCTGAAACTGTCTTCTATCTGCAAAATGTTTTCCAGAAGAGGAAACCTTCTTTTTCCAAATATCTTTTTGCTTATTTCCTGAAAATTAAGATTGCTTTTTACCACTACACCATCCAGATCAAGAATTATCCCTCGCAGTTTTTTCATCATTTTACCATAGATAATATCCTATCCTCATCCTTCCTTCATTAAATTTTTTATCTTCTCTTTTATTTTCTTGTGGTGGGAACCCTCCCAATAAACTCTGTTACAGACAGGACAGTAGTAAAAAGAAGGACTGGTGACAAGGGCATAGGGAGGAATTTTGTCTTTAAATTTGGTGACATCCTCTATTTTCTCCACCAGATGATTACAATAAACACAGCGAGAAAAAAGTCCTTTCCAGGGATTTAGATTCAAACTTTTGATTACAGTTTTAATTTGTTGATCAGGGTCTGAATCACTTATAAAAATAAAATTATTACCCCTGTACTTTTTATTTTTATTTACCATTTCACGGTCTTTAGTAAGAATTATCCTGTTTTCCTTCTTAGCTATCTTGATAAGTTCTTCGTCGGAGATGGAGCAATTGTAGCGGGTGTCAAATCCCATTAATCTCAACCATCTGGCCAGTTTCCCCAGCATGGAATCAGCAAAAAACTTGACCTCCATCAATAAAAAATCCTTTTAATTTTCAGATACTCAGGCTCCTGCATTTTCTCCAGTTCCCTTTTTACAAAATTCAAACCAACAACACATACGTCGAAGTTTTCTGCCAGTCTTCTGAATAGAGGTGCCTCCTTTCTGTACTCTCCCCAGTCAAATTGTGAGACTATGCGATAAGATTCTCTTCCTGTCTTGACGTACTCACGAAAATGGTCGATCCACATATGACCGACTCTCCTTCTTAAACTCTCAGGAAACATTCCAGTGAAAAAGAGAGTATAATCACCGATATGCTTACGAACCTCTCTTTCTCTCTCCATGGAGCGAGCTCGAGAGACAATATCAGACTCAGCTAACATCTCACCTACATCTTCCAGTCTTTTACCATGTGAGTCTTTAATCTTGTAAAGATTGTCCACATGGGTAAATTCTATCAGCAAATCTGAAACATAAATAGTGATCCAGGGGTCACATAGTCCTAAATATTCATAAAAACTTCTTTCTGTTAATGCTATAAACAAACGGCTCAGGGGATGTTCTCTGGGTATCTTTTTGGGCATAAAACTTTCCTCTTTTACTAAAGAAAATTTTTTTACTTATACTATTCACTACGCAAGGCCTCCTCAACCATACGAACATCCCTTGCCCTTCTGAGGGCTTCTTCACGACTTATTAGCTTCTTTTTCACCAGACTAATCAGGGACTGATCCATAGTTTGCATGCCTATTTGTCCGCTTGTCTGCATTATGTTATAAAGTTGATGAGACTTACCAGACCGAACCAAATTCCCTACTGCCGGGGTACCAATTAGAACCTCCACGGCCGGAACTCGCCCTTTACCATTTGCCCTGGGGATAAGGGTCTGAGCAATAACCGCAACCAGGGTTGTAGAAAGCTGCAGTCTAATTTGGGATTGCTGGTAGGGTGGAAAAACGTCAATTATTCTGTCAATAGCTCCTGGTGCATCAGGTGTATGTAGTGTGGCCATAACTAAATGGCCCGTCTCAGCAGCAGTTATGGCGGTAGAGATAGTCTCAAGATCTCTCATTTCCCCTATCATTATGACATCAGGATCCTGTCTTAAACAGTATTTAAGCGAGGTAGCAAACGAAAGAGTATCTCCACCAACTTCTCTTTGTTCCACCACTCCTTTTTTATGAGAATGAAGATACTCAATAGGGTCTTCGATAATTATTATATGGACAGGCCTTGTGCTGTTTATAATGTCTATCATGGAAGCCAGAGTGGTAGATTTTCCGCTTCCTGTAGGTCCGGTAACCAGTATAAGTCCTCTATCTTTAAGACAAAGTTCTTCCAGAACTGGAGGGAGATTTAACTCCTTAATTGAAGGAATGTTGTAAGGGATAAGCCTTATAGAAGCCGCAATGGAACCTCTCTGGTAATGAACATTAACGCGAAACCTGCCAATCCCAGAAATTCCGTAAGAAAAATCCAGATCTTTTCTCTCTTCAAACAGAAGTCTCTGCTTTGAGTCAAGCATAGAATATATCAAAGATTTTATTCCTTCTGGCTTTAAAATCTCATCTCCTTCAGAAAACTGAAGAGCTCCATCCACACGGAAAGTTGGAGGAACACCACTTACAAGATGTAAATCGGATGCCCCTATCTGCTTCATTTTCTCCAGCAAACTCCTCATTTCCATATTTATCTCCTTGAATTAGTCTACCGTAATATTCTAACATGTGATGGAGTAAAATGTCAAGGTCTGGAAAACATAAAATTTGAAAAGCTATTTTTTATTTTAGATCCTCTTCAAGTTGCCTCTGGAACTTTTCACTATGTTTATAATAGTCCTTTCTCTGAAGTTCACTTGCCGCCTGCTCGTCCAATATAACTGTAACTTGAGGGTGGAATTGTAGAAAAGAGGCTGGCACAAAGGCAGACACGGGACCTTCTATACACTCTCTAATTGCTCTGGCTTTAGTCTTACCAGAGGCAAGAAGTAAGCAATGCTTGGCTTCGTAAATAGTTCTTATACCCATAGTTATGGCATACTTTGGTACCTCTTCTTTATTTTTAAAAAATCTGCTGTTGTCTTCAATTGTTTCTGGAGTTAACGTCTTTATTCTGGTTCGAGAGCCAAAAGAGGAACCAGGCTCGTTAAAGCCAATGTGACCATCTCTACCAATCCCCAGAAGTTGAAGGTCAATCCCTCCTACCTGTTTAATCTTTTGTTCATACCACCTGCAATGAGCCTGCAGATCTTTTATATCCCCGCGGGGAATATATACATTTTCTTCTCTAATATTTATATACCGAAAAAAATTGTTCCACATGAAATAATTATAACTCATTGGATGTTTGGGGCTAAGGCCAACATATTCGTCCAGATTAAAAGTTCTTACTTTGGAAAAATCGAGACTCTCTTCCTGGTGAAACTGAATGAGTTTTCTATAGACTCCAAGCGGAGTAGTTCCTGTGGCAAGACCCAATACAAGATCTGGTTTTATTTCTATTTCCTTTTTTATTATTCGAGCTGCTTCTTCGGTTAAAGCATCGTAGTCGGGAACTATTATTACTCTCATTTTCCTTCTCCCTTGAATCTTTCTATCAACTCTAAAGCCCATTTAAGATTTTTCCCGGCTATTTCGGAATTCTCTGCCTCACTTATCAGTCGCAAAACTGGTTCTGTACCCGAAGGTCTGATGTGCACCCAGCCTTTTGGTAACTTTATTTTCATTCCATCAAGAAAATCTAAATCTTCAGATTCAAATCTCTTGATTACTTCTTCTTTTAGCAGCTCAAAATTAAATCCCTGGCTTTCAATTTTTTTCTTTATCATGTAATAGCGAGGTAATTCTTCACATATCGAAGAAATTGTTCTATTTTCTGCAGCCAGATAGTTTAATATGAGGGCAATAGAGACAATTCCATCTCTTGCATAGTTAAGAGATGGAAAAATTACTCCACCATTTCCCTCCCCTCCGATAACAGCTCCACAATCTTTCATCTTTCGGGAAACGTGTATATCCCCAACCTTGGTTCTTATAATTTGGCAACCAAATTCTTTTACCACGTCTTCCACTGTTTGGGAAGTGCAAATGTTAGTTACCACAGGTCCTTTTGTCTTTTCCTTCAAAACAAATCTGGTAACAATGGCCAGAGTGTATTCTTCAGAAAGTGGTTCTCCCTGTTCGGAAACTAAAACCAATCGATCTGCATCCGCATCATGAGCAAAACCGATGTCTGCCTGATGTTCTTTCACAACTTTAGAGAGTTCTTCTAAATTCTCTGGAACTGGTTCCGGTGGACGAGGGAAAATACCGTCTGGCTTACAGTTCAACCTGATTACCTGACAGCCTAATTTTTCCAGAAGAACGGGACTTATAACAGAAGCTGCTCCATTACAAGCATCGATAACCACTTTGAATTTTTTATTTCTAATTTCATTTACATTTACAACTCTTAAAATACTCTGCAAATGATGTGCCACTGCTTGATCATCAAAGCTAACTTTACCAATTTTATTCCACCCTGCCCTTGGTATATTACCCCTCTTATATAATCTGATAAGCTCTTCTCCTTCTTCAGGATAAAGAAATAGCCCGTCATCTCGAATAAACTTTAAAGCATTCCACTCTACGGGATTGTGACTTCCGGTAATCACTATACCTCCCTTTGCATCAGTGTCTTTAACCATGAGCTGAAGCGAGGGAGTGGGACAAATACCAACATCAATGGCATGGCAACCTACAGATAAAAGCCCGCTGAAAACTGCGTATTTAAACATCTGATTGGAAGTTCGTGTATCATAACCAACTAAAATCTTCCCTGGTCTTAGACTTCCAAAAGCACTTGCAAGTTCAGATATAACCTCAGGAGTCAATCCCTTTCCCACTATTCCTCTGACACCTGAAGGACTAATCATCAGAGAGTTCATTTTTCTCTCCGGCCGATATCTTTTTCCAGGCCCGCTCAGCAGCTATCTTCTCTGCTTTTTTCTTGCTCGAACCCCAGCCAGTTCCCAGAGTCTTTCCGTTAATCTTAACCTTTACCCTGAACATCTTCTTGTGATCCGGTCCCTTTTCCTGAACCACCTGGTAACGAGGCAGTTTCTTATAGACTGATTGAGAATATTCTTGGAGTAAAGATTTAAAATCACGCACTTGCCCCAGAAGATCCTCTTCCTCCAGAAGAGAATTTAAAATAAATTTCCTGGTCATCCTGAGTCCCCGATCCAGATAAAGAGCACCCACCACTGCTTCGTATGCATCGGCCAGCATAGCATCCTGAAACCGAATCTCTTCTTGATCCTTGCCCACCAGGAGATAATCACCTATTTTTATCTTGCGAGCATTATTAGCCAGATTTTCTTCGGAAACTACAGCACTTCTGAGTCTTGATAAATCTCCTTCACTTAGATCAGGATACTTTTGAAAAAGGTAGTCGGCTACCACCAACTCGAGGACTGCATCACCCAGAAATTCCATGCGTTCATTATCCTTGAGTATTTCAGCAGGATTTGATTTGGCATAAGAAGAATGAGTCAATGCCTGATCTAAAAGCTTGATATTTTTCCACTCTACTCCAATTATTCTTTGAAACTCGATTAGCTTTTCTTTTCGAGAAACATCTTTCATAATTTAAAGGTCACCCCTCATATCTTTTCACTACAATAGCGGCATTGTGTCCTCCAAAACCCATTGAATTAGAAAGGGCCACCTTAACCTTTGCTTCCCGAGCCTGATTAGGAACATAGTCAAGATCACATTCAGGATCGGGAAATTCATAATTAATAGTTGGAGGGATCACCTGACGCTGGATTGCAAGAATACAGGCAATAATTTCCACCCCTCCCGTAGCACCCAGCAAATGACCAGTCATTGATTTAGTAGAACTCACCGGGATACGATAAGCCTTTTCTTTAAAGAGAGATTTGATGGCTATGGTTTCTACCTTATCATTAAGAGGAGTCGAAGTTCCATGAGCATTTATATAATCTACCTGCTCGGGATTAATTTTAGCATCCCTTAAAGAAATTTCCATGGCCATTTTTATCCCCTTACCATCTTCCACAGGTTGGGTGATATGGTAGGCATCACTACTCATACCGAAACCTGCTATCTCCGCCCATATGGGAGCTCCTCTTTCCTTTGCTCTCTCGAGTTCTTCCAGAACGAGAATTCCCGCTCCTTCACCCATAACAAAACCATCTCTCTCTCTATCAAATGGCCGAGAAGCTCTCTCAGGTTCATCATTTCTGGTGGAAAGCGCCCTCATGGAACAAAATCCAGCCAGTCCCAGAGGAGTAATGGCTGCCTCTGTACCTCCTGCTATCATTACATCCGCTTCCCCTCTCTGTATTATTCTAAAGGCCTCCCCTATAGCATGGTTTCCCGTAGCACAGGCTGTGGAGATAGAAAGATTAGGCCCGGTAAATCCGTATTTTATGGAAATATAAGCTGAAGTTATATCCGTTATTAACATGGGAACTAAAAAGGGACTTACTCGCTGGGGGCCGCGCTGAAGAAGTACAGTTTTTTCCCGCTCAATTGTCTCCAGACCTCCCACTCCCGAACCAACCAGAACACCGATTCTTTGAGGATCTTCTCTATCACAATCTATTCCTGACCCTTCTATAGCTTCTCTTGCTGCAATCATACCCAGCTGGGTAAACCTGTCCATTCTCCTTATGTCCCTTGGTGAAAGGTAATCTTCTATTTTAATTTTTACTTCTCCTCCCATTTGAGAACGAAAAGAGGAAGGGTCAAAATGGGTTATTTTCCCAATTCCATTTCTACCATTAAATATCCCCTCTTCAAATTCTTTTATCCCCACTCCAACAGGACTTACAACCCCTACTCCAGTAACAACGACCCGCCTTCCACCCATAACCTTTTCCTTATCTACTTTAAGTGACTCTCTATATAATCAATCACCTTTTGAACAGTTGTAAGCTTCTCTGCTTCCTCATCCGAAATTTCCAGATTAAACTCCTCTTCCAAAGCCATTACAAGCTCAACCGTATCAAGTGAATCAGCCCCCAGATCATCAACGAACTTAGCCTCCGGGGTTATTTGAGATTCATCAATGCCAAGTTGTTCGCTGGTAATTTTTTTAACTTTTTTTAAGATCTCATCTCTGGTCATTTTCATTACCTCCTTTTGTCATTGATAATCTGTTACATTCCTAAACCACCATCAATTCTTATTACTTCACCGGTAATATAGCCTGCTTCATCCGAAGCCAGGAAAGTCACCAATGAAGCTACTTCTTCTGGCTTTCCTATTCTTCGGAGAGGAATTTTAGAAACGAGAGCATCTCTGGTTTTTTCCGGTAGATTTTCGGTCATTGAAGTTTGGATAAAACCAGGTGCTACCGCATTTACTGTAATACCTCTTCTACCAAACTCTCGAGCCGCTGACTTGGATAAAGCTATAAGTCCAGCTTTTGAAGACGCATAATTGGCCTGCCCTTCATTACCTCGCAACCCGATTATCGAGGAAATATTGATTATTCTACCATACTTTCTTTTCAGCATAAAAGGAGATACTATCTTTATTAAGTTAAAAGCACTTTTGAGATTTACTCTTATTACACTATCCCATTCTTCTTCTTTCATCCTGACAAGGAGCCTGTCACAGGTAATTCCAGCGTTGTTGACCAATATATCAATACGACCAAAAATGTCAATTACTTTATTTACAGCTTCTTTTACTTCTGAAAAAGAGCTTACGTCAACCTTTATACCTAAAACATTGCCCTGCAGGTTTTTTAATTCTTGAACAGTTTTTTCTATCATCTGTTCATTAAGATCAAACATTCCAACTCGGGCACCTTCTTTAACAAATCTCTGACAGATAGCTTTGCCAATACCCTGGGCACCTCCCGTAACAATGGCCACCTTATTTTGTAGCTTCATAATTTTTCTCCAGATAATCTATTGCTTTACACATGTCCTCAGGCAGAGATGCTTCAAATTCCACCCATCTTTTCTTTTCCGGATGGAAAAATCCCAGAAACTCTGCATGCAAAAGTGCACGTGACACGGGTAATGGAAAGTCTCTGCCTGGTTTTCCTCCATATATTCTGTCCCCGATCAAGAAACAATTTAAGGTTCTTAAATGTACTCGAATTTGGTGAGTCCTCCCTGTAAGAGGATAGATTTCCAAAAGAGACCACCTGCTATTCCAGGATTTCAATAGTTTATATCTGGTTATAGCATATTTTGCTAAAGGATCTTGGCTTAATCTTTTTACTCCCCATCTTGAACTACTGGCGATTTTATGATCAATAAAACCTTCTCGAAACTGAGGAATACCTCTGACTAATGCTTTGTACTTCTTCTTCACTTCTCTTTTCTTGAATTGTATGGAAAGAGCAAGATGTGTGTAATCATCCTTGGCAACTACTATTATTCCAGATGTATCTTTGTCCAGTCGGTGTACTATTCCGGGACGAAGAGGCTTACCAATCTCGGAGAGTCTTGAAGAATGATAGAGCAAAGCATTTACCATTGTACCCGTTTGACCTGGACGAACAGGATGAGTAAGCATACCAGCTGGCTTGTTTATGACCAAAAGAAACTCGTCTTCATATATTATATTTAAAGGTAAAGCCTCAGGAATCAAAGAAGAATCCTGAATGACAGGAACATTAATTTTTATCGTATCCCCTCTCTTAAGCAAATAAGAAGGTTTTACCTTCTTTTCATTAACTACTATTTCGCCCTTTTGAATTAACTTTTGAATAAAACTACGGGAAAACTCGGAAAATTCCTGTTTTAAAAAAATATCAATCCTCTTTTCCTCCATATCGGTTTCTATCCTTAAAATTTTAACGGAACTTTTCATGACTTATAATTTAAAGTGCAAGGGCGAAAATTTTTGATTAGAGGTTATTAAATGCATTTTCCTCCACCATATAAGGCTTATGGCTAAAAGAGAAAAACTCATGATTTGAAATGAGGTTAACCCCCAAACCAAGGAGTGAGTATCCCCTCTTAAAA
The DNA here is from genome assembly GCA_964482715.1 of uncultured Clostridia bacterium. Classification (GTDB taxonomy): domain Bacteria; phylum Aerophobota; class Aerophobia; order Aerophobales; family B3-G15; genus CAYZYX01. The sequence continues at coordinate 17,790 of CAYZYX010000009.1, forward strand.
ACTCGATAAAAAAACGATGGAGTGAATAAAGTGTCAAAAAAATAGGCAACAATTTGGAAAAACTTTTTTTTCTTTTTCTTAAAATATGCAAAATTAAAAAAATAATGAAAAGATTAAACGAAGACAAAAGCTGAACCGGAAAAAGGCGTTGACCGGGAAAAACTCTTCCAGCAGGAGAATCAGGAGTAAAAACAAAACCGAAGTGGGAAGGTATTCCATAACAACAACCATTTAAAAAACAACCGATTCTTCCAATACTAATCCCAAGAGCTATAGCCGGCGCCGAACAATCACCGATTTTCCCCAGGTCTAAATTTTTTAATTTAATGTAAAAAAAGGAAAACAAAATAGACGCAAATAATCCTCCATAAAAAACCATTCCTCCTTCCCAGATGTAGAAGATTTTTTCGGGCCGAGTAAAATAGTAATCCAAATTCATTAAAACATAAAAAAATCTACTTGCCAGAAGTGATATGACAATTATACCTGCAATCATATTAGTTATTATTTTTTCAGGAATAAACGTAGATCGTAGGCTGTGTAAAAAGTAAATTGCAGCCATGGAGAAACCAATAGCAACAAAAACACCATAACTGTAAACTGTAAACCAGGGTAAACGTAAAATTACAGGATGCATTGTTTATCTCTTTTTACCATGAAAAGGGCAAGCAAAATAATCCCGATTAATATATAACAATCAGCTAAATTAAATACTGGCCAGAATTTTAAATCAATGAAATCTACCACTCCTCCTCTAAAAATTCTGTCCCATAGATTTCCACTTAGTCCTGCCAAAATAAAAGAGAAAAAGATAAAAATCCTCCTCTTAAGATAAAATAGCCAGAAGACTATGAGAGCGCCCAGGAGAAAAATATTAAAAGAAATGGAAAAATATCTGGAAGAAGAAAAAAATCCAAAAATGAGTCCTTGATTTTTTATAAATACGAAATTAAAAAAGGTATCTACCAGAGGGTGGGAGTCTTCTGATTTTAAAATGAGTGTGGCCATTTCTTTGCTAACTTGATCGGTCAAAAAAAGAACGATAGTTAAAATTACAAAAGTTAGGTTCTTTCTACAACTTTCCAGCATCTCTCACATAAAAGAGGATGTTTTCTGTTTTCTCCAACTCTTGTACTGTAATTCCAGCAACGAACACATTTTTTCCCCTCAGCCCTCTTCACTTTAACCTGTAAAGTGGAGTTTTCCCTTAGCTCTATTTGGGAAACTATAAAGATTTCTTTTAATTCAGAAAGGTCAAATCCACTTAAAATCTTTAGAGTTGAAGAGGGAACTTCAATTATTAACCTTGCTTCAAGAGAAGAAGATATTACACCTGCCTGACGCGAATCTTCCATTTTTTTCAAAACCTCTTGCCTTATCTGCATTATCTTATCCCATCTTTGTTCAAGTTCTAAGTTTTTAATATTATTATCCACCTGGGGCCAGGAGGAAAGGAATACGCTTTCCTTATTATCTTTCCGAATAGCTTTCATATAATTCCATACCTCTTCACTGGTAAAAGAGAGAATCGGACTTGCAATCCTCACCAGAACATCCAAAATCTGAAACAGGGTCGTTTGAGCTGCTCTTCTCGGGGTAGAATCAGGAGGGAAAGTATAAAGCCTGTCTTTCAGGATGTCAAAATAAAAGGCACTTAAGTAATTGTTAGCAAAATTGTAAAGGTGTCTTATTGCTTCGTGAAATTTAAAGTTCTCGTAACAGACCGTAACTTTCTCTATTATCCCTTGCAGTTTAGACAATATCCATTTGTCGACTTCTCGTAATCTGTCATAAGATAAATTATTTTCAGGATAAGAATAATCGTAAAGATTTCCCAATATGAAACGATACGAATTTCTCATCCTTCGATAAACTTCCACCGCATAGTTTAATATCTGAGAGGAAATACGAATGTCTTCACCATAATCTTCAAGTGAGACCCATAATCTCAAAATTTCGGCTCCGTACTTTTTAACAATCTCTTGAGGATCAACAACATTTCCAAGAGATTTTGACATTTTCCTGCCCTCGGCATCTACTATAAAACCGTGAGTGAGAACTTTTTTGTAAGGGGGCCTATCTTTTAAAGCCATAGAAGTAAGAAGTGAGGTTTGAAACCATCCTCGATGCTGATCCGAACCTTCTAAATAAAGATCAGCTGGATCATTAAGTTCTTTTTCCTGAGTCAAAACCGCCTCATGCGAAACCCCTGATTCAAACCACACATCTACTATATCTTCTTCTTTCCTGAAGTCTGACCCACCACAATACGGACACTTAAATTCTGGTGGCAGGAAAAACTCGGCGTCTTTCTCAAACCAGACATCAGAGCCTTCTTTGAGAACCCACTCCCTCACCCTATCTATAACCTGTTTATCCAGGATTGGTTTTGCACAAATGCGACAGTAAATTGCAGGAATCCCGACACCCCAGTACCTCTGTCGAGATAAACACCAGTCTGGTCTCTCTTCCACCATGCTTTCAATTCTGCTACGTGAACGATGAGGTATCCAGTCCACCTGAGAAGTTATAGCTTCTGTAGTTTTTTTTCTAAGATTATTTTCATCAATCAATAAAAACCACTGGGGGGTAGCTCTGAATATTACCGGATTACCACATCTCCAACAATGAGGATAAGAGTGAGAGATAGTCTCCTGATAGAAAAGAATACCCTTTTTTATTAACTTTTCCTGGATTAAATCATTGGCCTCAAAAACTTGAATACCTTCCAGCTCCTTAACTTCAGAGGTAAATTTTCCTTCCCTGTCGACGGGTGAAAAAATGGGCAGGTCATTTTGCAACCCTAAGAAATAATCTTCTTCCCCATGACCGGGAGCAATATGAACACACCCAGTTCCTTCCTCAACATTTACAAAATCAGCAAGGAGAACTTTTCCCTCCTCTACACAAAAAGGTCTTTTATATTTACTTCCCTGTAAAACTTTCCCTGGGAAACGGGCAACTACTTCTGATTTTTTAGAATTATCTATGCCTGGAAGATTCTTCAGGCAATTGTTTGCCACCAGAACTAACTCCCCATTAACTTGAACCAGGACATATTCTACCTCAGGATGAACGGCTACAGCCTGATTAGCAGGAAGAGTCCAGGGAGTCGTGGTCCATATGAGAATGTAAATATCCTCCTGGGTTGGAAATGGCAATTTGTCCTTTATCAGGGGAAATTTAACATATATGGAGGGTGACTGTTTAATCCTGTATTCAATCTCGGCTTCAGCTAAAGCCGTCTGACAGGTAAAACACCAGTAAATTGGTTTTAAACGACGATAAATGTATCCTTTTCTGGCCAGTTCTCCAAAACAGTCCACAATTTTACTTTCATAAACGGGATCCATGGTAAGATATGGTTTTTCCCAGCGTCCAAAGACTCCGAGTCTTTTAAACTGCTCTCTCTGTTTTTTAACAAAATAAAAAGCGAAATCTCTGGCCTTTTTTCGGAAATCAACACAGGAAATGTCCTGTTTTTTAATTCCTAATTTCTTAAACAGTTGATATTCTACGGGAAGTCCATGACAGTCCCAGCCAGGAACAAAAGGGCTATCATAACCTGCCAGTGTTTTGTATTTTACTATTATGTCTTTAAGAACCTTATTAAAGGCCTGTCCAAGATGAATATCCCCATTGGCATAAGGAGGACCATCATGAAGGATAAATTTGGGACCGCCTTTTCTGAGTTTTCTCATCTTTGCGTAAATTTGCCTTTCTTCCCAGAATTTCAAAATTTCGGGCTCCCTCTGTGGAAGATTAGCACGCATGGGAAATTTTGTTCTGGGTAAATTGAGTGTTTTACTGTAGTCCATTTTCTTCACATCTCTTTTACTACTCTTTCAACTAAACGTGTGATTTTTGGCTCAGCTTTACTTGCTACTTCAATCACCTTTTTAAAATCTACCGGCTCTAACCGGTCAGGAATACACATATCGGTGATACAGCTTATCCCCAACACTCTCAATCCACAGTGTTTTGCCACGATAACTTCAGCTACAGTTGACATGCCCACCGCATCTGCACCTATTAAATGAAAAAATCTATATTCTGCCCTTGTTTCAAAGTTTGGTCCGGTAACTCCTATATAAACCCCCCGATGACATCTAATACCTTCTTCCAGAGCAATCCTCTCTGTTAGCTCAATCAACTTATTATCATAGGGCTCAGACATATCAGGAAAACGTGGCCCTATGGTCTCATCGTTTGGACCTATCAGAGGATTGATTCCCGTAAAATTAATATGATCGGTAATAATCATTATATCGCCGGGCTTAAAATTTCTGTTCATACCTCCTGCTGCATTGGATTCTATCAAAATTTCGATTCCCAAAGCTTTCATCACTCTTATCGGAAAAGTGACTTCCTGAGGAGAATACCCTTCATAAAGATGAAATCTACCCTGCATGGCCACCACGTGTTTGTTACCGATCTTACCCAAAAGAAGATTACCAGCATGTCCGGGTGCCGTTGAATAAGCAAAGTGGGGAATCTTGGTATAAGGAATAATTGTTTTATCCTGAATGCGTTCGGCCAATTTTCCGAGACCTGTTCCTAAAATTATACCCACCTGCGGTGTAAATTCTCGAACATTCTGAATGTAACCTACGGCTTCTTCAATCTTTTCCTTTAGGGCCATTTTCAACACCAAAATTAAATATTAAGGAGTTCAGGTTTTTGTGCTGCATGAGAATGGTTTTCATCCGCATAAATCTTCAATCTCTTTAATCTCTTTTTCCTCAGTTTATTCTTAGGTAGCATTCCTTTTACAGCTCTCCAGATGATCTCTTCCGGGTTTCTTTCCATCAGCTCCTCAAATGTTCTCTGTTTTAATCCTCCTGGATATCCAGAATGATGATAGTAGATCTTTTTCTTTTCTTTTCCTCCGGTAACTCTAACTTTATGAGCATTTATAACCACCACAAAGTCTCCCATATCAAGATGAGGAGTATACTCCGGTTTATCTTTTCCCATGAGGAGTTTGGCTATTTCGGTAGCCAATCTTCCCAAAATTTTTCCTTTAGCATCAACCAACCACCACTTACGTGAAATTTCCTCCTTGCTGGGGATATATGTTTTCATTACGATCTCCCTTGTTTAACTTATTATAAGGACTTTCCGGGAGCATGAAATTCCCGGAAAGTCCTTTTTAGTTGAATATTTTTAGATGGCGCCACGGGGATTCGAACCCCGGTCTGATGGCTGAGAACCATCTATCCTGGTCCCCTAGACGATGGCGCCAGCTGGCTGGGGGAGGAGGATTCGAACCTCCACTACCAGATCCAGAGTCTGGCGTCCTACCATTAGACGATCCCCCATCTTGCTCTTCAAGTTGAGCTTTTTACCTTTTGTTTATTTAACAAATCTAAGGTTCTGTCTATCCTCCGAATGACTTCATCTTTTCCTAAAACTGCTGCCAGCTCGAAAAGTCCTGGTCCCTTCATTCTTCCTGTTAAAGCCACTCTTAAAGGATGAAAGATCTTACTTGTAGAGAGAGAAAACTCCTCGGATAATTTACGGAGTAGCTTCTCAAGTTCCAGTTCACTAAAATGCTCCATCCTTTTAACTTCTAATTTTATTCTTTCCAGCAAACCAGGAACGTGGTCTTCTTTTAATCTTTTCTCTACAGCTTTAGACTCGTAGGTGTAATCTTTGTCAAAGAAAAAATCTGCAAATTCTACAATGTCAGACAATACCCTCAATCTATCTCTTTCCAGTTCAGCAATACGGCCCACCTTTCTGTAAGTTGCATCATCTATTTCTTCTCCAATCCATCCCTTTTTTCTCAGGTAAGGAATTATAAGTTTTGTAAGCTCTTCTTTAGACAATTTCCTTATGTACTCGGCATTCATCCATTCCAATTTTTGGGGATCAAATATAGCCGGACTTTTATTCACTCTATCCAGAGAAAATTTATCGATTAGCTCTTCTTGACTGAAGAACTGTTGACTGTCAGGAGTTGACCATCCTAATAGGGCCAAATAGTTTACCACTGCCCAGGGAAGATACCCTTTCTCTCGATAGTAAGTAATGGAGGTTGCTCCGTGTCGTTTACTAAGTTTGGCACCATCCTTTCCCAAGATCATAGGTATATGAGCATACAATGGAATTGAAAAGCCCAAAGCCTCATATATTAACAGCTGCCTCGGGGTATTGGAAAGATGGTCATCTCCTCTTATAACATGTGTTATTTTCATCAAAGAATCATCAATCACATTGGCAAAGTTAAAAGTAGGCGTCCCGTCTGATTTGAGTATAATGAAGTCACCCAGTATTTTTCTGTCAAATTTAACCTCACCCCGAAGAAGATCTCTAACCTTAAGTTCACCCGCACCTTCCACCTTAAACCGAACAGCAGGAACCCTACCTTCTCTCTCAAACTTTTCTCTCTGATGAATGGTTAAATTGCGACATTTTCCATCATAAAGAGGAGGTTTTCCCGCCTTTTGCATTTCCTTTTTTTTAGCTTCAAGTTCTCCAGTGGTACAGTAACAAAGATAAGCCTTCCCCTGTCTTAGTAGAAGTTCGGCGTATTCCTTGTAAATCGACAATCTCTCAGATTGATAATAAGGTCCATACTCTCCTCCCACCTCAGGTCCTTCATCCCAGTCCAATCCCAGCCATTTAAGATTTTCAATTATCGAGGTGGTAAAATTTTCCCGAGATCGTAAAAAATCTGTATCTTCTATTCGAAGTATAAATTTTCCTTTTTGGTTTCTGGCAAAAAGCCAGTTAAACAAAGCAGTCCGAACCCCCCCTATGTGCAGTTCTCCGGTTGGACTCGGGGCAAAACGAACTCTAACTTTCATTAGCTTGCCTTATTTGTTCTTATGTCTATTGGCTCTTCTTCTTTTCTTTCTTTTATGCTTGTTTATTTTTTTCTTTTTTCTCCTCTTATCTGAAATAAGTAAAGGAAAAACCTGTGTTAACTGTAGGGCTGTAAACACCTCTCCCTCCTTAGGGGTATCTGAATTTATAAGAGTATAATAATCCTATGAATTTAGGAAGGTTTGTCAACCCTTCTTTTCCTGGAGGGTAAGCTGCTGAAGTTTAGCTTCTCCCAGGATGGCCTGTGAGGACAACGGATAACGAGAAATAAGAAGACTGTACAGTTTCCGGGCTTCTTCATAGTTACCCTGAGACTCTTTGCACCTTGCCTGTCCTAAGAGAGCTTCAGGAGCAACGGAACTTTGACCAAATTTTTCCACAATTTCCTGATAAATCTCTTCGGCTTTTCGGTAATCTTTTTTGTTTTCATAAAGCAAACCGAGTTTTAACTTAACCCATGGGGAAAAATAACTCCGGGAGAATTTTTTTTCAAATTCCTGTAAAATCGAGATACTTCTTTCATCATCTCCCAGTTCATGCAAACAACTGGCAAGATAAAAAAGAGCCTCTTCTTTATTACCCCACCATGTCTTTTGTTTAGTTACCTCTTCAAAGAGAGATACAGCTTCTCGAAGCTTTGTTAATTTTTCTTCTTCGGCGGTAGCTTTCGCTTGAAGGTAAAGACTACGCGCCCTCACGAACTTTTCGTAAGTCTTTCGGTTGACATCGGTTACATACAAAAAAACTCCCACCACAATAACCATTATAACCAAAATAGAGATAGTAAGTAGCTTTAATATCCTCTTTCCTTCCGGAGATCTTAAAAAGGAAAATTCCTTCTGTACAATTTTTGATTTTCGCATTTTCAACAACCTCTGACGATGTTTAATTTTCCCCAGGCCCCCATTTTTCTACCCTTAATTATCAGACCCCCTTTTACCTCCGGGATTTCTTTTAAAAATTCCAGACCCTTTGGTATATCCTTTTCGTCTTGTATTAAGTTTCCCACAGCCGTAGCCACCGCATCGGCTAAACTTGCCGAGGATGAGATAATAACCACTGCATCCGCTTTTCCTAAACTAACAGAATGTCCGAATGTTCCTGCAGAGCAGCAAATTCCTATAGGTGTTTCTTGGGGGGTTATCTGCAAGGCTATTCGTCCACTCAGAGGAGAATCTCCAGCATATACTCCCACCTTTCTTTCTTTATCTATTTTCATAAATATATCTCCTCCATTTTCCACGATTACCTGTCTGCAGTAGTCAAGTAAATCTCTACCTACAAACTCAGCTATTGCACCTGCTACTGCTGCCATAGGACCAACTCCTGCTTTTTGAGATGCCTCACACATAGCCCTTACAATAGAGGGCATCTTCTCATCAACCGGATATGGTTCAAAAGTCTCTTTAAATAATGGATTATAATAGATGTAACGCTCAATATGTTCCCTGTACTTCAAAAGAGCTTCTTCAGTCTGACGTGAAAGATTCTTATCAGCAAGGACAAGAAGATCACTCTCTTTTATTTGAACTCTAAAAAGCACCAGGTCCCGGCGCTTTACAAGGCTACGATAAGCATGATTTTTCTGCAATACTACCTCTCCCCACCTGATTATTTCTTTATTCTGGTAATTCAATTCCTACAGCCTTTTTTATGAGTTGACGCAGTCTCTCTTCAGCAGCTTTTGAAACCTCCCGACCAAAACCAGGTATTATGGTTATAACAGGTAAATTTCTATTTTCGGTTATTTGATCAATGATATTAAGAAGATCCCGGGCAATGGATTCTACCAGAAATATTATTCCGTAGCCCTTATTTACAGCCTCAAGAAGTGCTTTTTTACCTTCTTCTGCATTTTGAACCAGACTTGTCTCTATTCCCATTGCCCTAAAAGGAAGAGAAACATCTTTATCACTAATTATGAGAACCTTTGCCATATCCCCTCCTTGACTAATTCATCAAATTTTCTTATACTATTAGCATGAAAAAGATAAAGCTGAAAGAAAAATTAAAGAAAAAATGGAAAACTTTCATGATTTATATAAAAAATCTTGGTGATGAAAATAGTTATCTCTGTGATAGTTGTCTTTTAGATTACAGATCCTGCAGAAACCCCGAGCGTCCCAATGCCAGAAAGTGCCCAAATTACCGACCCCGATATTAAATCAAACTTAAACTCCCATTTTTTCCATTTCCTCTAAAGAAAGAGCCGCCTTTTTGGCGCGAAGAATTGCTCTTAAATTATTGATTTCCCATTTTTTCTGCCAGATGTAGTTTATCAAGGGTTCTCTCCCATAGGTCACATAAAAACCTCGATGGGTAAAATCAAGCAGAACATTTTTCTTCATGTCTTCAATTTTAAATAAACTGCCTTCCTCTTTCCACTCCTCCAATATTTTCTGTAAAAACGCAGCATACCCGGTCCCCTTTAAACAATCAAGTAAAGATTCTACTGGTCCCTCAGCGATTGAAGTAAGTTCCACGGTTGAAATACCACCCCCTTCAACTACAGATTGTGTAATAATTTCTCTTGCATCTTCTCTATTCCATAATTTGATCCTAAGACAAGTTTCTATATTGTAAATGTCGATAATCTTTTCCACCAGTTCCCTTAAAAAGGTATCATCAAAGCTTGTTAACAAATTAAATAGATACTGATAGTATCTTTTATCCAGAAAAATATCTATTTCCCTTGAGGATGACTTCTTTTCCACAAGAACATGGACTTCTCTCATCAATTCTTTAAAAAATTCCGACAGGTTAAAAAAATCCTCCTTAAACACAGCGTCTTTTAGCAAATTCGGATCTGTAGTGCCTGTAGCAGAAAGATAAATATCAGCTAAACTCATGTCCATTTGTCCGGTTTTAATTTTAAAAAGCACTTTAATGTTGTGAAAATCCTGGTCCAGCCAGAAAACATCAACAAGCTCCTTTTCTGGAGCAAAACTCCGTAGCTCAAAATAGGTTCTTTTCCATTCTTCTTCAAGACCCCTTTCAAAATCTCCGGCACTCTCACAAACTTTCATTGAATCAGAATAAGGGTAAAAGCGTAATAAAATTTGAAAACTCTCCTCTAAACTTTTTCCTTCTCTAATCCGCATATAATCTGTTCCTTTAAATAAATACTTTTCCAAACCCCTTATTCTACCTGTAGGATAGATATAACGGGTATCCTTTGGAGCTATTTCCATCCACTGCATCTTAAACACCTTTTTCTCTTAACATTTCCATTATTTTATTTACAATTTCTCGTGAGGCCTGAGGTCTTGCCAGCTCTTTAGCTCTGCTACTCCAGATTTTTCTATCAAAACCACCGTCCATAAATTTTTCAAGTAGAGCTATTAAATACTTTGGATCCTCTAAGTCAAAAGCAAGACCTTTCTCCAGGAGTAATTTTTTATTTCTTCTTTCCTGGCCGGCAATGGAATCCATTACAATCATGGGAAGACCTTTGCTCAAAGCCTCAGCAGTTGTTAATCCTCCCGGTTTGGTGATCAAAAGATCCGATATCTCCATCAACTCATCTATTTCTCTGACATAACCTAAAACTCGAAAAGGGAAATTTAATTTGAAGCTCAGTTTAGAAAGGTTCCGTTTTAAACTCCTGTTTGTTCCTGTAACAACCACAACCTGGACAGGAAAAGAAACTTCTTGCAGAGCCAGTACAATTTCCTTCATATCTCCTAAGCCCTGACCTCCTCCCATAATTAAGATAGTGAAAAGATCGTCCCTAATCTTCCACTTATTTCTAAGATAAAGTTTATCCTTGGATTTTAAAAATTCAAGAGACACAGGAATGCCTGTTACCTGCAGTTTTTCCACAGAAATTTTTCGTTTTAACCTTTCAAAACTTAAACTATTTTGAGGTAAAAAATACATGTCAACATTTTTGTAAAACCAGTATGGGTTTAAATAAAAATCGGTAGGTACAGCTACAAGTAAAAAGTTCAGGTTTTTCTCTGACTTTATTGTTGAAGAAATGGCACAGGACAAAGAGTGAGTACATACAACTACCTGAGGATCAAAAGGCTTTATTACCTCTCGATACAATCTGTGATAGTTCATTCTATAAAGTAGATATCTCAATAGATAGGTCAACCAGTAAACCTCTTTGCTATCCCATATTATATCCCAGAACCAGGGAGTAAGTTTTATCAAGGCATAATAGAGACTATCAAGGCTACATCGAATAAAAGGATTTCCGTGACGGAATATATTAACTTCCTTAACCTTGATCCAGGGATAATCCTTCTGAAAAGCCTGTTTAATGGCCCGCGCACCCTGTCTATGTCCAGAAACATCGCCAACATATAAAAGTAAAATTCTCAGATCTTGCCTTTGGGAATTCATTTTCGATATTATCCATTAAGAAAAAAATTTTCTCTCCAGTAAAAGCCAGTGACCTGGATAAAACCTCAAATAATCCTCCATGATCCGGGCAAACTCATTGGCTGCCTTTTTAACACTTTCTTCCATGCTTAAACTGCGATCCAATAAAATTGGTGGCTCCACTATTCCTTTTTGTTTGCGGGTCTTTTTGTCTCTAATCATAAAAGCGGGTGCAACTACTGCCTGGAGTTTATACGCCATTTTAAAAGGACCAGAGGCCAGTGTGAGCTTTTTGCCACAAATGTTAACCTCAATCCCCTTGTTTCCCTCATCACAAAGAATACCTACCACTTTATTTTGCCTCAAAGATCCTATAACCTGTTTCAAATTGGAAATTGGAATAACTCTCACACCCTTTTTTTCCCGCAAACTGTTAAACAGACGATCTGTATAAACGTTTTTGTGAGGTCTCACAAAAAAACACATTCTGTAGCCACAGCAAGCTAAAGCTATACCCCCCCATTCCCAGTTACCAAAATGAGCAGATAAAAGAAGAACCCCTTTTCCAAAACTCAGTGCCGCTTCAAGATTCTCTACACCTACAGGGATAGTTTCTCTAAAAAACTTTTTTTTACTAATTTTTGCCAACCAGAGAAATTCCCTTAGATAATAGGCAAAATGGCGAAAAACTCTTCTGCCATAAAGGGTATTATTATACTCTATAATCTTAAGATTGTGAAGAACCGCTTCCTTGTAGATTTTATGTTTGCCAAGCGGAAAAAAGAAACATAAGTCAGCAATTATTTCCGCTATCCAGTAAGCCAGTTGAGATGGTAAATAACAGGAAAGAAACTCTCCCAGCTTATATAAGATGAAGAGAAGCATCTCCCGCATCTCTTCTTATAAGTTTTACTAAAAGGAAAAGACTGGAATAGAGGACAAGAATAGCTCCTGTTCCGTAAAATATCATAGAAAGAGAATATTTGCTACCTAAAACTCCAGCCATCCAGACAAATACCAGAAAAGAAGCATTTATTACGATCTCAAGCCCGGAAAATACCCTGCCTCTTAGTTTGTTAGGAGTAACCTCCTGAGTAAGAGTGTGAGTAGCAACCATTATTATAGAGGCCACAAATCCCACCAGAAATATCCCTGTTGCCAGCCAGACTATTGATTTAATCCCGCTCAAAATTAAAGCCGAAATCCCGGCTATCAATGTACTAACAAGAATAACAGTCTCCTTAGGCAAGTTTGTTCCCATGTGTCCATAGATAAGTGAACCTCCTATCATTCCAATTCCTAAAGTTGATGCCACAATTCCCAGCCCAAAAGTTCCCATTCCTAATTCTCTGGTAACCAGCACGGTTACCAGAACATAAGCAAGACCACTTGCACCCATTAAAATAACCAGTGTAACTGCCAGAAAAAGTATTCTCCTTTCCTCTTTAATAAAAAGTAAACCCTGCAGAATTTCCTTGCCTATTTTTGCAATTAGACCCGGACTTTTGTTTTTTGGTGCTCCAGGATTTTCCTCAATACGGATGAAAAGTATAGCAAATCCTGAGACAACAAAACTAAGAGAATCTAACACAAAACTGGAGGTTACCCCCAGTCGGGCAACAATCAGACCCCCTATACTTACACCACCAATCATGGCCAGTATTCGAGTTATGTTAGAAAGAGAATTAGCAGCCAGAAGTTGTTTCTTTTTAACCAGTTCAGGGATAAAGGCTGATTTTGCTGGAGTAAAAAAACAGGTAACAGCAAAGACAAGAAAGATCACTAAATATATAAAGCTCATATCTTTTGTGTATTGTCTAAAAAGGGGAATAAGGAGAATCAATCCGGCACGCAAAAGATCGGTCAAAACCAGCACATTTTTTCTCTTCCACCTATCTATATAGACTCCCGCTATTGGACTAAAAACCAGGATGGGTAAAGTGGAAAAGAAAAAAAGGTTCCGAATTAGCGGGACAGAATTGGCCACAGAAACACCACGTGTTTCCTGAAGATAGATACCCACCAGTCCCATTTGAGCAAGACGGTCTCCAAACTGAGAAATAATCTGACCAATCCAAAGAGCAAAAAAATTCCTATTTCTTAAAACACGAATAAGGTGACTCTCAACCACCATAAGCTAAAGTTTTTTCTTAAGGTAACAAAAATGTGCACTGCTGTCAAATGTGAAATCCTGACATTGGGACAGTTTTTACCAGCGATAGTAAAAACGGCGACGGGGCCTTCTTCTGGCAAATACAAAAACCAGTATCATACCCGCAAGAAAACCTCCTATATGAGCCCACCAGGCAACACCACCTCTTATAGCTGTTCTAAACATAAGAGATACAGTTCCACTGAAAAGTTGAAATAAAAACCATATTCCAATAAAGAAAAAAACTGGTATTTCTACAAAAGTCAAGAAGAAAAACATCGGGACAAGCGTAATAATACGAGAGTGCGGAAAGAGAATGAAGTAGGCTCCCATAACACCTGATATGGCACCACTTGCACCAACTGCAGGTACAGGAGAGTTGGGATTGAGATAAAGATGGACAAGACCTGCACAAAACCCACACAAAAGATAAAAAATCAGATACTTAAAGTGTCCCATTCTGTCCTCAACGTTGTCCCCAAATATCCATAAAAAAAGCATGTTTCCCAGAAGGTGAACCCAACCGGCATGGAGAAACAAGGAAGTAAGAAAAGGTAGATAACGGGCTCCAAGGCCACTTTCTTGATAGGCATAAAGAAAAAACCGTCTCGGAATAAGTCCATAAGTGTAAATAAATCTCCCCAGCTCGCGCCCCAGAGAAAGTTCATAAAAAAACAACCCAAAATTAAGTAAAATAAGAGTGATATTTACATAGGGATAAGTTCGGGAAGAAATGGTATCTTTCAAAGGTATCATAAGTAGTTCCTCTATTTTTGCCTAAGCATACATTTTTCTCATAAATAGTCAACAGTCTTGCCTTTTTGGCCTTTTTGTTCTATGATATAAAAATCTTATGATGAAGAGAGACGCCGACTCATATCTTGAACCGGGAAAAGTGGATCCGGAGATACTTCAAAAATTTTTCTCCCTGCTTTCCCTTGATGACTCAGTTATAGTGGGACCAGGAATTGGCGAAGATGCCGCAGTAATCAACATCGGGAAAAGACATATAGTTGTTAAAACCGACCCCATAACTTTCACCTCCCAAAATGCAGGATGGTATGTAACAAACATCAATGCTAATGATATTGCCTGTATGGGAGGCATTCCCCGGTGGTTTCTGGTGAGTATTCTTCTTCCTCCTGATGAAAAAAAGGCATTTCTGGATAAATTTTTTTCCTCTTTAAAAAGAAGCTGCGAAAAACTCGGAATAAATCTGGTAGGTGGTCACACAGAGGTTACCTCTTCTGTAAAAAGACCAGTTGTCATAGGACATATGATTGGTCAATTAGAGAGCAATAAACCTGTAAGTAACAAAGATGCAAAAATCGGTGATGTCGTTTTATTGACCAAAGGTTTAGCTATTGAGGGAACACATGTGATTTATCAGGAAAAAAAGAAGGAACTCAAGGATAAAGTACCTTCTCAAATCCTTCATAGAATTGAGAACTTCATAGAAAATCCTGGTATAAGTGTAGTTGAAGATGCGAAGCTTGTTTTTAGAAATGCCGATGTTCATTGTCTACATGATCTCACTGAAGGTGGATTGATGGCAGGGATATGGGAGATCGCTACTGCCTCACGAGTAGGAATTCAAATAGAAGAGGAAAAAGTCCCCGTATTTAAAGAAACAGAACTTCTTTGCCGGTTGTACAATCTCAATCCTTTAGCTCTTCTGGCGTCAGGAGCCTTACTTGTTGTCACCACTCCAGTGAATGCTAAAAAATTAAAAAGTATATTTGACAAAAAGGGAATCCTTCTGACAAAAATCGGGAAGGTTGTGGAACCTGAGAAAGGTGTAAGTATATTAACTAAAAATAGAAAAATACATATTTTTACTTCAGTTAAAGATGAATTAACCAAATTATTTTAGGAGGAAAACCCATGGCAAAGGTCGGGGTAATCTATTATTCTCGTACAGGAAACACGGAAAATATGGCCAGGGCTGTTTGCGAAGGGGTAAAATCTAAAAACATAGAGGTTGAATTAAAGAGAGTAGAGGAGGCTACACCTGAAGATTTTTTACGCTGGGATGGTATAATTGTGGGTTCTCCCTGTTATTATGGACTTCCAGCTGCACCTATCAAAGAGCTTTTCGATCGTTCGGTAAAATATCACGGAAGATTAAATGGAAAAATAGGAGCAGCGTTTTCTTCTTCGGCCCAGATCGGAGGTGGAAATGAAACTACTGTGCTTGCTATTTTACAGATGATGCTTATCCATGGAATGATAGTAAAAGGAAATCCGAGTGGTGATCATTACGGACCAGTAAGTATAGAAAATCCGGATGAAAGAGTAATATCCCAATGTAAAAACCTGGGAGCTGAGGTAGCCAGATTAGTTAAGAGGATGCCACTTTGTTGATAATTCCAGCCATCGATTTAAAAGGAGGCAAATGTGTTCGCTTATGGCGAGGGGAAAAAAACAGGGAAATTATCTATAGCCGGGAGCCAGTGGCTGTAGCAAAAAAATGGGTTGAAGAAGGTGCTCCTCGCCTTCACATTGTTGACTTAGACGGAGCCTTTTCTGGATACCCTACACATCTTGGGGTTGCCGAAAAAATTAAAGAAATATCATCTATCCCCATCCAGTACGGGGGAGGAATTCGTGAAATAAAATTAATAAGGGAAATCTTAAGAAGGGACATAGACTACGTTATTCTGGGGACCAAAGCTTTATCTTTTAAATTTATCCAGAAGGCAGTGGATGAATTTGGAGAAAAAATCATAGTAGCTATTGACTGCAAGCAAGGAAAGATAGCTATTAAAGGGTGGGAGGTTGAAACAAGGGTTAAACCTGAAGAACTGGTTAGGCGATTAGCTCCCATTGGAATAGCCACTTTCATCTTAACCGACATAACAAGAGATGGAACACTAGAAGGGATAAATATCGCTTTTATTGAGCATTTTACAAGAAAGCTTTCATCAAATTTGATGGTGGCGGGAGGAATCTCGACGGTTGAAGATATAAAAAAAATAAAGGAGATTAGCAAAGAGAAAGTAAAAGGAGTAATAGTAGGAAAAGCGCTCTACGAGGGAACCATTAAACTAAAAGAGGCTATAAAAGTAGCAGGAGAAAAAGAAAATGGAGATTTTTAAAAACATAAAGTTTAACTCTCAGGGTCTTGTTCCCGTAATCATACAGGAAATTAAGACCAAAAAGGTCCTGATGCTCGGGTGGATGAACAAGGAAGCATTGGAAAAAACCATGACTACAGGTAAAGTTCATTTTTGGAGTCGTTCCAGAAAAAGGCTGTGGCTGAAGGGAGAAACCTCTGGTCACTACCAGCTGGTAAAAGAGATCTACTTAGATTGTGATGGGGATGCTCTTTTAATCGAGGTCGAACAGATCCAGGGGGCATGCCACACCGGGTATTACTCTTGTTTTTTTAGAAGAATAAATCCACAAGGTGGACTGGAAGTTGTCGGAACAAAAGTTTTTCATCCTCAAAAGGTTTATAAATAACCATTAATGAAGATAATTCAAAGGTATGTTCTGCGAGAAACGTTGTGGCCCTTTCTCTTTGGCTTTCTCTTTTTCAATTTTATACTTTTCATAGGAATCATTTTTGATTTAACCGAACTCATCTTCACTGAAAATGCTCCTCCTTTTAAAGTGGTGCAGATGATTGCATTTTCTCTTCCTTCTTTCTTTGATATTGTGATTCCTGTATCACTCCTTTTTTCTATCCTGTTAAGTTTTGGTCGTCTGAGCGCTGATGGAGAAATTACCGCCTTAAGAAGTTCGGGAGTAAATCTCTTCCGGATTGAGGCCCCCGTGTTACTTTTTGCAGCGATCCTTACTCTTGTCTCTCTTGGATTTTCTGCTTTTCTCACTCCCTGGTGTAACCAGAGATACAAAAAGATTTACCAGCAGATTCTTTTATCGCGTCCTACTGTTGAACTTGAAGAAAGAGCTATTGTCGACCTTGAAAATAAAAAGCTTTATACCTATAAAATTGATGAAAAAGAACAGGTAATGGAAAGGATAGTGGTCTATGAATTTTATCCCCCTAACTCCATATTTCCTCAAATAACCCTGGCTGAGAAAGGAGAGATCAGGAACGAAAAAATTTATCTTCACCAGGTGAGGCTTTACAGATTTAGCAAGAATTATCGGCTCATTCAGAGTGCCAGATTTAATGAACAGACAATTTATCTTTATTCAAGATTTGAAAAAATTGAAGAACAGAAAAAGGACAGCTGGGACATGACTTTTTCTGAAATTAGACAAAAATTAAAAGAGGAAAAAATGTCACCCGAAGAGCGAAAAAAATTGGAATCCGATTTTCATGGAAGAATAGCCATTCCGCTTGCTACTTTTATTTTGGGGATTATGTCTGTGCCACTTGGAATAAAAGTCGAGAGAGGAGACAAGTCAATAAGTCTTGGTATAAGTCTAATAGTTGTAATTGTCTACTACATTTTTTTTCTGGCGGGAAGTTTTTTTTCTCAAAGGGGCCTTGTTTCTCCATTTCTGGGAGTATGGATGCCCAATTTTATTCTTCTCTCTGTAGGAATATGGTTAAACATAAAAATATTTAAAAGGTAGTTCTTGATGAGAATTTTAGACAAACATATTATAAAAGAATTCTTGCGATATTATTTCCCTTTTGCCTTTTTCTTTATTGCCATATTTATACTTACTGATTTTTTCACTTCAATGGCTCATTTTAAAAAAGAGGTCAGTTTTTTTGAAATAGGTATCTATTACCTGCTTCAAATTCCCTTTCTCCTTGTTGTTTTAAGTCCACTCTCGGTCATAATCTCCGGTTTATTTGTGACCTCTTTTTTTAGCTCAACCAATCAGTTTCAGGCGATGCAGGTGAGTGGTATTTCTGGTAAGAGAACTCTCCTGCCTCTTCTAACGACCGGGCTCGTAATCGGTTTCCTGTTACTTTTTATCGATAATACCGTGGTATACAAGGTAAATCATCTATCCTATCGACTGAAAGAAAAAATTTTTACAGGAATTATTGAAGCTAAAGTTCAGAGAAACATTTTTGTAGCAGTTCCTCCGGATTATCTATTTTATGCTCGTTCCCTTAATTCTCAAAAAGGAATTATGACTGATATTCTTATTTACAAAAATTCTGAGCCTCCTGTTTTAATATGTGCAAGAGAGGCAAAATGGAAAGGTAATTTTTGGACTTTGTCCCGGGGTAATAGGTACACTTTACTGAACGAAGACATAAAAGAACAAACTTTTAATGAAAAAGTGATTCCCGTGAATAAAAATCCCGGTTATTTTACACGCAAATATTTCCCTCCTGAAAGGATGAACATTCAAGAACTGTCCACTTATATAAGCGAATATTCACGTGGTGGTTTTAAAACCGAGGACCTTGAAACAGAATTGCAATTTAAGATATCTTCACCTTTCTCCAATTTTATCTTGATGCTCCTGGCTCTCCCCTTAGGGGTTATTTTAAAAAGAGGAGGTAAAGGTGCAAGTCTTGCGGTAGGACTTTTGATGAGCTTTGGATATTTTGAGTTAACCGCTTTTTTCAAAGCGCTCGGGAAAAGTGGTGTCTTAGATCCCCTCACGACAGCCTGGCTGGCGAATTTGCTTTTCGCTATTGTAGGTATTTACCTAATTTACAAGATGGAATAGTTTCCATTCTTTAGTTCATCTTTTCTCCTTTTCTATAAGAAGTTCCAGATAAGATTTTTGTATGAGGGAGGAACGTGGAATATTCAGCCAATCAACCAACTGAAAAAGCTCTTCTTTGGTAGGGGCCTCTATCTCTAAAAATTCTCCCAGATTCTCAACCTCATCAATAAAGATCTTCAACTTTTGCCACTGGTAAATTTTGCGTTTTTTCATCACCTTTTTTAAAGGGCTAAAACCCAGCCGTTCGAGTAAACTGAAAATTTTACCATCAATCTCAATTTCGATTTCTTCCCGGATTTTTGCATCTCTGTCAACTCTTGGTCCTTTATAGGTTAAATAAAGTCTACCATTTACCTCTCGCACACGAAAAGCCTCATCTCTTGCCTTAAAATCATAACAGGGATGCTTAAAATATGTGTCTATCTGCCTTTCTTCTCTTAACATTCTCACTCCCAAAGCTGAGAGTCTGTTCTCAATTTGCCTGGAAGGTAACTTAGCCTTTATTTCTATTTCCAGCATTTGCCTTTCCCTGACTGGAGATATTTAAAAGAATTCCTACAGCGGTCAGGCAAGTAATCAGAGAGGAACCACCATAGCTTATAAAAGGCAATGGGGAACCTGTGGTTGGTAAAATTACAGTTGCCACTCCCATGTTTATAATAGCCTGACCTGAAATCAGAACAGTCAATCCGATGGCAAGTAGTTTACCTAAGCTGTCAGGTGCACGTCTTGCTATTTTTAACCCTCTCAGAGTAAAAATAACAAAAAGTAAGGTAATTAATGTTGTACCGATGAATCCAAATTCTTCTCCAATTACTGCAAAAATGGAATCAGTATGAGGTGTGGGTAAATAAAAGAGTTTTTCTTTTCCCTCTCCTGGACCCAATCCCCAAAGACCTCCAGCTCCAAGAGCAATTTTCAGATGAAGGGAATGAAAACCAATTCCGAGAGGATCGCTTTCAGGATTCAGGAAAGCTTCAATTCTGTTTTTACGATAACCAATTTCAAAAATAGAAAAGTAAAGTGGTATAATGCTCAACAAACCAACATAAAGCATGTGAGTTATTCTGGCCCGACCACAGTAAAGCAAAACGAAACCAACTCCAGCAATAATCAAGGCTGATCCAAGGTCAGGTTCGATCATTACCAGGAAAAATATTAAGCTAATTATGAGAAGATAAGGTAAAAACCCGTTAATAAAACTACGAATTTTTTCTCTTTTCCGGATAATGGAACAGGACACGTAAATTATAAGTCCAATTTTAGCAAGTTCACTTGGCTGAATTTGAAATGAACCCAGAGTAATCCATCGATGGACTCCCTGGATACTTCTACCAATTTTTGGAGCAAAGACCATGAAAAGAGAAAGTATAACCACAAGAATAATAATTCTATCCAGTTTCCTGTAAAAATGATAGTCGATTTTACTCATCAAAAAAAGAATCCCCACACCCAATACAAGCCACTTCAATTGATTCATCCCCCATTTGTAAGGAGATCCCTCACTTAAATAACCAAGAGGTGCACCAGCACTGAAAATTGCTACTACACCTATCCCTATAAGTAAGAAAACCACTAAAACCAGAGGATAATCAAAGTAACTTTTTTTCGGTAACATAAGATAAAAGCTTTTTAACCTCTCTTTTAAATATGGCACCTCTCTGCCGGTAACTTCTGAATTGATCGAAGCTTGAACAGCCCGGACAGAGAACAACTGTATCACCTTCCTGACTTAAGGAAAAGGCCGCTTTCACCGCCTCCTCCAAACTTCCACATTCCACAACCCGGACAAATCTCGCAAGCGTTAGCTTTATCTTCCTTCCTGTCTCTCCGATTGTCAGTACGCTTTTTATTTTGTTTAAATTTTTATTTTTAAGAAGAAAAGAAAAATCTCCTCCTTTGTCCTTACCACCCATTATTAAAATTACCGGCTTTTCAACAGATTCAAGCAGATTTTCCACCGAACCCGGGTTAGTTGCTTTGGAATCGTTGATAAATTTAACACCCTTCACTTCACCCACGATTTCCTGACGATGGGGCAAGGGTTGATAACTTCTCAAGACCTGGTGTATGGATTTGATGTCTATTTTCTGTAAAATAGCAATCCCTACTGCACATAAAACGTTCTCCCAGTTATGAAAATTTTGTAGTCTTAAGCCATCCAAGGAAATTTGAAAATTTCCCTCTTCCAATCTCGCTATTATCTGACCTTTTTCCCTGTAAAGACCTTTTTCCAACTTTTGAGTTTTACTGAAAAAAATAACTCTGGCTTTGGTGAGTCCTCTTACAGATTTTACCCATGATTCATCATAGTTTAAGAAAGCCACATCATCTCTTTTCATCCGTAGAAGGGGAAGACATTTAACTTTACGGTATTCATCAAAGGAAAGATGACGATCAAGGTGATCCGGGCTTATGTTGAGAATGGCGTAAACATGAGGCGAAAAAGTACCGGTTGTCTCAAGCTGAAAGCTGCTTATTTCTGTTATCACAAAATCAAAGGATGCAGGATGACAAACTCTGGCCAAACGGGAAAGAGGTACTCCAATGTTACCAGCCAACTTGACTTTTATTCCATTTTCCCTCAAAATCTTATAGGTCAAAAAACAGGTTGTTGTTTTACCATTTGTGCCCGTCACAGCGATGATCTTTTCCCGAGGTAAAAAGCGGCTGGCAATCTCCAATTCACTCAAAACAGGAATACCAAGAAGTTTTGTCTTCTTTACAAGAGGCAACGCAGGATCAATTCCGGGTGAAATGATGACCAGATCTTTCCCTTTTAACAGATTTTGATGGAAAGGTCCTATAGATACCTTGATGCCGAGTTTCTCTAACTGTCTCTTTTTTCTAAAAATCAGAGGAATGTTTTTAGTTTCAGCAATTGTCACATTTTTGCCCTTTTCTTTCAAAAGAAGACCCACCTCTTTTCCACTTCTACCTAACCCGAGTATCAAAACCGATCTATAATTCATTTTTTTAAGTTTTACCAAAAGATACTCATAACTCCTATCAGGGAAAAAATCCCTGAAATAATCCAGAAGTTAAAGACTATTTGTTTTTCCTTCATACCTTTTAATTCAAAATGATGATGAAGGGGGGTCATCTTAAAAATTCTTTTACCTCTTAAACGAAAGGAAACAACCTGAATTATCACTGACAGCGCTTCAAGTATAAAAACAATTCCCACAAACATAAGAAGAAGCTCTGCTTTTAAAAAAACAGCACTTATTCCCAGAACTCCTCCCAGAAATTCAGAGCCAACTCCTCCCATGAAAAGCCGGGCTGGGTATTTGTTGTACCGGAGAAAACCGCTTAAAGCCCCTAAGAGAGCACACCAGAAAATTCCCACTTCTCCTATTCCGGAAATATAGGGCAGATTAAAGGCTGAAGACAGAGTTTTGTCCACCTGGATATAGGCAAGAACAATGAAAACAATGGCTGGGCCAATCATGCACCCTGCCGTTAAGCCATCGAGACCATCACTTAAATTAACAGAGTTAGTTGAACCAAGAATTATTAAAAAAAAAGCCACAGGATAAATCCAATTAAGCTCCAGTTTAATATCTGAGAAGGGGACGCTTACCCAGGTTGGTATAATGGAGGTTCTATAAATATAAAATCCAAGAAAAATTCCTATTGCTGATTGTAAAAGTAATTTAACTTTTCCGGAAAAACCTCTGGAATTTTTTCTAAACCTTTTAATTAGATCATCCATAAACCCTATCCATCCCATATAAAAGGCCGTAATAAGGATCAAAAGAACGTAAATGTTAAAATTTTCTGTCATAAGTAGCATACTTATCATAAGACAAAAAAGTACCAGTAACCCGCCACCTGTGGGAGTTCCCACTTTGACTTTATGAGTGGAAGGGGAATACACTCGGAAATAGTCTACCATCTGTATTCTTTTGAGCCAGATGATAAACCTTCTACCCAGAAAAAGGAAAAGTAAAAGGGAAATGAAAAAAGCAAAACCCATGCGAAAAATTAAGGGTAAAGAGGGAAAGAGGTTACCAATCATGTTCGTATCCCTTTCAGTTCCGGTATTATATCCTCCATTTGCATCTTTCGAGATCCTTTAATTAAAACACAATCCCCGCTTTTAAGATAACCTGCCAGAGTTTTAGCTAAATCTTCTTTGTTTTCAAAATAAAAACACTCCTTTAATCCAGCCTTATTTGCCCCTTTCAATGTGTGGAAGCTAAATTTACCACAGGTAAAAAGAGCGTCAATCCTCAGTGAGGCTGCAATTTTCCCTATTTCTTCATGAAGCTCTTGGGAAAACTCTCCCAGTTCCAGCATATCTCCAAGAACTGCTATTTTCCTTTCCCCCTTTAAATTTTTTAAGGTTAAAAGAGCCGATCTGGTAGACTCTGGATTTGCATTGTAACAGTCAATAAAAAACGTAAGGTCTTTCCATTTTTCGACCCTGGAGCGGAGAGGGGGAAGACTAAAAGATTCTACACTTTCCTTTATTTTCACCGGGGAGATCCCCAAAAGGTAACCCACTGCTGCTGCCGCCATGGTGTTATAAACGTTGAAAAATCCAGGAAAAGGCAAACAAAAAGTAATACTTTCACCACCGGGAAAAACGAAATCAAACTCTGTTTTTTCACCCTTCATTTTAACTTTTAGACCCTTAAAATCAGCATCACTGTTCACACCAAAGGTAAAAACCCGACAAATTGCTCTTTTCTGAAAATAACAGGTCCAGGGATCATCTTGATTTAAAATCAAAATGTTTTCGCTGTCCCTATTTAAAAAGGGGATCATTTCTGCTTTTGCCCGGGCAATTTCTTCCAGACTTCCTAAAAAACCTATATGAGCCCTATGCACATTGGTTATTATTCCAATTTGAGGCTGGACTATCTCGGATAGTATCTTTATCTCACCCAACTGATTCATTCCTATCTCCAGAATACCAATTTGATCCTGAGGAGAAAACTGCAAAATGGAAAGAGGTACCCCAATCTGATTGTTAAAGTTACCCAGGGATCTTGTCACTCTGTAACGTTGGGAGAGAATACTGGCAGTAAGTTCCTTTACGGTTGTTTTTCCATTACTTCCGGTGATCCCAATTAAGGTAAGGCCCAACTTCTCCCGGTAACTTTTGGCAAGAAGATGCAATGCCTTTAAAGTGTTTTTTACTCTTATTATTAAAAATTCGGATGGAACATCACGGTTAAATTCATCTACTATTGCTCCTAAAGCCCCCTTTTTACAGGCATCTTCTACAAAATCATTACCATTAAAATTTTCTCCTTTCAAAGCAACAAAAAGTTCCCCTTTTCCAATAATCCTTGTATCAGTGCAAAGTTTTGAAGCAGGAATAAAAAGGTTACTTCTTGTAACTGGAACCTGTAGCAATTCCCCTTGAATTATCCTAACCATTTCACTCAGAAAAAACCCTTCTCTCATTTCAGGCTCATCCCGATTCTTTCAGTAAATCTTTGACCACCTCAACATCGCTAAAGGGAATCCTTTTATTCTTAAAAATCTGAATCTTTTCATGTCCCTTTCCAGCTATTAACAAGGTATCTCCTTTTTTCATCTTATGAAGACCATAGGCTATGGCTTCCCTTCTATCAACAAATGCGCTATAATGTCTTCCCTTTTTAGCTCCTTCTTCTATCATTCCTTTTTCAATTTGAGATATGATCTCTTCGGGGTCCTCGCTACGGGGATTATCAGAAGTAAGGATGGTGTAATCAGCTATCTTAAAAGCAATCTTGCCCATCATGGGTCTTTTGTAAGGATCTCTGTCACCACCACACCCAAAAACCACGATCAATCTGCCTGGCGTCAATCTACGCAAAGTTAAAAGTGTACCTTCAAGAGAATGAGGAGTATGAGCATAATCCACGTAGATATGAAGGTCGGCCTTATTTTCTACCAGCTCAAGTCTTCCAGGAACTCTTTTTACCGCCTTCAAACCCTCATTGATGATTTCTGAGGGAATTTTCTCCTCTCGAGCTACTCCAACAGCAGCAATTGAATTGTAAACATTGTGAATTCCCGGTAGGTAGCACTCAAATGCCTCGTTTTTTCCTTCTATCTCTACTTCAAAAAAAGAACCCTGTCGGTTGATCACTACATTCTTTGCCCGGTAGTCTGCCTTGCTTTTGATACCATAGGTCAAAACCCGACAGGAAGTCTCCGTAATTATTCTTTTGCCATAATCATCATCTATATTAATTAGAGATTTTTTTTCAGGAAGCATCGTTTTAAACAGAATCATTTTAGCACTCAAATAATTCTCCATATCAGAATGAAAATCTAAATGCTCGGGAGAAAGGTTGGTGAAAACCGCAAAGTCAAACTCCACCTCTTCAACCCGTTTAAGAACCAAAGAATGGGAGGAAACTTCCATAAATACATATTTCACTTTATTGTCAACCATTTCCCGTAGCAACCTCTGCAGATCAAGAGACTCAGGTGTGGTAAATGATGAAGGATAGATTTTCCCTCCTGTATCGTAGTTAATGGTGGAAATTCTACCTGTTTTTACACCAGCTCTTTTAAATATAGACTCTAAAAGATAGGTAATAGTGGTTTTGCCATTTGTTCCCGTAATACCCACCAGTCTAAGTTGACGGGAGGGAAAGTGGTAAAAAAGACTACTGATTTGAGCTAATGCTTTTCTTGTGGACAGAACTTTAATAAAAACGGCCTCTGGTAAAGTATAAGAAAGCTTTTCCACAACAAATACTCTAACCCCTTTTTCATAAGCTTCCCTGATAAATTCATGCCCATCCTCTTTAAATCCTCTTATAGCTACAAAAAGAGAACCCTTTTCAGCTTTACGTGAGTCATAAAAGATTTTCCTTATCTCTTCATTATTAATATCTATCTTTCCTATAATCTCTTCCGGTTGCAAGTGTAAAATTACATCTCTCACTTTCATTGTCTTTTATTTTAGCAAAAAAATAAAAAATGTAATTATTTTCTGACCAGTAATTTTTTTTCCGGTAAGATTTCAAGAAGAGGAAGGACACGGGTGAGAATATCTCCAAACACAGGAGCCGCCACTTCCCCACCCCAGTATACCCCCGTAGGCTGTTTTATAACCACAATACCTGCTATTTTAGGTTCGCCTACGGGGGCAAAACCCATAAAGGAGGCAATGTATCTACCTGGTAAGTAGCCTCCACCTTTTGGAGAAGGGATTTGAGCTGTTCCCGTTTTGCCGCCCACCATGTATCCAAGAATTTTTGATTTCTTGCCGGTTCCTCTTTCAACTACCTCCGCCAGGATTTTTCTTAATTTCTCAGAGGTATCCGGGGATATTACCCTTCTTACAATCTTTGGCCTATTTTCCTTAACAACTTCTCCTTGAAGGCTGATTATTTTTTTCACTACAAAAGGTCTTAACACTTTTCCTCCGTTAATAACGGCAGATAAGGCCACCACCATTTGAAGGGGAGTAACAGCAATCCCCTGGCCTATGGATATGCAGGGAAAATCGGTTAGATACCAGCGTTCTGGAGGTTTTACTATACCTCGTGCCTCCCCGGGAAGATCAATTCCCGTCTTCTGACCAAACCCAAAGTTAACAATATATCTGTAAAAAGTTAATTTATCCATACGTTGGGCTAATTTAATAATGCCGACATCTGAGGAATTGTATACAATCTCTGTGAAATTCATTTCCCTGTTGAATTCCTTCCAGTCAGTTATTGTGTGATCTCCAAACCGAATAGAGGCATTGCAGTAAATTTTTTCTTCCAGATTAACAAGATCTTCTTCCATTAGGGCTGCACTGGTAACCACTTTAAAGGTAGACCCTGGTTCGTAAAGAGACTGAATTACCCGATTTCTTCGTTCAAAGGAGGTATAATCCCAAAAATTATTAGGGTTGTAATCTGGCTTGTTTGCCAGAGCCAGGATTTCTCCGGTATAGGGATTCATAAAAATAGCTTCTACAGAGAGAGCTTTTGTTCTGGAGAGAGCTTTTGTCAATTCCTGTTCAACTATTGATTGGACTCTACTGTCTATAGTCAAAATGAGACTTTTGCCTGGGATTACCTCCTTCAACACAGTTTGAGTAAAAGGAATAGTATGTCCCAGGGCATCTCTTTGTAACAGGACCTTTCCTTTTTTACCGCGTAACTCCCTCTCATAATAATACTCCACTCCTGCCAGCCCCTGATTATCGATTCCAACCCAGCCAAGCAGATGACTGGCAAGCTCTCCCTCTGGATAAAACCTCTTACTCTCCTTGATAAAACCAATTCCTGGTAATTTAAGATTTTCTACTTTTTTCTTAATCTCCAGGTTGACCTTACGTTTTAACCAAACGAAAACACGATCCTTTTTTAGAACATTCAGAAGCTTTCCCTCTTCTGTGTCCAGAAGTGGAGCAATTCTACTGGCAGTATTCTCTGGATTAGCAATCTCCTTAGGGGAGGCATAAATGGAAAAGGAGGTAACGTTTGTGCTCAAAGGTTTCAAATTGGAATCGTAAATGATGCCTCTTTGCGGTAGAATATCAATTACTCTGACCTGTTCTTCTTCTGCCATTTTTGAGTATTTGTGGTGTTCTACTATTTGAAGCAGGTAAAGACGAAACTCAATTATCCCAAATCCGACAAGGAGCAATAAAAAAGGTAAATAAACCCTTATCTCTCTCTTATTTCTTCGCATGGAAAATAAGATTGAGTTTTTCCATTAAATTGCCCAGCATCTCAAATAATAAAAAATGCCTTTCTTTTTTATTTTTTTGCAAGGAAATTGGCGGAGGGGAAGAGCTATTCATTGGGGGAGAGAGTCTCTCTTGTAAAAATCTTAATTTTTTTGGATTATCCAGTCCTAAATGTTTCCTGGCATACTCTTCTACTCTATTTAATGAAAGATAAGGGGAAAGTTTTTGGTGAAGATAATCGTTTTCTTCCTTCAGATTCTTCTTTTTTATTTTGAGTTCCTGAAGGAGATATCCTTTGTCCATTATTTCTGTATTTCGATAAACCTCCAGTCCAACAACCAACATGGCAAAAATTATTATGGTTAAAACCCACCTGATCATACTCCTCAAATTTTCTCCGCCACTCTGAGCTTCGCCGAGCGAGAACGGGGGTTGTTTTGTATCTCTTCAGAGGAAGGCTTCACAACTTTGGGAGTAATTAAAATTAGCTCTTTCCCCTCCACCTCTTTAAATATTCTTTTTACTATCCTATCTTCAAGAGAATGATAGCTTATAACACATATTCTTCCACCTTTTTTTAAAAGATCGATAGCTGCCGGTATGCCAAGTCTTATATTTTCAAGCTCCTGATTAACCGCTATACGTAAAGCTTGAAAAACTCTTGTCGCAAAATGAATTCTACTTCCTTTTCTGAATTTAGCCGGAACTGCTCTTTTTAAAGTAATAACCAATTGTTTGGTAGTCGAAATTGGCTGTTTTTTTCTCTCCTCGACAATAAATTTAGCCATGCGAGCTGCCCATCTTTCTTCTCCGAAAGTTCTAAAAATACTTTCCAATTCCCTGAGGGAAAGTTTATTTACAAGCTGGGCAGCAGTTATGTCTTTTCGTATATCCATTCGCATATCCAGAGGGTTGTCCTCTTTAAAACTAAATCCTCGCTTGGGATCGTTTAATTGAAGAGACGAAATACCCAGGTCATAAAGAAAGCCATTCACTTCGGTAATGCCCAGACTCTCCAGAACTTTTTTAATTTCCACAAAACTTGCCCTTACAAGAATAGTTTTATCCCGGAATTTTCTTAAGCGCTCTGAAGCTATTTTTAGAGCCTCCTCATCCCAGTCAATACCGATTAATTTCACCTTTCCAGCGGTTCTTTCCATAATGGCTAAACTATGCCCTCCTGTTCCAACAGTGCAGTCAACATAAATCCCATCTTTTTGAGGATCAAGGTAAAACAGAACCTCATGAACCATTACCGGAATATGAAATCCCTCATATTTCCAGGTCCATGATTTTCTCTGTGAGTTGTTCATATATACCTTTTTTTTGGTTATAGTAGTCATCCCAAGCCTCTTCACTCCATATTTCTACTTTATTAAAAGCACCTATAACTGCAACCTTCTCTTTTATCTCAGCAAATTCCTTGAGAGATTGAGGAATAGTGATTCTTCCCTGGCCATCAGGTTGGACCGGATGAGCCCCTGAGAAAAAGATCCGAAGAAAAGCACGCACTTCCGAACGATTAATAGAAAGGTTCTTTAATCTTTTCCCCAATCTCTGCCATTCAGAAAAAGGATAAAGAAAAAGACTTTTATCTAATCCCTTGGTAACAATACAACCATCTTTTTCTCGCTCCAGAATTTGCCGGAAAGAAGAAGGGATAGTCAATCGATTTTTCTCATCCAGCCTATGTCGGTACTCCCCAATAAACATTCCTTCCTCTACTTTTCCCCACTTTTCACCACTTGGTTCCACTATAACGGGAATGATTTTTTTGTCAATATAAAAAATTTCAGATAAAAAACGGAAATTATCTTCCAGCACGTGATTTTTTTAAGTTTTCTTCGTTGATTATACTGTGAATTTCCCTTTTTGACTTTACAATAAATTGAATGATCTCCTATCTGGCAGTGTAAATGACTAAAAAGTGTAAACTAATCTTTTAAGTTGACATTCTCCTTTTAGAGAATAATATTGATGCTATGAATCCTCGAGCAAATAATATCTCTCTTTCCTTCCCGGAAAGAGCAGAAAGAATCTTAAATCTAATAGCCATAGTAGCAGCTATAGGAGGTGCGATTCTATTTTTAATAGAGTATGGTTTTCATTTATCGGGAGTGAGAGCTCATCTTTTTCACCTATTAGTGTATATAATCTGCTGGTTTTTAGTTGCTCAGTTTTTTACGAAATTCGTTTTTGCCTCTGTCAAAAAAAAATCTTTGGCTGTAAATCAGAAGGATTTTTTTCTTATTTCAGGATTTCTTGTCACCCTGTTTCTCTTGAGAACAGATCTTCTCCCTTTTGATTTAGAAAAGATCTTTGTCTATAAGGTCTTCATCTTATTGTTTTTGGGAATGAGAGCCTCATACTTAAATAGAATTTTTTTATTATTTCCTCTTTCCCCTGCTTTGACTGTAGTTACAACCTTTGTCCTGATAATAGCTGTTGGAACAGGATTACTGCTCTTACCAGTTGCAACAGTATCTGGTAAAACGACAAAAATTTTGGATGCCGTCTTCACTGCCACTTCAGCTACTTGTGTTACAGGACTTATTGTAGTGGACACAGGAAGTCATTTTTCTCGTTTTGGGCAGATAATCATCCTCTTGCTAATTCAGATAGGAGGATTAGGACTTATGACCTTTACCTCTTTTTTTGCTTTATTGTCTGGCGAATTTGGAGTGAGAGATCGGATTATTCTTCGCGAGATAATGCGTTATGAAAATCTCAGCAGAATCGGTTATCTAATCCTTTATATTCTTGTCCTTACTTTTATTTTTGAAGCTTTAGGGGCGGTTTTACTTTACTTACAGTTTCTTCCGGAAGCATTCTCTTCATCTCAGGCATTGTATTCAGCAATATTTCACTCAATCTCTGCATTTTGTAATGCGGGATTTTCTCTAAATGCGGACAGCTTTGTGAGTTACAGAGGCAACATTGGTATTAATTTTACAATGATTGCCCTGATTATCTCTGGTGGATTAGGATTTTTGGTTATTGTCAATCTTCTTAAAATGTGTTATTCTCGAATCAAACACAAAAGGAAAGAGCCCTTTTTGCTTCATACAAAGCTTGTCCTAATTACTACTTTGGTACTCCTGGGGGTAGGAACTTTTCTTTTTTATCTTGGAGAGATGAACGGTAGCTTGAAAAATTTACCTTTCGGAGAGAAGATTATGGCTTCCTTCTTTCAATCAGTCACTGCCAGGACGGCTGGATTCAATACTTTGAAGATAGGAAGTCTAACCACTTTTGCGTCTTTTCTATTGATGATCTTGATGTTCATAGGAGCCTCTCCGGGGTCAACAGGGGGAGGAATTAAAACCAGCACCTTTGCCACTTTAATTGTTACCATCAAGTCCATGATCCAGGGAAAAGATGAGGTAGAAGCCTTTAAAAGAACCATACCACGAACCTATATCTATCAAGCTATCTGTGTGGTAACACTTGCTTTAAGCTGGATCAGTATTTCAACTTTAATTTTATCATTTACCGAAAATTTTTCTTTTTTAGATGTTTTTTTTGAGGTTTTTTCAGCATTTGGTACTGTTGGACTTTCTCGAGGGATAACTGCCCAACTTACCAATTGGGGAAAAATTATTATAATTATAACCATGCTTGCTGGCAGAATAGGTCCTCTCACTTTGGCCCTTGCTATAGCAGGCAAGAAGGCGGTTAAACTATATGAATACCCGGAAGAAGGGGTCGTTATTGGATAGGGGATATTAAAATGCGTAAATTTGCAGTAATTGGTCTTGGTCGATTTGGGGCTACTGTTGCCCAGACTCTTGCTGAAAGAGGAGCCGAAGTTATTGCTATAGATAAAGACCCCCAAATAGTGGAAAAGTTTAAAGAGATTGTCACCTTAGCAGTCAAACTTGACTCCACTGATGAAGAAGCTCTCCGTTCTCAGGGAGTGGACAAGGTTGATGTGGCTATTGTTAGCATAGGAGAATTTGAATCCTGCATCCTGACCACAGCGTTGCTTAAAAAAATTGGGGTTCCCAAGGTAATTACACGCGCTTCTCATACTGCATCTCAAATTCAGGAGAAAATTCTTGCTTTGGTAGGTGCAGACAGAGTTATCTTGCCCGAGGAAGAAATGGGAAAAAAGTTAGCTCAAAGTCTTATTTTATCAAACATTCTGGATTATTTCCCCATTACTGATAAATACAGTGCCGCCGAGATCCGAGCCCCCAAGAATTTCTGGAATAAAAAAATAGGTGATTTAAAAGTCAGACAAAAATTTCGTGTCAATATACTTGAAATACGTAAGCTATCTCCGGATGGAAACAAAGTGGAAAAGATAAATTATCTCCCCCAGGCAACTGATGTCATTGAACGGGGGGACATTCTTCTTGTTATCGGTGAAGAAGAGGATATAGAAAGGCTTGCCAGGGAAGAGTAAATAACAGGAATTTTTGACTGCTGGTTAAAATATGCTAATATACTAAAATATACTATCTGTATCCAAGCGAAAGGGGGTGAGTTAAATGTGGGCACTCATCCTCCGTATCTTAGGTTATATTTTGGGTGTCATTGGGGGAGTTAGTCTTATATGGGCAGTTATACTGCGTCTTTCCGGAGGACCGGGAGGAACTACCTTTGCTGGCCTTACGGCGAGTTCTTTTTTGGAATTTTCCCAGGTCTGTCTCATTTTTTCCGTGGCTTTTGGTGTAGGTGCCATTGCTGAAATGTTGAGCAAAAAGAAGGCTTAATTCTGTTAGTGCCGGGATGGCGGAATTGGCAGACGCGCATGGTTGAGGGCCATGTGGAGGTTACTCCGTGGGGGTTCGAGTCCCCCTCCCGGCATTTTATTTTTATTTTTCTTATTAGATGGACATTGGGGCAAGTCTAAAA
>CAYZYX010000010.1:0-49810 GCA_964482715.1 uncultured Clostridia bacterium
GTCTTGAGTCAGGTGCTGCCAGTGGATGGCCTGGAACTGACTGGATTGAAGATATCATGCTTAGAATTGCATCACCGGAGGTTTACGACAAGTGGGTCAATCATGAGATAAGCTGGCTACATCCTGCGGTTAAGCGAGCCTGGCAACTTTTTGGTCAGATTGCACGAAACGAAAGGTATGTATACGGAGGAACATCAACGGCCCTTACTCTCAATTTTGGTGAGGCTCCCAATATGCTATTCACCACACCACCCAAAGCCTATATGCATAAACAGGCCACTTTTATCAAAAGCTTTATCCTGAAATACAATCCTGACCTTGTTCCTGGCAAGGATTTTAGCTTTTTCCCCTTTCCATCTATTGATCCGGAATATGGAACTCCCGCTTTAGGAGCTGCTGATATGTTTGCCATGTTCAATGATACTCCACAGGCGAGAGCTCTTATGCGTTATCTGGCAACTGCAGGTGTTCAGGAGATCTGGGTTGCTCAGCTTGGTAAACTTTCCGCTAACAGGAAGGTAAATCCCAACGCTTACCCCGATGATCTCACCAGAAGAGCTGCTAAAATACTGGCAAGTTCCGAGACGTTCAGGTTTGATGCATCTGATCTTATGCCTGCCGCTGTAGGTTCTGGTTCTTTCTGGACCGGGATACTTGATTATGTGGGAGGTGAGGATCTTGATTCTGTCCTTAAGAGAATTGAAGAGGTAGCTGCAGAAGCCTACAAAGGATAAATTTTTATCCCCTGCCCTTCAGAAGAAGGGTGGGGGGATACGAAGATAAATGTACACAAAAAAGATAGTTCCATGGTTATACCTTTCTCCAGCCCTGATCATTCTGGGTTTTTTCCTGATATATCCTTCTATTCACACATTTTACCTTTCTTTTTTTGATAGAAGCTCCAGAAGTTTTACAGGTTTAAGTAACTACATTTACGTCTTTTCAAACAGGGTTATGCTTACAGCATTCCGCAATAACGCACTCTGGGTAGCTGTTTTTACCATTTTGACTGTTTTCTTGGGGCTTGTTTTTGCTGTGCTTTTCGACAGGGTGAAGTATGAGGTCGTTGTGAAGTCAATAGTCTTCATGCCCATGGCTATATCTTTTGTCAGTGCAAGCGTTATATGGAAATTTGTCTATGCTTACAAGCCCGCCGGAACTTCTCAAATTGGTATCCTTAATGCTTTTTTAAGGATGTTTGGCAGGTCTCCTGTAGCCTGGTTGATTGAACGACCTTTGATTAACAATCTCTGTCTTATAGTTGTTGGTGTGTGGGTCTGGACAGGATTCTGTGTGGTTGTTCTCTCAGCATCATATAAAGCTATTCCCAGGCAGATCTTAGAGGCAGCTCGGGTTGATGGAGCTGGGGAGTGGAAGATATTCTGGCGGGTTATTTTCCCACTACTCATACCAACTCTCACCGTGCTTGCCACCACTATGGTTGTATTTGTTCTCAAGGTGTTTGATATTGTATATGTTATGACCAACGGTAATTTTGGCACCGAAGTTATTGCCAATCGTATGTACAAAGAGATGTTCCAGTTTAGAAATTTTGGCAGGTCAAGTGCCATCGCTGTAATTTTGCTTTTGCTTGTTACTCCCATGATGCTTGTTAATTTACGCCGATTTAGAAAGGAAGAATAACCATGACAGAAAAAATGAGCAAGATATTTTCTCGCACAGCTTTACACACTGTGGTTATCCTTATTGCCATTTTGTGGTTTGTTCCAACAATAGGAGTGCTGGTAACCTCTTTTAGACCTGCCCAGGACGTGGCACAAAGTGGTTGGTGGACAGTTCTCGGGGGTATATTCGATTCTGTGCGTTTTACCTTACACAATTACAGGATGGTTTTAAGTAAGCTGGGTATAGGGAGAGCTTTTTTAAACAGTTTCATTATAACTATCCCTGCGACTTTGATACCACTGGGAATTGCACTTTTTGCGGCATACGCCATCTCCTGCATGAGATTTTTTGCTCGGGAAGCTGTTTTCATGCTTATGATAGCACTTTTAGTGGTTCCTCTCCAGATGACTTTTATTCCAATTTTGCGTATTTTCAGCAAAACAGACCTTGCCGGCACTTTTCCTGGAATCTGGTTAGCTCACACCGGCTATGGACTTCCCCTTGCCATATACATGCTGTACAATTACATCTCTGGATTACCAGAAGAGCTTTTTGACTCTGCCTCCATAGATGGAGCAAATCATTTTTACATTTTCCTGCGTATTGTTTTGCCACTTTCTGTACCTATTGTTGCCTCACTCACCATTTTCCAGTTTCTGTGGGTCTGGAATGATCTTCTCGTTGCTCTTATTTATCTTGGAGGAACAGCTGATGTGGCCCCTATTACTGTTCAGATAAGCAGTTTGGTTGGGTCCTATGGTCAGGACTGGGAAATTCTCACTGCAGCGGTATTTATCTCCATTATTCCCTCACTCCTGGTCTTTTTCAGTCTGCAACGTTATTTTGTAAGAGGTATTTTAGCAGGGTCAATTAAGGGATAGATAAAAAACATGAGGTATTTAAATCTCAAAATGTACGAGGAGATAGTTGGGCGTAGCGAGATTGAAGAGATACTCGATCTCGCTGATAAACTTAAAGGAATTTCCGTAGTTCATATTAACTCAACACGGAAGGGTGGGGGAGTAGCAGAGATATTACAAAGCCTTGTGCCTTTGTTTAATCTTGTAGGGATTAACTGTCGCTGGGAGGTTATTGAGGGAACAGAGAGGTTTTTTCAAATCACCAAGCTTTTCCACAATTTACTGCAAGGTCTTGTTGTACAAGGAGAAAATATAACTCAAGATATGCTGGATGAATACATAAGGGTAAATGAGAGCAACATTAAAAAAATTAACCTTATCTCTGATATAGTAATTATTCACGATCCCCAACCTGCACCTCTAATTGAGGCCAGGAAAAATAACAGGTGGATATGGAGATGTCACATAGACCTTTCCAATCCAGATAAAAGAATCTGGGATTTCCTATCCACTTACATTAAAAGGTACGACGCTGCTATATTTTCCATGCAGGAGTTTGTTCAACCACTTCCTTTTACCTCTTACATAGTAGCTCCCTCTATAGATCCTCTTAGCGAGAAAAACAGGGATCTTTCTATCAGACAGATAGCCGGTATCCTCAAAAGATTAGATGTTTTACCCAAAAAGCCTGTTTTGCTTCAGGTTTCCCGTTTTGATTATTTCAAAGATCCTTCAGGAGTCATTAAGGTTTACCGGAAGGTAAAAAAGAAGCTGGAGTGTCAGCTCATTCTGGCAGGGGGCGAGGCAACGGACGACCCGGAAAGTTCAAAGGTTTTAAGACAGGTTCAAAAGGAAGCCCGGGCTGACCCTGATATTCACATATTAAACCTTCCTCCTGACAGTTTCGTTGAGATAAATGCCCTGCAGAGAAGTGCAGATGTTGTAATTCAAAAATCCTTAAGAGAGGGGTTTGGATTGACAGTCACCGAATCCCTATGGAAATCCCGTCCCGTAGTTGGAGCTAATGTTGGAGGAATAAGATTGCAGATAAAAGATGGCGAAAACGGATTTTTGATCAACTCAGTTGAAGAGGCAGTAGATAAGGTTGAGTATCTTTTGAAAAACCCCTCCTTTGCCCGCAAAATGGGTGAAATTGGCAGAAAAACCGTTAAAGACAGGTTTCTTATTACCCGTCACCTGAAGGATTATCTAAGACTCCTCACAGATATCTCCCAGAAATGAAGCCAAAATTTCCCCTCAGTTTAATTTAAGATAATTTAAGAGAGACTCTCTTGAACGATTTTTTTGAGTTGATTTTCCCATACAACATGGGTATCAAAGTGTTGATTGGGATCACGAAAGAGAATATAGGCCCAGTAAATACCAAATATGCCCAGGGTGATAATGGAAAGGAAAATATAGAGCCCATATCTTCTGCGTGGTAAGGGGCTGGAAATAGAAGCATCAAAGGTGATTCCTTTTTTTTTCAAGAGTTCACCGAGTTTCTGAAAGAAGGGAATTTCTCCCTGTTCATGGTAGTGGTAGTCAACAGTCAAATAATAAAGCACAATGAGACCAAAAATAACAGCCAGAACAGTAAAAACCGCAAAGATGGGAGAAACTCTTACAAGGTTTCCAAGATAACTGAATATGAGCCACAGAAAAAAAAGGTATTTAGAACGGTATCTTTCTCTTTTGGCTATAACAGGGTCAACCTCTTTAAGAGTTGTCGTCTCCTCATTTAACTTTTCTTTCACCAGCTCACATAACCTGTTCTTTAATTTTTTTATTCTTTCGAAATGTTCATTGCGCCTTTTGTAGAGAAGCCAGTTGTACCACCATATGTAAATAGCTACAAGAAGCATCACTATAGTTGATACGATGACACCTGTAGTTATCCCGGCAAAAAGCGAACTGAGAAAAGAAGTTACAATTGCAAGGGCAATAATGATGACAAGGAAAACAAGGTATAACCCGAAGGAGAGTTTTTTATCCGTTCGACCCCTTTCATCCAGTTCCTTAATTTGTTCTGCCATAATAGGCCTCCTTTTTTAATTTTTTAGCCATCCTGCCTTCATTAGCTCCGGCAATGATTTTCTCCTTCTCCAGAGACCGGGCATTTACTTTCACTATCCAAAACCCGGAACTCATCAGCATCAGAAAAATTCAGTATGCTTCAGTATGTGGACTTTTCCTTGCTTAACTCTTCTATCCTTTTCTCCAGCTGATCAATTCTTGTCTTTAAAAGCTCAACTTCTTTCCTTATCTGCCTGATCATCTCTAACTCTTCTGATATACTTTCCTGACAGGCTTTGATAAGAGAGAGGATCTGTTACATGTTGATTTTTGAAGATTTCTCCTCTTCACTTCCCAGCTTATATACAGGTTCAGGTTCCAGGTAGTTCCTGATAAAAAGCCAGTCTATGACATACTCTGACCACCCCGAACAACTACTCCTACTTTTTTTGGGGTACTATCTATCCAGTTTAATGGCATAGATAATTTCACTCCACCCCTCTCTTTAAACTATAAAAATAGGTTTTTGTATCATGGTTTTTTGTTCATCAAATTCCTCTAAAAGTTTATCCTGTTTTACCTACCCAATCTTACCACAATTTGTTTTTAAGGCAAATGAAATTTAGAGCTTCCTATTGTGCACCTTTTTAGTTGAAAAAGAGGTTTAGAAACCCCCGGCTGTACCGGACTTGCCTGCCGGTATTTTGTTTGATACAATAAGCTAAATCCGTAGCTTCTGGTCCTGTAGTTTTAAACCAGGAAGAAAAATGGGAAAAAACTTGGTTTTACTCCCAAGAAAGCAGGAGAAAATATAAAGGTTCGATTTCTCCTTTTCAGAGATGATCAACCTGAACCTTACAGGAGCTTACATCTCTGGATTAATGTGACCGAGAAGAGTTTGACATAAGGCTTCCTTTATGGTAGCATCAAACAGACTTAACACCCGGATATCCGAGAATAGAAGGCTCCCGGAGATACCTTGTAAGGAAGCCTCTTTTTGGTGAGCAGCTTACTTTTACATGGTAGAAACTTTGCACCCACAAAAAGGAAAGGCCTGCTGCACTAAAATAATAGGTGAGATACCGGGAGCCTGTGAGAGAGAAGTTAGTAAGATTGGCCTTTTTGTCAGGTAGAGGGAAGGTGAATTACAGGGAAGCTCACAAACCTTTTATTTTAGGAATAGTTGGAAAATCAGATACAGGTAAAACCACCCTTATTTTAAAACTTGTACCAGAGTTTGTAAAAAGAGGATACAGGGTAGGGGTAGTTAAAAACTGCCCTCATGGTTTTGAGATAGACAGGAAGGGGAAAGATTCCTGGAAGTTCTCCCAGGCTGGAAGCCAGGGAGTGCTTCTAACTTCCCCGGAAAGATTCGCTTTTTTAAGGGAAGAAAAAGAGGACATTAAAAAGATTCCACAGATTATTTCTTTACTTTTCCATGGATTTGATATAGTATTGGTGGAAGGATACAGTAATCTGCAATGGATTGAGAAAATAGAGCTTTTACGAAGAGGAATCAGTGAAATAAAAGATCCTTCTTTAAAGAAGGTTGTTGCCTTTGTAAGTGATATAAATATAAAAGAAGATAAACCTGTTTTTAGACCGGAGGAAATTGATAAAATCTGTGATTGGGTGGAGAAAAAAATGAAAGAGGTGGAAAAAACAGAGTGATACAAAAAAGAGTGCAGAGATAGCTGACAATGGTGAGAGACTGTCCCTTAAATTTTTTCAAAGTATGATTAAAAACTTAGCCTTAAGAGTAGTTGAGTCTTTAGAAAGAAAAACCCTGGAATAAAGGTAAAGCTGCAAGGGAACAAGGTTCTTTTATTTCCAGGGGAGCTGGCGTAATTTCTTCGAGCTATTTGCCTACGGGACTTTCCTATGGTAAATAGCCGATAGGGTACAGTTAGAAATGACTGTGCCTCCCGTGTTTGGAAAGAAGAAATTACATTTTTTTAAAAAGCCAATATCTTTCCAAACGATATTGGCTTTTTTGTTTAAAATGATCGCTAATCCTCATGAAACTCTTTACTCAAAATGAAAAAGGAAAGTGTGATGAAAAAACTGTCTCTATTAGGTATAATCTTTATTTTAGCTTTTGTATATTTAACTTTTTTTACAGGAGAATCTGCTACAGGCAGCAGCTCTTCATCCTCCAGAAAGGAAAGACTACGTGTAGCCACTACCACCAGTCTTTACGATACAGGTCTCTGGGACTATCTTGAGCCTATTTTTGAGAAAAAGTTTAATGTTGAACTTGATGTTATCTATGCTGGCACCGGTATAGCTCTTGAGTATGGGAAAAGAGGCGATGTTGACGCACTGGCTATCCATGATAGGGTGCGTGAGGATGAATTTATAAAGCAGGGATACGGGATAAATCGCAGGTGTTTTGCCTGTAATTACTTTATCATCGTGGGACCAAAAATTGATCCCGCAGGCATAAAAGATATATCTCCAGTAGCTGCTTTTAAAAAACTGATACAGGAAGGTGAAAAAAATCCTGATAAAGTGAAGTTTATCTCTCGAGGTGATGATTCAGGAACACATGCCAGAGAAAAAAAGATCTGGGAAAAGGCAGGCTATGAATATGACACTGTTCAAAAATCTGGTCCGTGGTACATAGAGGCAGGTAAGGGAATGGGACCGACACTACTTATGGCAAATGAGATTGGAGCATACACACTTGTTGATACAGGTACATTTTTAGCTTATAAAGGTAATTTGAGGCTAATTCCCCTGGTTCGAAAGGGAAAAGAACTTCTCAATGTTTATGCAGTTATGGCTGTGAATCCTGAAAAATATCCCCATGTTAATATTAAAATGGCAAATAATCTGATAAATTTTCTTATATCAGATGAAGGTCAGAAATTAATAGGAGAGTTCGGTGTTGAAAGGTATGGAACACAGCTTTTCATACCCTGTGGCAGAGGAAAGTGTAAGAAGGTAGGCTGTCCAACATGGAAAGAATGTGCCAAACCTGTCAGGTGAGGTACCATGGGTGAGCTCTGGATAGCTCTCTTAAAGGCATTTGAACTTATATTAAAAAGGGACCCGGAGGTTATGCAGATAACCTTAAGGTCACTACGCATTGCAGCAACCTCTACCTGCATAGCTTCTCTTGTATGTATCCCTGTTGGTGGACTGATCCACTTTTACAGTTTTCCGGGCAAGCGCATCCTGATCAATATTATTCAGACTCTTTACAGTCTTCCAACAGTTTGTGTGGGGCTTTTAGTGTTTGTTCTTTTTTCTCGATCGGGTCCATTTGGAGGACTTGGCATTCTTTTTACCCCAACAGCAATTGTTATAGGAGAGGTTATACTTATCACTCCCATACTTCTCGGCCTTACCCTTTCGGCTTTAAGTGGAGTTAACATCTCAATCAGGGATAATGCTCTATCACTTGGTGCTACAGAATTTCAGGCAATCTGGACTGTTATCAGGGAGGCAAGATTCAGTGTTGTTGCAGCAGTAATTATGGGTTTTGGAAGAGCTATTTCCGAGGTAGGTTCTGCCATAATGATTGGGGGAAACATTAAAGGATTTACCAGGGTATTAACCACAGCCATCTCTCTTGAGATACAGAGAGGAGAGCTGGAGTTTGCCCTTGCCCTGGGAATTATTCTTATCCTTCTGTCACTGGTGGTTAACATTATTATGAATATGATACAACAGAGGTAATAGCATCTTGCTAAAAATAGTAGATTTGCATCATCGCTACAACTTTAAAGAAGTTTTAAAGGGGATTAACATAGAAATAAAAAGAGGGGAGGTATTTGTTTTAATTGGTCCAACCGGTGCAGGAAAAACCACACTTTTGCGAATAATCGATCAACTGGAGTATCCCACATCAGGCAGAGTATACTTTGATGGAAAAGAAATATTGACATCACCAGGGTTAAGGCTCAAGATACGTCGCAGGATGGCCATGGTATTTCAAAAACCGGTAGTTTTTAATGCCACGGTATTTGATAATGTTGCTTACCCCCTCAAAGTCAGGGGCTACAGAAGAAAGGATATTCTCCAGAAAGTGGACAAGATGTTAGAGATGGTTGAACTTAAAGGTTACGAGAAGAGGAATGCACGGAAGCTCTCTGGAGGGGAAATTCAGAGGATAGCACTGGCACAGGCCATAATATCTGATCCTCAGGTACTTCTTCTGGATGAGCCAACAGCAAATCTTGATCCTTTAAGCGCAGACCTTATTGAAAAGTTAATTCTGGATTTTAACAAAAAACAGGGGGCAACCATAGTAATGGCGACTCATGATATGTCCCAGGGAGAGCGTCTCGCCGACAGGATGGGTGTATTAATGGAAGGTAAACTCATCCAGGTGGGCAGTCCACGTGAGATTTTTTATAACCCGAAAAATGTACAGGTGGCTCAGTTTACCACCAGAAATAATATCTTAAAGGGAGTGGTAAGCCAGAATGAGAATGGGATAACTTACGTAGATGTTGAGGGGAAAATTATAGAGGGGGTATCCAGCTTTCAAGCTGGTGAAAGGGTGTATGTTTGTATTAAACCAGAGGATATTACTCTTTCTCTTTCAAAATCCAGGACAAGTGCCAGAAACCTTTTTCCTGCCAGGATAAATCTCATGAGTTTCTCGGGACCTCTTGTTGAGGTTGAACTGAGATGCCCCTTCCCACTTTTAGCCTTGATAACCAGAAGATCAGCTGAGGAGATGCAACTCAGGGTGGGACAGAAAGTTTATGCTTCGTTCAAGGCTACCGCTGTTCATATTATTGGTTAATCTGGCATAGCCGGGAGCCTACGGAGAAAGGTATAGGTAAAAACTGTCCCAATGTCAGGATTTTGGGCATTGACTTTTTTCTCCCATATGATAAAATTCAATCATGTTTGAAAGTAAAGGTGTGCAAATGAAAAAAGCTTTTCCTCTGGAGAGAAAGGATAAAATTTTAGATATTATTCACCAGAAAGGGAGAGTAACTGTTGAGGAACTTGTGCAAATGTTTGAGGTAAGTGGTGCTACTATTAGAAGAGATCTTGAATTTCTGGAGCATCAGGGGCTTATAACAAGAACTCACGGTGGTGCTATCAGTAAAAGAAGAGTTGCTATTGAACCAGATTATTTCGTGGAGAAAGGACGTTTCCTGGAGGAAAAAAGAAAAATTGCCCGTCAGGCTGCCATGATGGTGGAAGAAGGTGAGGTCATTTTCATGGAAGCAAGTACAACAGTTCTTCAGATGACAGGTTTTATCCTTGATAAGAGAAACCTGACAGTGGTAACCAATTCCCTTGAGATAGCTCAGGAACTTCGCCGATCCACTCAGATAACCCTCATTCTTACTGGTGGAACTCTAAGAAGACGGACCAATTCTTTAATTGGTCCACTGGCAGATCTTTCGCTTTCTCAGATTAGATTTGATAAAGCTTTTATTGGAATAAGTGCTCTTGACTCTTCTTTTGGTATAACAACCCCTACTCTGGAGGAGGCTCAAACAAAAAAAGAAATAG
This sequence comes from uncultured Clostridia bacterium, assembly GCA_964482715.1. Lineage (GTDB taxonomy): Bacteria > Aerophobota > Aerophobia > Aerophobales > B3-G15 > CAYZYX01. Next base: position 9,987 of record CAYZYX010000010.1, read on the forward strand.
TAAAAGCAGCAAACCAGATAATTGCCCTTTGCGATCATTCTAAATTTGAAAAACAAAATTTTGCCTTTGTTATGCCTATAAATAAGATGGATGTTCTCATTGTGGATAAAAAAATACCTTCTTCATTTAGGGTGGAAATTGAAAAAAAGGGAATAAAGGTGGTAGTTGTTTAAGTTTAAAAAAGCTAAATAAGGAGTTAAAATGAGTAAAATAGAAGTAAAGGAAGATTTTCCCCGAATTGTCGTTGAGCCACCCGGTCCCAATTCTCGGGCTATTCATGGGAAAGCCGAAAAGTACATGAAGGGATACTCCACACAGGTAAGGCTTTTTCCTGTTGTTTTTGAAAAAGGAAAAGGATACCTTTTATTTGATGTGGATGGTAATACCTATATTGATTTTTCCTCAGGAATATACGTTACCGCTTGTGGCCACTGTCATCCTAAAATAACTGAGGCTATTAAAACTCAAGTTGCAAAACTCGTAAACTGCCATGATTTTACCACACCAATAAAATACGAGTTCCTGGAAAAACTTGCCAGTATTACTCCACCTGGTTTAAATGGTATTCAACTTTATTCAGATGGGACCTCTGCAGTTGAAGCTGGTCTTAGAGCTTGCCGTGCAGCTACAGGGAATTTTGAGTTTTTCAGTTTCTGGCGTGATTTTCACGGAAAAACCTTAGGTTCGGTAAGTCTTGCTCTAATGAGCCCGGATAAAGGAATAAGATCACCTGGTTTTTTTCTTGCCCCCCGGCCCAATTGTTATCGCTGCCCCTTTAAATTGAGTTATCCTGACTGTGGAGTTTACTGTATGGAGTTTCTGAAAAGACAGATTGAGGAGGAAAGTACAGGTAGGGTGGCAGCAATAGTTATGGAGCCAATTCAGGGTTGGGCAGGCTCAGTTTTTCCTCCACCAGAGTTCCTGCCCCGTTTGCGAGAATACTGCAGTCAAAAGGGTATACTTTTAATGCTTGATGAAATACTTACCGGAATGGGTCGAACAGGAAAATGGTTTGCCTGTGAACACTGGGAAGTAATCCCTGATGTAATGATTATAGGCAAGGGACTTGGCAATGGCTACCCCATTACTGCTGTGGTGGTAAGAGAAGAATATAAAGATGTTCTGGAAAAGATCTCTGCCTCCTCAAGTTACGGGGGAAATCCAGTAGCCTGTGCTGCAGCCTATGCCACCATTAAAGTTATTCAGGAGGAAGGTTTGCTGGAGAATGCTCAAAGATTGGAGAAGGTGATCATGAAAAGATTAAACGAGATAGAAAAGTCCCATCTCATAGTTGGAGATGTAAGGGGGAAGGGATGTCTTTTTGGTGTGGAACTGGTAAAAGATAAATCCACAAAGGAGCCTTTTAAAGAAGCAGGTAAATTGGTTTATCAAAAAGCCTTTAAAAAAGGTCTTGCCTGGATACCAGCAGGACATATTTTAAGAATGTCCCCTCCTCTTATTATGCCTGAAGAAGTCGCCTGCAAAGCTCTGGATATAATTGAAGAGGCTATCTTTGAGGTGGAAAGAGAATTTGGATATTAAAGGGGAAATACAATGCAGAAAGAACTTGGTGTGGGAATTGTTGGTTGGGGGTTTATAGGCAAAGTACACACCTATGCTTATCTTAATCTTCCTCTCTTTTATCAGCCCTCTCCGGCTAAGGTAAAGCTGGTGGGAGTGTGTACAGCTCATGAAGCTACAGCCAAGCAGGCTAAAAAAATTGCCGGCTTTCAATTTGCCACCACTTCATACCAGGACCTTCTGGAAAGAGAAGATATTGACATAATTAACTGCTGTACACCCAATTATTTGCATCGAGATATTTTAGTAAGTGCACTTAAAGCGGGAAAGCACGTTTACTGTGATAAACCTCTGGCTATTAATTTACATCAGGCAAAAGAGATCTTAAATGTGGCCGAAAAATCCAGTTCTGTCCATCAGATGACTTTTGAATACAGATTTATTCCCGCCATAATGCGAGCTAAAAAGCTTATAGATGAGGGTTTTCTGGGGAAGGTTTTTAGTTTTCGGGGATGTTACCTTCATTCAGGTTATATCGACCCTTCCCGACCTATGAGCTGGAGGCTGGATAAGAAAAAGGCAGGAGGTGGAGCTCTTTTTGATCTTGGATCCCATGTTCTTGATTTGATCAGGCATCTTCTGGGAGAATACCGAGCCGTTTTTGCTAAAAGTTACACTTTCATAAAAGAAAGACCTCTCCCTGAGGATCTGACTGAAAAAGCAAAAGTTGAAGTTGACGATATCTCCTTTCTCCAGATAGAAATGGAAAACGGTGCTGCAGGTTCTGTAGAGGTATCTCGCCTTGCCACAGGAACCAATGATGAGCTTCGAATTGAAATTCATGGAAGTAAGGGGGCAATTTACTTTAACCTTATGGATCCTAACTGGCTCTGGGTTTATGACACAAAAGATCCAGAAAAGCCCATAGGAGGACTTCGTGGATTTAAAAAAATAGAAACAGTTCAGCGCTATCCTGAGCCTGCCTTTTTACCCGGACCAAAATTTTCTATTGGCTGGATGAGATACCATATTGCAAGCCAATTTGATTTTGTCACCAGGATTGTGGAAGATAAAAAGGGAAATCCAGGTTTTTACGATGGATACAAAGTGCAAGAAGTGATGGAAGCAGCCCAGATTTCAGCAAGAAAGAGACGGTGGGTAAACCTTGATGAACTAAAATGATAAAAAATGACCGAAAAAGATGATTTTCTCCTTAGTATAGATGCGGGAACAACTTCTATCAAAGTTGGTCTTTTCACGTCCAGAGGAAAACTCGTAGCTTTATCCACTCAAGAATATACACTACTTACACCTCGCCCTAACCGGGTTGAACTTTCACCTGAAGTTTACTGGACGGCCTGTATTAAGGGGATAAGAGAAGTTTTGAAGACATCAAAGATTAACCCTTATTTAATTGTTACTCTGTCAATTTCCAGTCAAGCAGAGACACTTATCTGTGTGGACAAAAAAGGGAAAGCATTAAGAAATGCTATTGTCTGGCTGGATACCCGGGCAGAAAAAGAAGCAAAAGAAATAGCTAAGAATTTCCCTCCAGAAATTCTTTACAAAAGAACGGGCATTCCTGAAATCTCACCTATCTGGCCGGCACCCAAGATCCTGTGGCTCAAGAAAAATGAGCCAGATGTTTTTAATAGAACCTCAAAATTTCTTGTTCTTAAGGATTACCTTATCTGGAAACTAACAGGCAAGTTTACAACAGATCCCACCGAATCTTCTTCTACCTGCTATCTAAAGTTAAAAGAAAAAGACTGGTGGGATGAGATGCTGGAATTTTTAGGAATTAAAAGAGAGAATTTGCCTGAAATTTTACCTTCTCATGAGGTAGTGGGAAATATAAATCCCGGGATAAAGTCCAAGGTAAGTTTATCCACCCATACTAAGGTTATAGCAGGTTCTATGGATCAGATGGCAGCAGCCTTAGGTGCAGGAAATGTAGAACCTGGTATAATTACTGAAAATACGGGAACAGCTCTTGCTGTGGTTGCAACCGTGGATAGACCTTTATATGATCCTGAAAGAAGGATACCTGTAGCCCCCCACTGTGTTCCGGATAAGTTTGTCCTTTACCCTTATGCAGAGACTTCCGGTATCGTCCTTAAATGGTTTAGAGATAACTTTCCCGGGGAACAGGGTAAAAGAGAAAATTATGGAGAGCTTCTTGATCTTGCCTCCCAGGTTCCCCCTGGATCAGAAGGACTTCTTGCCCTTCCTCACTTTACGGGAACTGCCTGTCCAGATTTTAATCCTGAGGCAAGAGGAGCTTTTGTAGGAATATCTTTTAAACACAAACGTGCCCATTTTATCAGAGCTCTTGTTGAATCTGTTGCCTTTATGCTGCGAGAAAATATTGATCTTTTAAAAGCTCTTTCCATAAAGGTTGACAGGGTATGTTCCCTGGGAGGGGCTGCAAAAAGCAATACCTGGCTCAAGATAAAGGCAAATGTGCTAAATGTTCCTGTGGAAGTTCCAGAGTGTAGTGAAGCAGCTTCTATGGGGGCGGCAATTTTAGCTGGAGTAGGGGCAAAAGTTTTCTCCACTATCGAGGAAGCGGTTCAGAGGATGGTGAAAATTAAGAAAACCTTTTATCCTCTATCCTTTGAGGTAGATATTTACCAGAAATTGTATCAGGATTATCTTTCACTTTATCAAAGGCTTTATGGTAAAATTTGACAATTTTTTTCACATATGACAATATTTACTCAAAAATGAAGAGAGCTAAAAACCCCTTCTGATGATTGTGAGAGAGGTGTTTAAAGAATCGGGAGAGTATAGGATTTGTAAAGATGATAGACACATAACTATTTTTTTATTATAATAATCCCGCAGTATTATAATAAATCATCATTAAAGGTAACAAAGAAAAATGCATCCTGTTAAACTTATCTCCCGGGAAATAGCCAAAAATCTTGTAAGCTCTTTTGAAAAAATTGATGATAATCAGATAGAAAAAGCTGTTGATGAAATTCTTAAGGCCAAAAAGATCTTTGTTTTAGGAGTGGGGCACTCAGGGTTAATAGGTAAAATTTTAGCCATGAAACTGGCCCACCTTGGTTTTTCTTCATACGTTGTGGGATACGTTACTACTCCACCTTTAAGTGAAAGCGATCTTTTGATAGCCATATCTCAGTCAGGAGAGACCTCCACTGTGGTCACTCTGGCACAAAAAGCTAAAAAACTGAAAGGGAGGATACTTGCTATCACCTCTCATCCCAATTCTACCTTAAGCGAAATAGCCCAGATTAGCCTTATAGTTCCGGCTAAAATCGAACAGATTAATTTTCCGATTTTTGCCCTGCTCGGGGATGAAGAGCATAAAAACACCTCTGGTGCTCTTTTTGGCATTAATCTCTTTGCCCTCTTTTACGGATTGATATGTGAGCTGGCAAAAAGAACAGGTCAGTCCCCAAAAGAGATAGACTTAAGACATGCCAACATTGAGTAGGAATAGTTTCATGTCGAATAAGAAGAGTCATCTTGCCTATTTTAACGAAGATAAATTGAACGAACTTCTAAAACAGGTAGAAGCCGTAATTTTTGACATGGATGGACTTATTGTAGATAACGAATCTTTACAACTCTCAGCAACTAACAGGGCATTATCTACTTACAGATTTAAGATAAACGAGGATTACTGGATAAGAAAATGCGTGGGGAAACGATCAAAGGAGTTTTTTCAAGAAATTATAGAGGAAAATTCAATTTCGCTGAAGGAAAGTTTAGAAGAACTTGTGGAAAGAAAAAATAGTTATTACCGTGAATATATTGAAAATGAAGTGGAAAATATTGTAAGACCGGGTGTTAAACAATTCATACAGTTTCTCCGGGAAAATTCTTACTCCCTTGCTCTGGCAACTTCTGCTGGAAAAATAGAGACAGAAGCTGTTATTGGCAAGGAAGGACTTGGGATTGAAGATAAATTTCAGGTTATTGTCACAGGAGAGGAAGTACAGAAACCAAAGCCTGACCCTGAAATTTATAACAAGGTGGTCCGGAAGCTAAAAACTTCACCTGAGGTATGTCTTGTTCTGGAAGATACAGCCATAGGAGTAGAGGCGGCAAAAAGCGCCAGAATGAAAGTCATTGCTGTTCCCAACAGATTCACTTTAACTCAGGATTTTTCCAGAGCAAACCTTGTGATAACCGATCTCACTGAAGAAGCAAAAATTATAAAAAAAGAGAAAATATCTCCATGATCGCAAAATGGAGATTTTAATTTACCATAAAGCGATCTAAAAATGAAAGAAAAATATTCCGCCTTACCTAAAGCCATACTGGTTCCCTTCAGCTATCCGGATTATCCTGAGAATGTAGTTGCAAGATGGCTCAGTAAGTCACAAGAGATGCTGGAAGAGCTATCCTGTGATTTCACCATTACCCCGGTAGTCAAAGGAAGAGAAGATGCTCTTCGAGTAGCAGATCTAATTCGACAAAGCAAATTTGATTTTATTCTTGCACTTTTGGTCTCATGGGTTGAAGCTCCCAATTTTATTGCCACTTTACAAGAATTTTTTAACTTCCCTTTGCTTCTATGGACACACACCACCTGGTGGGAGGAAGGTGAGCAATTGACTCTGGGAGCTGTTCCCGCTGCAGGAGTTATCAGAGAGACTCTGGAAGAAATGGGAGTCCAGTTTGAGTTTGTTTGGGGTATGCCAGACAGGGATTCGGATTCTTTAAAAGAAAAAATCTCGCATTTTGTCCGTGTTGCCTGTGCCATAGAGAGGCTCAAAAGAGCGAGGGTTGGACTTTTTGGTTATTTTTCCATGGGTATGTACACAGGAGGGTTTGACCACATTAAGGTACGCAGGATCTTGGGGCCAGAAGTTGTTCATCTTGGTCAGGAATATGTGGTCAAGGAGTTTCAACGGGTAGATTCAAAAAAAGCCAGGGATTTGATGAAAGAGGTTTTGAGAAAATGGACTATAGCTAAAGATGTAGATAAAAATTCTCTTCTTAAAGCCATAAGAATTTATCTTGGTTTGAAGAAACTGATTCAAAAACATGACCTTAATGCCCTAACTTTAAAATGTCAGTATGAACTTTCCAGAGAATGGGGATTTGCCCCCTGTCTTCCCCTTTCCATGCTGGCAGATGAAGTTACCGCTTCCTGTGAGGGAGATGTTCCGCTTGTTATCTCTCAACTGATACTCAACTTATTAAGTGGGAAAGTCACAGGTTATGGAGATGTTCATGACATCATGCCCGATAATTCTATACTGCTTGCTGCCTGTGGGTTTGCCCCCCTGTCTTTTGCTGAAGTAAGACCACAAATAAAAAAGCATACCGCATTGTATGAAGGTTTACTGGTAAGTTTTCCTTACCGGGAGGGAAAAGTTACCTTGTGTAGATTGGCTCCGGGCAACACGGGTTATAAAATGCATATTGCTACTGGAAAGACACAAACTCCTCCTCATTTTCATGAAGTAGGCTGTGCACCTTATGCACTTGCCAAAGTAAAACTTGATGGTTCTGTAGAAGATTTTTTTCAAAATCTCATGAGTCAGCACTATGCCATCTGCTACGGTGATTTTAAGATGGAACTTTTGAGCTTGTGTAAATTTCTCCACATAAAACCTGTTATCTGTATATAACTCAGACTTTTCACTTATCAACTATCACCAGGATCACCTTTTTTCATCCTTTATCAGGGGATCTTCTTATAAATGGCTCCTTTAGTTAACATTTCCCTGACACTTATACAGGATCAAGGTTTACTAACTGGAAAGATTTGATATGATAAAATAAGAATCCTTTATTTTTTTAATCTGGAGGTGATTGAAATGGAGGAAGAACGAGTGGGGAGGGTTGTAAAATACTTCGCCAGACCACAGGTAGCAGCGGTAAACCTGGAAAAAGAACTTGGTGTAGGAGATACCATTCATATAAAAGGGCACACCACAGATTTTGAACAAACGGTTGAATCCATGCAGATAGAAAATCAGCCTGTAGAAAAGGCTTCTCCTGGAGATGCGGTGGGAATTAAAGTTCGGGAAAGGGTAAGGCCTAATGACATTGTCTACAGGATTATAGAATAATAAACCAAAACGATAATCCTCCTATGAGTGGTCCAGAAGAAAGAATACTTAGCGGGTTAAATGAGGAGCAAAAAAAAGCCGTAACCTATGGTGAGGGACCTCTCCTCATAGTGGCTGGAGCAGGAACCGGCAAGACTCAAGTAATAACCCGTCGGATTGCTTATCTCATTGCAGTAAAAAAAGCAAGGCCGGAGGAGATTCTTGCTCTTACCTTTACTGAAAAAGCAGCCCTGGAAATGGAAGAAAGAGTGGATCTTCTGGTTCCTTACGGATATACTGACTTCTGGATCAGCACCTTTCATGCCTTTGGGGATAGGGTTCTCAGGGAAAATGCACTGGAAATAGGTTTACCTCCAGATTTTCAGGTTTTAAGTGTTCCGGAACAGGTGATTTTTTTCCGAGAACATCTTTTTGATTTTCCTCTCTCTTATTACCGTCCTCTGGGGAATCCCACCCGTTACATCAGGGCTATTTTAACTCTTATTACTCGGGCTAAAGATGAAGACGTTACTCCTGAGGATTATATAAGATATGTTCAGAAGTTAGAAGAGATAACCAAAAATAATTCTCCAGATGAAGAATTACAGGAAATTCTTACCAAACAAAGAGAAATCGCTTTAACCTACAAAACCTATCAGGAACTTCTGGCTAAAGAAGGAAAGGTAGATTTTGGTGACCAGATAACTTTAACATTAAAACTTTTTCGTGAGCATCCTTCAATTTTGGGACAGTATCAACGACGGTTTCGCTACATCCTGGTTGATGAATTTCAGGATACCAATTACAGCCAGTTTCAGCTGGTAAAACTCCTTGCCGCCAGGCACCACAACGTTACTGTCGTGGGGGATGATGACCAATCAATTTACAAGTTCCGGGGTGCAGCTATAAGTAACATCCTGGGATTTTTGGATGCCTATCCTGATGCTCATCAGATAGTTTTAACTAAAAACTACCGTTCACCCCGGGAAATACTGGAGCCTGCTTATAGACTAATTCAACATAACAATCCAGATAGATTGGAATTTAAAAACAGAATAAGCAAAAGACTTATCCCTGTGAAAAAAGAAAAGGGAGTGGTGAAGTTTCTGCATTATGATACCTTGCTTTCTGAAGCAGAAGGGGTGGCCAAACTTATAAAAGAAAAAGTTGAGAGAGGAGAATATAGATGGGGCGATTTTGCCATTCTGGTTCGAGCTAATGACGATGCAGAACCTTTTTTGCGAGCTCTAAATATGGCTGAAATACCCTGGAAATTTTCAGGTAATGAGGGACTCTATGAGCAGGAAGAGATACGTCTGCTTATATGTTTCTTGAAGACCTTGAGTAATCTGGATGATAGTGTCAGCCTTTACTATCTTGCCTCATCAGAGATTTATCAGATTCCCGTGAAAGACCTTGTGCTTTGCATGAATTATGCCTCAAGAAAAAATCGCTCACTGTATTACGTGTTTTTTCATCATATGGATATTCCAGAATTATACGAGGAATTATCTCCAGAAGGTAAGGCGACCATTTCAAAGTTAATCAAAGACATAGATGATTATCTTGAAAGGAGTGTGAAGCTCTCCACCGGACAGCTTCTTTACCAGTTCATCACTAAAAGTGGTTATATTCAAAGATTGACCTCCAATCCTTCTTTGGTAAACGAGAGAAAGGTGAGAAATATAGCCAGGTTTTTCGATCTGGTCCAGAACTCCTCTCAAGTTTTAAAGGATAACAAACTTGTGCAGTTCATAAAATATCTTGACCTTTTGATTCAGGCAGGAGACAATCCCGCGGTAGCTGAGGCAGAAATTGATAGCGATGCTGTGAATGTCCTTACTGTTCATAAAGCTAAGGGTCTTGAATTTCCTGTGGTAATTATTGTTGGTTTAGTCAATGGACGTTTTCCTTCCAGTTTTCGTCGGGAGCCCATTCCACTCCCGGATGAACTCATAAGAGATATCCTGCCCAGCGGAGATTTTCACCGACAGGAGGAACGACGCCTTTTTTATGTAGGCATGACCCGTGCCCAAAAGGAACTTTACTTTACAAGTGCCAAAGATTACGGGGGAAAAAGACTCAGGAAAGTTTCTCCCTTTGTGCTGGAGGCTTTAAATCTTTCTCCCAGAGATATTTTTCCTGCGAAACTGTCTCCCCTGGAAATTATTAAGAGAAATGCACCCCGCAAGACTGAGGAGAAAAAGCCCTATCGGAAAATATCAAAGGAAGAAATGTTGACGCTTTCTCATTTACAGATCGATGATTACCTTACCTGTCCTTTGAAGTACAAATATATACATGTACTGCGTGTACCCATTATGCAGCATCACGCTGTTATTTATGGAAAAGCTCTTCATGACGCTGTCAGACAGTATTATCGTCATAAATTAAAGGGGAAACCGCTTTCTCTGGAGCAGCTAATTGCAGTGTTTGAAAATTCATGGATAAACGAAGGGTTTATCAGCAGAGAACACGAAGAAAGAAGGTTAGAAGAAGGAAGAGAAACCCTGACCAGGTTTTATGAGCGGGCTAAAGAAGAAGATATTTTACCGACATTTGTGGAAAAAGACTTCAGTTTCATTCTGGGAAAAGATAAGATAATAGGTCGCTGGGATCGGGTAGATATTATGGATGGTAAGGTGAGCATTATTGACTACAAGTCTTCCCCTGTAAGGGACAAAAAGAAAGCTGATCGAAAAACAAAAGAGAGCTTGCAGCTTGCCATATATGCCCTTGCCTATAAAAAAATATTTGGGAAAATCCCGGAAAAGGTGAAGCTTTACTTCCTGGATACAGGAGTTGTGGGGGAGGCAAGTTTAGACGAACATGATCTTGATTTAACAGTAGAGAAAATAAAGCAGGCTTCTCTTGGAATAAGGGAAGGAGTATTTGATCCACAGCCTGGGTACTTTTCCTGTCGATTCTGTCCTTATCAGGGAATATGTCCTCATGAGGGGAGCAAAAAATATGCTGGATGAAAACTGTCAGGAAAGATTGATACTGGCCTTAGATGTTGACCAGGCAGAGGATGCTGAAAGGATAGTTCTTCAGGTAAAAGAAATGGTTGGGTTTTTCAAAATCGGGATGAGACTTTTCTTTAATTACGGCCCGGAGATAGTTAATCTGGTTAAAAAATTAGGTGGAGAGGTTTTTCTTGATGTTAAGCTCTATGATATTCCAAGTGTAGTGGAGGCCACCTGCAGGCTCCTTGTGAAGATGGGGGTAAAAATGATCACTTTACATGCTCTTGGTGGGACGGAAATGATGCGAAGAGCCACTCTTGCTATCAAAGAAGAAAATGCAGATATTAAAGTAGTGGGTGTTACTCTGCTCACTTCCTTTAACCGGAAAAGTTTAAAAGAAGACTTAGGAATAGATGAGAGTCTTGAAGAAAAAGTTCTTTTTCTGGCTCGTAAGGCAAAAGAAGCCGGTCTTGATGGAGTTGTCTGTTCAGGAAAGGAAGCCAAACTCCTGCGGGAATTTCTGGGAAAGGATTTTCTTCTGGTAGTTCCTGGAATAAGAACTGAAAGAATAGAAGGTGACGAACAGAAAAGAATTCTGACTCCAGAAGAAGCTATTAAAGAAGGGGCAAGTTACATTGTGATTGGACGCCCGGTGCTCAGGGCTTCTGATCCTGCTCAGAAAATAAGAGAGATTCTGGGAAGGATGTCAAATTTAATCTAAAATTTAAAAAAATAACAAGGAGAAAAATATGAAACCCATAGATTTTGAGACCATCGAAAAAATAGAAAAAAGAATCAGTGAAATGACTGTTCGGGAAGTTCCCAGGTTAATCGATAATATGAGAGAAGAGCAACCTCTGGTTCTTGTTTATCTTTTATCAGCAGGTGGCAGTATTTTAAATCGCGATGAACGAGAACTCTTACTCTATATGGGAATTATCATATGGCAGGCTATGTCACAGGGAGATGTTTCTCCTCCAAAAGTCACCGAGAAGATCTTGGATGAGATGGAGAGGAAGAATATCAGAATGCTGGAAGAACTTGAGGAAACTTCGGAAAGAGAGATTATGGACACCATGGAGAAAATGATAGAAACTTATTCCCAGCCAACGATTTTAAAATATGTGCTGGAAACTCTGATAGAAGAACCAGGAGAAGAAGACTATGATATAAGAGATGAAAACAAGGGACTTATTTTTATTTTTTTAAAGACCGTAATTGATTCTCTCAACAAGTAGGACTTTTATCTCTCGTGACGAAAAAACAAAAGGAAAGAGAAAAAAGATGGCTGTTTCTTTACAATTTATGGGGGCAACACGAAATGTCACCGGATCTTGCTTTTTACTTGAAGTAAAGGGGAGAAGATTTTTAATTGATTGTGGACTTTATCAGGAACGAGAACTAAGAAGTAGGAATTGGGAGCCTTTTCCGGCTGATCCAAAAAGTATAGAAGCTGTGTTTTTAACTCATGCTCATCTCGATCACTGTGGCCTCTTACCAAAGCTTGTCAAAGAGGGATTCAAAGGAAAAATCATGTGTACATCGGCTACTGCGGAGATAGCCCGAATAGTGCTTTTAGATGCAGCTCATCTGCAGGAAGAAGATGCAAAATTTAAAAAGAAAAGACATGAAAGAGAGAAAAGAAAAGGACCCTATCCAGAAGTTCCACTTTATACTGAGGAGGATGCAAAAAGTGTTTTCCCGCTTTTTACCCCCGTGGAATACGAAAAGGCGGTAAAAATAATAGATTCGGTAGAAGCAGTTTTTTATGACGCGGGTCACATTTTGGGGTCCTCAATTATCAAGATAAACGTTTCTTCTGGCCCGGTATCTTTAGTCTTTTCCGGAGATCTGGGTCGATGGGACAAACCCATAATTCGAGATCCGGCTCTTATAGAAGATGCCGACTATGTTGTTGTGGAATCAACTTATGGAGATAGGTTGCATGAGGACCTTTCAGAGATCAAGGTTAAACTTTGTGACATTATAATCTCAACCGTAAATCAAGGTGGAAATATAATCATACCGAGTTTTGCTGTAGAAAGAACCCAGGAGCTCCTCTACTATTTAAACGAACTTCTTCAGGAAAACCGTATCCCTCACCTTTTAACTTTTGTTGACAGCCCCATGGCTATTAATGTCATAGAGGTGTTTAAACACCATCCCGAGTATTTTGATGAAGAAATGCTGAATTTTATTCAAAGTGGTAGATCTCCCTTTTATTTTTCTAATTTGAAGCTAACAAGGAGTGTAGAGGAATCTAAAGCTATAAATCGGATTAGGGGTTCTTGCATAATTATTGCCGGTTCAGGAATGTGCACCGGTGGAAGGATAAAGCATCATCTCGTAAATAACATCATTCGTCCTGAATGCAGCATCCTTTTTATCGGGTATCAGGCTAAAGGAACTTTAGGAAGAGAAATAGTAGATGGGGCATCTGAAGTTCGAATTCATGGCCAAATGCATCCTGTTAGGGCTAATGTGGTTAAGATAAATGGCTTTTCCGCTCATGCTGATCAGCGAGAACTCTTAAGGTGGCTTACTGGATTTCGGTCCTCTCCTAAAAGGGTATTTATTGTTCATGGAGAAGAAGAAGCTGCCACAACTTTTGCCAGAATCCTAAATGAGAAATTCAGCTGGCAAACAGAAATTCCTGAATATCTGGAGAAAAAAATTTTAATTTAAAAAGCCTGTTAGCTTAAGGCTTAATTAATATTTTGATTCTTTCTTTGCTTTCCTCGTAGGTCTTAATAGCCTGAGAAAATTGATCCAAATTAAACCGGTGAGTTATAAGTTGTTTTACCTTGATTTTACCACTTTCCAGTAGACTAACGGCCTTACCGGTGGTAAAGGGATTAACAAAGGAACCAGAAATGGTGATTTCTTTTCGATAGATTTGATAGGGATTTATCTGGATGCTTTCCTCTGGATCAGCTACTCCAAACCACACCACTTTTCCGCCAGAATTTACTATTTTCCAGGACTGCTCCATGGTCTGTTTCTTTCCCACACATTCAAAAACAATATCGGGAAGTTTACCCAGAAGTTTGGGCAGGTAGTCCAGAATATCTGATTTTATAGGGTCAACTGTCCAGTCAGCTCCCAGATTTTGAGCTAATTCTCTTCTCTTCTTAACAGGGTCAACAACCACTACACGTGATGTTGCCATTAATTTGATAATTTGAAGCATTAAAAGCCCCACAGGTCCTGCTCCTAAAATAACCACCTGGTCAGCACTCTTGATTTGAGCCATCTCAGCACCATGAATGCAGCAGGACAGAGGTTCGACAAACGAGGCCTCCTCAAGGTCAATTTCGTTTGAAAGACGATAAACATAGCTTTCTTTAACATTTACAAATTCAGCGAATCCACCATTTATCCTTACCCCAATGTTAACGAGGTTTTCACAAAGATGAACCTTACCTCTGCGGCAGAAGTAACATAGTTCACAGTTCATATTGGGGTTCACCACCACCTTATCCCCCTCTTTCACCGTGGTAACTTTTTGACCGGTTTCGACTACCGTGCCGGATATTTCGTGACCTATAATTAATGGCAAATTGGCAAAAAATTTACCCCTGTAGATGTGTACATCAGTTCCACACAATCCACAGGAATCCACTCGTATTAAGACTTCTCCTTTTTCTGGTTTAGGGACAGGCACTTCAGCTACTCTGTATTTCCCCTTTGCCTTCATTATGAGTGCCTTCATCTTTCTATCCATTTTAATTTTCCTATTCTATCTGGATCAAAACTTTAAGAACCTTACTGCGACCTTCCAGAATTGTCTTAAATGCTTTGTCTACCTCTTTTAGAGTAAATTTATGACTGATCAGAGGTTTCACTTTAATTTTTTCTTTTTGAATCAGCTCTATGGCAGTTAAAAAGTCCTTCCTGGTATACATCAAGCTACCCACAAGTTCAAGCTCTCGATCCTGAACATAGGCAAGATTTGTATTGATCTTTCCTGCTGGAACTCCCACAATTATGACTCTGGTTCCCTTACGGGCAACTTCTATTGCCTGCGAGATGGTCTTTTCTAACCCGACACATTCATAAATAAGATCGATCCCTTCCTTACCATAAGATTGGTGTATGAATTTAACTGGGTCCTTTAACCTCGCATTGATTATTTTATCAGCGCCGAGATTTTTAGCCAATTCTAATCTGTAGTCAAGAAGGTCAGTTATCAGTACCTGCTTTGCACCGGTTAACCTTGCCGCCTGCATAACAAAGAGTCCTATGGTTCCTGCCCCCAGAATTAAGACCCTATCTCCTATTTTTTGCCCCGATATTCTAACAGCGTGGATTGCTACAGCAACAGGCTCAATTAGAGCAGCTTCTTCAAAAGAGAGTGTATCAGGTATCTTTATTGTTTTCTCTTCTGGAATAGCGATATATTCAGCAAGGGCACCATCATAACCAACACAACCAATCACTCTTAAATTAGTGCAGATATTATAACGCCCATGTCTACAATTATAGCATTTACCACAGGTTAAATTGGGTTCCACAGTTACCCTATCCCCTTTTTTTAATGTACTGACCCTGGAACCTGTATCCCAGACAACTCCGGAAAATTCATGGCCAAGAACAATTGGTGGATGCACAAAGGGATGTTCACCCTTAAAGGCATGAATATCAGAACCACAGATTCCCACCCATTTCACCTGGATTAAAACTTCGTCATCATTTGGTTTTGGAATTTCTATTTCTTGAAGTTCTATTGTCTTTAACCCCACTAATTTTGCTTGCCTCATTTTGCTCATTTTACGTATCCCTCCAGAAGAATGTCTTCTTCAATTTTTCTTAGTCGAATAATATCCAGTTTAGGAGTCTCAGACAGAGCCTCAAAACCTCTACCTTCTAACCAGGTAGGTGCCTGCTTTCCTCCTATCAAACGAGGAGATAAAAAGAGATAAATCTTGTCCACGAGCTTTTCCCTTATAAACGAACCTATTACTTCTCCTCCTCCCTCTACCAGCAAACTGGCAATTTGTCTTTCTCCCAATTTTTTTAATACTTCTGATGGATTCACCCTTCCTGTTGGATCAGAGGAGACTCTTATTACTTCCACTCCTTTTTTTATAATAGTTTTGACCTTTTTATCTTTTGCTTTTTCAGTGGTAAAAATTAGGGTGGGAAAGCTCGTCTGATTTTCCAGTATTTTTGACTGAAGGGGAGTTTTGAGCTCGCTATCCAGTACGATCCGGAAAAATCTTTTTCTGGTTTGCAAGGGTAAAAGTTCTGGATCATCTTTTAGTACGGTGTTTATTCCCACCAGTATTGCATCTACTTTATTTCTCAGTTTTTTACCCAGCTTTCGTGATTTTTCACTGGTTATCCATTTTGATTCACCTTTGCAGGTAGCTATCTTTCCATCAAGGCTTGCCGCCGCCTTGACAATTACAAAAGGTACCTTCTTTTGAACGTATTTAAAAAAAAATTCATTCAATTTTGTGGCTTCTTCCTTACAGATACCAACTTCTACTTCGATTCCGGCTTTTTTTAGCTCTTCCAGTCCTTTTCCATTATTTAAAGGATTGGGATCCTTAACTGCTACTATTACTTTTCTTATTCCTGCTCTGATTATTGCCTGAGTGCAGGGTGGGGTTTTTCCAAAATGACAGCAAGGTTCAAGATTTACAAAAAGAGTGGCACCCCGTGCTTTTTTTCCAGCTTTTTTCAAAGCATCTACTTCGGCATGAGGTCCACCAAAATAACGGTGATAACCCTTGGAAATGAGTTTTCCCTCTCTCAGGATAACTGCTCCTACCATGGGGTTGGGAGAGACTTTTCCCTCGCCCCTTTTGGCCAGAGAAATGGCTATTTTCATCCATTTCTCTTTTTCGTTCACACAAGTCCCTTTTTAATCAAAAGTTCGGCAATTTGTATGGTGTTTAAGGCGGCTCCCTTACGGAGATTATCAGAGACAACCCAGAGATTAATACTGTTTTCCGCTGATTCATCTTTTCTGATTCTTCCTACAAAAACCTCATCTTTTCCTGCAGCATAAATGGGAAGTGGATACACATTGTTTTCTGGATCGTCCTGAACCACGACTCCCGGAGCAGCGGAGAGGATTTCTCTTACTTCATCGGGGGAAATGTATTCTTCTGTCTCCAGAGTTACAGATTCAGAATGAGAAATAAATACAGGAACCCTAACACAGGTTGCTGTGACTTTTATGGAAGAATCATCCATTATTTTATGTGTTTCATTCACCATTTTCATCTCTTCTTCGGTGTAGCCAGAAAGGAGAAAACTTCCAATGTGGGGAAGTAAGTTAAAAGCTATCTGATGGGGATAAACCTTCTTCACCAGTGGTTTTCCCGAAAGGTAATTTTCAGCCTGACTTCGAAGTTCAATAATTGCATCTCTTCCTGTTCCCGAAACTGATTGAAAGGTGGAAACGATTATCCTCTTTATTCTGGATCTTTTATGAATTGGATTTATGGCAACGACCATCTGAATTGTAGAACAGTTGGGATTAGCTATAATTCCTTTGTGTCTTTCTACCGCCTGAGGATTAACTTCAGGGACTATCAGGGGAACCTCTCTTTCCATTCGAAAAGCACTGCTGTTGTCAATTACTACGGCTCCATTCTTGACAAATCGGGGTGAAAATTCACGGGAAATGGAAGCGCCTGCCGAGAAAAGGGCAATATCAATATTTTTTAAAGAAGCAGTTGCCAGATTTTCTACTTTTACCTTCTCTCCCTGAAAAACTACAGTTTTACCTTCGGATCTTTCTGAAGCTATAGCTCTTATATTTTTTAAGGGAAAGTTCCTCTGATCAAGGATCTTAAGCATTTCCTCGCCCACTGCTCCTGTAGCCCCTACAACGGCAACGTTGTAACCTTGACTCAATTTAACTTGCCTCCTCAGGAATCTCTTTATCTAATTCAAAAGCTTCGTGAACCAGTCTTACAGCCTTTTTACCTTCCTTCTTTCTGATTACACAGGATATCTTAATTTCCGAAGTCGAAATCATATCTATATTTATACCGGCGTTTCCCAGGCAGGTAAACATTCTGGCTGCAACTCCTGGGTGTGATTGCATGCCTGCTCCCACTATGGATACTTTTGCCATATCAGGGTCATAGATAATTTCATCCACACGGAGTTCTGAGCCAACCTTTTCCATTACTTTTCTTACCTGGGGCAGGTCTTTTTCTTCAACCGTAAAGGATATGGTATTTTTTCCTTCAGGAGAGCTACTCTGGACAATCATATCAACATTTATATTCGCCTCGGCCAGTTTACCAAAAATAAACCCTGCTACACCTGGTTTGTCAGGGACACCTCTCACTGTTATTTTAGCCTCTGTCTCATCAAGGACAACCCCGGTTACGATGAACCCTTCAATGGGTTCTTCCACAATTTTTCCAGATGCCTCTCTCATTTCTTTTTCCCTTTCATTTTTTATATTACTCATTATTATTGTTCCTTCATTTTCAGTGAAACTGGAACGTATATGCAGAGGAACATTAAATTTTTTTGCTACCTCCACTGCCCGCAGGTGCAGAACCTTAGCCCCCAGGCTGGCAAGTTCAAGCATTTCATCATAGACAATTTTCTTGAGTTTTTTAGCCTCAGGGACTATTCTGGGATCAGCAGTAAAGACTCCCTCTACATCGGTATAGATTTCACAGATTTGTGCCTTTAATGCAGCAGCAAGCGCTACCGCAGTGGTATCTGAACCTCCCCGACCTAAAGTGGTTATAGTTTCTTCGGGAGTAATACCCTGAAATCCTGCCACTACTACAATTTTCCCTCTGTTAAGTTCTTCGAGAATTTTTTCTGACCTTATTTTCTTTATACGCGCTTTAGTGTGAAAGTCATCAGTTATTATTTTGCCCTGATAGGCGGTCAAAGCTACAGCTTTTTCTCCTTCTGCCTCAAGTGCAGCAGCGAGTAAAGCTGCAGAAACCATTTCGCCAGTAGAAAGAAGAAGGTCCAGCTCTCTCTTTGGCGGATCAGGATTTACCTTTTCCATGAGACTTATCAGATTATCTGTTGTGTCTCCCATGGCAGAAACAACTACCACTAAACTATTACCCTCTTTTTTGGTCTTAATTATTCCCTTTCCTACTTCCTTTATCCTCTCCGGGGTAGCCAGAGAGGAACCACCGTATTTTTGAACAATTAAAGCCAATTTCTACACTCCATCAATTTCCAGTTTTTCTATCTGGTGTAAAACGAACTCCCTTATTTTTTGTGGAGCAGGAAGGCTTTGCACAACTTTTCCCTCTTTTATCATTAGTTTAAGAAGAGGTTGCATTTTTTTTCCGCATCTGCAAAGAGGTGTATTCTCTGACCAGGGAGTAGTTTGCCTGAAATTACAGGACTGACAAACCCATACCTGTTTTCTTCCCGAGAGTTTACCCTTCTTGGCAATTGGAACACCCTCAATTTCAACAATATCAAGAGAAAAGTCGACCACAGGCGCATTACTGATCCAGGTGCCAACTCCGAAGGCATCGGCGATGGAACTTAAAGCTCGGATTTTATTTTCGTCAATTCCACCTGAGACGAAGAGTTGAACGTGTTGGTGACCCCTGAGGTTCAGCTCCCACCTGAGTTCCTTTAGTATCTCCACTATATTGCCCCTTCGAGAAGGGGGTGTATCCACTCGTACCGCAAAAAGACTCTTCCCCAGCGCTTCAGCCACTCTTATTGTCTCAAACTTCTCGTCCCCCATGGTATCAATTAAAGCTACTCGTTTAACCTGAGGGTCTATTACCTGGTGAAAAAGCTGTGTTGCTTTTAGTGTATCACCAACAAGCAGAACCAGGCTATGAGGAATGGTCCCTATAGCTTCCTGTCGTAGAAACCTTGCACTTTCCTCAACGGCTACTCCATCGCATCCACCAATATAAGATGCTCTATCAATCATTAAAGTTATGGCTGGATGCATCCTCCTTGCCCCGAAGTGATAGATAGATTTACCTCCAGCCAGTTTTTTGCACCTTGCTGCTCTGGTAGCAATTCCAGAAGCCTGACACAGAAAACCAAGAAGAGAGGTCTCGTAAGTGGCAAATTCACTGTAGCTACCTTCTATTAAAAGAACAGGTTCCATGGGATAAAATACCGTCCCTTCAGACATTATCCATACGTTTATCTTTAATCCCTCAAGAAGATTTACTGCCTCTTCAACACCAGCTAAGACAGCCCAGGGGTAATTACAGGGAAATTTTCTCGCCCTTATTTCAGCAGCTACCCTTTTATCCAGGTTTTTACTTTTTATAATTTTAACCGTCCTGTTAAAGTAAATATCTGTAATGCTGGCATTTTTGATCTTTTCCTGACAGTAAAAGTGAAACATCGTTTCCTCTTCTTAAAGTTAAATTTTTTTAAATTATAATATAATTTAAATTCCCGTAAAGAGATTTTCTCCTGATGTCAGGAATTTTTTACAGTTCTTCAGCTCGATGGCAGGCTACCTGATGCCCGTTACCTATATCTCGCAGATGAGGCTCTTCTTCTTTGCATTTTGGGGCCACATAAGGACAGCGAGGATGAAATCTACATCCTTTGGGTGGATTAACCGGACTTGGGACATCTCCTTCAAGAATAATACGTTTTCCTCTCTTATCCATATCAGTTTGAGGAATGGCTGAAATTAATGCCATGGTGTAAGGGTGTTTTGCGTTGAAGAAAATTTCTTCAGTAGAAGCCAGCTCTATTATTTTGCCCAGATACATTACGGCAATTCTTGTGGCGATGTACTGAACTACCATTAAATGGTGGGTAATAAAAAGGTAGGTTAAATTAAATTCTTTTTGAAGTTTTTTGAGTAAATTTAAAATCTGTGCTTGAACGGATACGTCAAGGGCCGAGGTAGGCTCGTCAAGAACTATAAAATCGGGGTTGGTGGCAAGTGCCCGTGCTATAGCGATTCTCTGGCGCTGTCCCCCGCTGAACTCATGAGGATACCTGAAAAGATGATCCTCGGTGAGGCCAACTTTTTGTAAAAGCTCAAGTGCTCTTCTTTCACTGTCTTCAGTAATTTTGTGAACTCGAAGGGGTTCGCTCACGATATCTTTTATTAACATCCTGGGATTAAGCGAGGAGGAGGGATCTTGAAAAACAATCTGCATTTTTTTTCTTATTTTTTTTAGTTTATTACCCCGAAAAAGGGAGAGGTCGTACTCTTTTCTAAGCTGCATAAGCTCGGAAGAATTAGAGTTTTGTGAAATTAACCTGTCTATTTTTTCTTTTACTTTTTGGGGAGTTTCAAAGAAAATGAATCCATGGGTTGGTTCAAAAAGACGGATTATCGTCTTTCCCAGCGTGGTTTTTCCACAGCCAGATTCTCCCACCAGCCCCAGACATTCCCCTTTTCTAATTTTTAAATTAACTCCATCTACAGCTTTTACATCACCGACTCTTTTCCTGAATACTCCTCCCAAAATGGGATAGTATTTTTTAAGATTTCTTATCTCCAAAATAAATTCTTGCATTTTTCACTCTTTAAAAAAATGACAGGTTATAAGATGATCTTTACTAACTTTTTCTGGCTTTGGTTTTATCCTGGTACATTTTTCTTTCGCTCTGGGGCAACGTGGATGAAATCTACATCCAGATGGAGGATTGACGAGATTAGGTACACTTCCTTCTATACTTTCCAGGAAGGTAGTTCCAGGTCTTGGAATCGCCTTGAGCAGGGCTTTAGTATAAGGATGAAGAGGATTTTTGAATATTTCCCGGGTTTTAGCCAGTTCACATATGACGCCTGCATACATTATGGCAACCCAGTTGCACATTTCGGATATTACCCCTAAATCATGAGAGATAAAAAGAACCGACGTTTTCATTGTTTTCTTTAACCACCTGATTAAATCAAGGATTTGAGCCTGGATGGTTACATCGAGATTAGAAGTTGGTTCGTCAGCTATGAGTAGTTTGGGATGGCAGGCAAGAGCAATGGCAATAACTATTCTCTGTTGCATCCCCCCGGATAATTCGTGAGGATATCTTTTAATCACACTTTCAGGTTCGGGGATACCCATTTTACGCAGAAGCTCAACAGCTCTTTCCAGAGCGATTTTTCTCATTCGATTTTTATAAAACTTACTTTCCCCCATTAATTTTATTCTGCGATAAAGAGGCAGCCCCTCTCTTTGAAGCTCCTTTTTTATCTGTTTTAGAGCTTCTTCCCGTAACTCTCTGATCTGGTGTAACAAGAAGCTTTCTGCTATTTGCTCTCCAACCGTATACACAGGATTAAGAGCAGAGCTTGGCTCCTGGAAGATCATGGATATTTCGTTTCCGCGGATGATCATTTGCATAAACTGTTCGGGTTCTTCCAGAAGATCTCGAAAGGACTTATCTTTATCCTTGCCCACCTTAAAGATTACTTTTCCTGATTCTATTCTGCCTGGTGGCAAAATTAATCTCATAATGGAAAGAGAGGTAACACTTTTACCACACCCTGTTTCTCCAACCAATCCAACGGTATCCTGTTCGCCTATTTGAAAATTTACTTCATCGAGAGCCTTAACGATACCTTCGTAAGTGTAAAAGTTTGTCTTCAGGTCTTGCACCTTTAATAAAAGCTTGGTCAATTATCTTCTCCTCAATTTAGGATCAAGGATGTCTCTAAAAGCATCTCCCAGCAGATTCCACCCCAGGACAAAGAGCAAAATAAAAATACCAGGAATGGTAACTGTATACCAGTAAGCTAAGGGATTTCCCGGTGGGCCAACTATCCAGTTTCGGGCAAAGCTGATCATCTGTCCCCAATCAGCATATCCAATAGGTGCACCCAGTCCAAGGAAGCTGAGTGCTGCAGCGGTCAGAACCATAGCTCCAATATCAAGGGAAGCCATGATCAAAAGAGGATAAATGGCATTGGGAAGCACGTGTTTGAAAATTATTCCCCAGTCTGAAACACCGGTAGCCCTTGCCGCCTCAACATACATTTCTTCCCTCACTGAGAGGATGTCTCCCCGTAAAAGACGAGCATAAGCTGGCCAGCCAACCACGATAAGAGCAATCATTACATTATCCAGTCCATGTCCTAAGGCTGTCACAAGAGCCATAGCCAGAATTAAAGGGGGCAAAGCCATAAATGTATCCACAATTCTCATTATTGTTTCATCAACTAATCCTCCATAGTAACCAGATAGACTTCCCAGAATAATTCCAATTACCAGAATACTCCCCACCACCATAAGTCCTATACGAAAAGCTGTCCTTGTTCCCCAGATTACTCCATAAAAAATATCGTATTGACCCTCTGTGGTTCCAAAGGGATGTTTCAGGCTTGGAGGTTTAGGAATGGCACTGTAACCATCCCGTGGGATTCGATAGGGGTCATGAGGGTACCTGGGAGGCGCTATAATCGGAGCCAGGAGCGCGATCACTACGAAAAAAAGTATTATGCAAAGACCCACTATAGAAAGTGGACTTTTTTTAATACGATTCAAAGAAAACTTGAATTCCTTGATTCTTGGTTCAATTCTCTTTTTGAGTTTTTCTTTTTTTTGAATTATTTTCATCCAAGTCTGACTCGAGGATCAAAATAGGCGTATAAAAGGTCCACTATTAAATTGGTAATTACGAAAAGTATTCCATTGAAAAGAACCGCACCCAGAACTGCTGGTATATCAAGCTGAATGGCGGCTCTTGCCCACCACCAGCCCAGCCCCTTCCGGTTAAATATGGTCTCTGTTATCACCACCCCACTCATTAACATGGCAAAGAGATATCCAGATACAGTGATTACAGGAATCATTGCATTTTTGCGGGCATGTTTTTTTATTACCGTCTTCTCATCGGCTCCCTTAGCCCGAGCGGTAATGATATATCCTTTCCCCAAGACCTCCAGCATACTGGATCTCATTATTCTCATGACCATAGCACAATCAATTATAGTCAGGGTGGCAACGGGCAGGACCAGATGACGTAAAGCATCCACAAATATCCATAGCTTCCCGTTGAGGAGAGCATCAATGGTGTTTATCCCCGTAAATCTTGTAAAATCCCCCGATTTTACCACTAAACTGGCCTTAACTCCCAGTGATTCTGGTGGAAAAAGACCGGAAAAATAGCCATAGAAAACCATAAGCAAAACAAGTCCCAGCCAGAAAGAGGGCAGGGACCATCCAACAATGGCAAATACCCTGCTGGCATGATCAACAAATTTATCCTGATGAACAGCAGCCGTTCCCCCCAGATATATCCCTATAAGAATTATCAGGGGAGCAGAGAAAAGACCGAGTTCAAGAGTAGTTGGGAAAAAATAAAAAAATGCCTCCAGAACAGGACGTTCTGCTGTTTTGGACCAGCCAAGGTTGCCTTTCAAAACTTCTGAGATCCATCTAAAATACTGGACATAAATTGGAGCATCCAGTCCATGCTTGGCTATCACCCCTTGAATATCACGGAGCTGTTTTATGTCAGTAACAAAGACAGCAGCTCGTTGTTCAGGAGAGAAGAGACTAAGGATAAGGAAAATAATGACACTTACCCCTATTAGTACTGGAATGATAAGAAGCAGTCTTCTTATTATGTAATTTAACATTTTGGTTTATGTAAAGTAAAAAGCGAGACCAATACCGGCCTCGCTTTTAATTTTTTCAACCTGCCAGTTTTGCTTACTTTTTATAAATTGGATAAAGGTAGCCCTGGATTTCTCCATTTGGATAAATTGGATTAAAGTACCAGCCATGAACCCAATCTCTTTCATAATGACGTAAAAGTTGCTGATAAAGAGGAACACTTGGAACATCGTCATAATAGATGAGCTGCAACTGATAGTAAATCTGGCCTCTTTTTTCAGGGTCAATGGTTTTAATTCCACGTTCAATTAACTCATCAACTATGGGGTTGTGATAGCTCTGAAAAGCGGAAAAGTCACCCTGAGAGTGCATGAAGGGATGAACAAAATTGTGAGGATCAGCATAATCGGCAAGCCAGCCTATAATGAAAAGAGTTAACCTTCGATTTACCAGTTCTTTGAGATAAGTTGACCACTCTACTGGTCTTACCTCTATTTTAAACTTGGGATTTAAAGCCTCTACATTTTCTTCAAACATCCTGGCTGCAATTTCTCGCATCGTGTTACCGGTATTGTACAGGATGGTGAACTTAAATCCTTTCTCCCAGACTTTTCCTCCCCAGGCTTTCTTAAAGTGTTCTTTTGCCTTTTCTGGATCAAAATAATAGGTTTCCTGTTCGGGATTTCTGTAAGCAATTCCTTCAGGAATTGGTCCAACTGGCTTTAAAGCCTCACCCATGAAAACGTCCTGAAGATAGGTTTCCCAATCAAAAGAGTAAGCAAATCCCAGTCTAACATCCTTATCAGAAAAAAAGTCCGGAGGTATTCCTTCTCCATCGAGTTTACCACTTCCAATATCAGCATTTCCCTCTGGATTTATGTTAAAATTAAAAAATGCAGCACTTAGAGTGAGACTGGGGAGTTTTTTTGCTACCCTTATCCCTTCAACGCCTTCCAGCTCTTGAATGTAGGGTTGAGGAACGTAAATGATGTCTGCGTCACCGGCAAGAAACATGAGTTTTCGGGTGGTCCATTCTTCAACAATTTTCCAGATAACTCTTTTTAATTTAGCAGGACCCTGCCAGTAGTCGTCAAATCTGGCAACCACTGTTTCTACACCAGGTTCCCATCTCTCCAGCTTAAAAGGCCCGGTTCCGCAAGCTATAGCATGAAGAGTCTCCTTACCCGGCTCTGGATTATTGTATTTTTTCCAGGTTTCAGCTGTTCCCGGCCAATCCCCATGCTTCACACAGAATTTCTTGCTAACAATTGAACCCCAGGTGTTAGCCAGAATTGTCAGAAAAGGAGGGTAGGGATGTTTCAGGTGGAAAACTACATTATCTCCCTCTACCTCTACAGCTTTATCTATTTGTTCAAAGTCTATTACTATGTTACCTTCGCTATCTCTTGAACCATGAACTCCAAGAAGGGGTTCATAAAGCATCCAAACCGGACCTCCATCTCTATCCTGAACCATTGCCCTTTCAAAAGAGTATTCTACATCTTCTGGAGTAAGGATCTCTCCATTATGGAATTTTACCCCCTTTCTTATAGGAAAAGTATAAGTCAGGCCATCAGGAGAGATAAGTCCATTTTCTACACTGGGGACTTTCGTTGCCAGAACAGGAATAAATTCATCAGTTTTACCATCTTTGAAGGAAACCAGGGTTTCGTAAATATTGAATATTCTTGCTCCGCTGGCGGTATCATACGCCCAGGCAGGATCCAGAGAATCAACGGTTCCAATGTCAGCTACAATTAGAGTATCCGGGTTTTTCACTTCAGCGGCAAATCCAGCTCCCCAACTTAGAATAATTCCCATTATTACCAGTGCCAACACCACTTTCTTCACCTCATCCTCCTTTATTTTTTATTTTTTCTCATATCCCGTTCACCTGCCTATTATATCACCTCGTAAGATATAAGTCAATTTCAGAATCGTTTTAAAAAAAGGAGAAAACAAGAAGAGCCATTACCTCACTTAGTTCAATGTGCCCTCCTAATGTGTCTCCGGTAAATCCACCGATTTTCTTTTTAAAGTATAATGCCCATAGCAAAGAAAACCCCGTTAAAAAAATAAAAGGGATTAAAAATGCTCTACCAATAAGGAAAATTCCTGAAATTATGGTTATCAAAGTAGCGCCAATAATTTGAGGATATCCTATCAGATTTGCAAATCTGGCTGTTCCCTGTTCTCTGGCATAAGGAATAAGATAACATCCTAACAACATAGACCATCTGCTTAAAACCGGAACGTAAACCAGATTTCTAAGTCTAAGTGAAGTAACAATACCGGTAATTAGGGCAAATTTTATTAACACCAAAATGACTATCCCTATGGTTCCTTTTGCTCCCGGATGAACATCCTTCATAATATCGAGAATTTCCTGTTTGCTCTTTCCCCCACTTAAACCATCGATTGTATCCGCAAAGCCATCTAAATGGAGTCCCCCGGTCATATAGACCCATCCTGTCAGAATTAGAGCCGATATAATTAAAGGGGAAAGAGAAGAAAATACCAGCCAGATGAGATATATTATGCCACCAATTATAAGTCCTACTGCTGGAAAAAAAAGGGTAGAGTTTGCCAGTTCAATCTCATCAGGTCTGTATCCTCTTTTGTAACCTGTAGGTATGCAGGTTAAAAACTGTAGGCTAATCAAAAAGTAAAAGGGAAGTTTTTTCCCGTTTAAAAATGTGCTCTCTCTCACTTTAATCTCCAGGGAATTCCACAAATAATAAGCCAGACCTGGTCAGCTTTTTTGGCCATTATCTGATTAGCCAGCCCAGCAATATCTCTGAAATTTCTTCCCAGTGAAGTTTGTGGAACGACCCCCCATCCCACCTCATTGGTAACCACAACAGTTAGGCGATTGAATTTTTTTCCATTTTCAGCTATAGCCTGGACTTGTTTTAAGATAGACTTTTCTTCCTCACCTTCCAGAAGTAGATTAGAGATGAGCATTGTGAGACAATCAATTATCACCGTCCTGTGAGGTGAATTGATTTTAGAAAGGACAGAAGCAACATCTTTTCTTTCTTCAACAGTCTCCCAGTGAGAAGGACGGGAGCTCTGATGAAGTTTTATTCTTTTTGTCATTTCCTCATCACAAGGGGAGGCTGTAGCTATAAATGTTACCCGGGAAGAAGCACGGGAGGCAATCTCTACAGCGTATCTGCTTTTTCCACTTCGTACACCTCCAGTAACTAAAATAAGCTCTGGCATACAGGCACCTTCTTTACTTTCCTATACAGAAATTGGAGAAAATTCTGTCCAGTACTTCATCTCCAAGATTTCTCCCTGTAATCTGGTCAAGATACTTAAGGGCTTCTCTTATATCCAGAATCAAAAACTCTTCTGATACACCCAGATTAAGCCCCTCTCTGGCTTTCGTAATGAATTCCTGAGCTTTCTCCAGGCATTTTTTTTGTCGAAGGTTGATCATTAGCTGATCAGAATCCACATTTACATCCTTTAGAATGAGATTTAGTATCTCATTTTTGAGTCCCTCCAGATTATCTCCTCGTAGAGCAGAAATTTCCAGCGGCGGAGTTTGCGGGAATAATTTTTTTAATTCGTCTTTGCAGATTTTCTGAGGAAGATCTATTTTGTTTATTACAGGCAGAATTTTCTTTTTATATTCCTTTAACAGCTCTAAAATTTCTCTATCCTCATCAGTAAGAGGGCAAGATCCATCAACCAGGGCAATTATTATATCTGCCTCTTCCAGATAGTGGCGAGTTCTTTTGGCTCCTTCTTCAGCAAGGGGATCTTCTGTCTTTCCCAGTCCGGCAGTATCAACCATCTTAACCGGGAACCCCTTTATATTAATGTATTCCTCAATAGTATCTCGAGTGGTGCCAGGAATTTGACTTACAATTACTCGCTCTCTTTGTAACATACTGTTTAAGAGACTTGATTTACCTACATTTGGTCTTCCTGCAATAACAACTTTTATTCCTTCTCGAAAGACCTCGCTACTTCTGGCGTTTTCTACAAGTTCTGACAATTCTTGTTCAATCTGACTTAAAATAAGCCCTTTTTCTTTTCGGGAAATAACTTCAATTTCCTCTTCACAAAAGTCTATTTCAGCCTCCAGAGCAGAAAGAACATCAATTATTTTATCCCTTAAGGTCAAAATGAGGTTTGAAACTCTTCCTTCAAGACTTTTTACAGCAAGTTGCAGACTCTTCTCTGTTTTGGCTTTTACAATTTCCAGAACACTCTCAGCTTGGGAAAGGTCAATTCTTCCATTTAAAAAGGCACGTTTAGTAAATTCACCAGGTTCTGCCAGTCTCGCTCCCAATTTTAAACAAAGCTCAAGAACTCTTCTCAGGACAACAGGACCTCCATGACAGTTTATCTCTACTATATCTTCGCGGGTATAGGTTCGCGGAGCTCTCATCAAGCTCAAAAGGACTTCATCAACACGTTCTTTCGTTTCTGGATCCATTATCCATCCGTAATAGATCTTGAAGGAAGAAGTCCAGGAAATCTGGTTTGTGCGTGCAGGAACAAAGAGTTTTTTGGCTATAAAAAAAGCATTCTTCCCGCTCATTCTAACAATGCCAATGCCTGATTCTCCAATGGGGGTAGATATGGCGACTATAGTGTCTTCCAGATTCATGCTTCCCTTTTGCCTCTTTCAGGCACAAATCTTTTAGCAATGAAAAATTGTTGAATTATGGATATTAACGTGGAGGTGAACCAGTATAGCATAACTCCAGAGGGAAGTGACCAAAGTATAAGAATAAGGAAAAGAGGAAAAAACTGCATTATCTTGGTTATTCCTTCCTGTTCCTTTGCTGGCTGAAGTTTTTGGGATATCTTTTGCTGGAGAAACATTAAAGCAGCTAGACCCATAAGCAGGGGAATGTCAGGTTTACCCAGATTTTTTATCCACAGAAAGGAGGGATTTTCGGCAAAGTTAAAATCCAGAAGGGCTCTGTAAAGAATAAAAATTATGGGAAGTTGAATGATCATGGGCAGACATCCACCCATGGGGTTGACTTTGTGTTTGCTGTAGATTTTCATCATTTCAGCCTGAAGTCTTTTGGGATCATTCTTGAATTTTTTTTGAATTTCTCTAAGCTCCGGCTGTATGACCTGCATCTTCTGCATTGACTCAAATTGTTTAAAGGTCAGAGGAGACAGTATTCCATAGATGAGAATTGTAAGCAGAATAATAGCAATCCCATAACTATGAGTGAAGCTGTAAAAGAAAATGAGGGTCTTGATAAGTCCCAGAGAGAGATACCCCCAGAAACTCACTTTAATCGTATCGGTGAGATGATAGTCTTCGCCAAGGATCTTTTTTATAAAATTATTAACCAGTCTAAGCTCTGTATAGCTTTGAGGACCAGCATAGATTATCCAGTTATTCTCAGGTTTACCAGTTGTAAAGCCCCAAAAATCTACCTGAAAGAACCCTTTTTCTGCTCTTTGAAGAGGAACCATAATGACGAGGAGATCTCTTTTCTGGCGGATCCCCAGCCATTTAATTCTGGAGTCGTATTCTGACTTGACTCCCTCTTCTTTTTCCTGGTAAAGGTAGTTATTCCAGTAGGCCAACCTTTCCTCATCACCTGCTTTTTGTTCTATTTTTGTGGGCCAGTAAACTGAATATCGTGTTGGTTCAGGAGAATCAATTAAGACCTGATAAAAAACGTAGTATCCCTGTTCAGGTAGTTTAAAGATCTGGGTAAGTCGGGTCTTTGTTTTAACGTCTTGCCAGACAAGCTGAAGTTCTCTATCTTCTAATTTTTCAATTTCAAAATTAACCTTTTCGGAATCAATTTCTTCCCTCTCACCAATATTAAGCTTAAAAACACAGGCACGATCATCGGTTGCCAGGATCTCTTTTTTCTTGGTGACAAGATGCCAGGACAGAATTTCTCCTTTTTTTGGGTTGATACTCAGGGTAAGGTTGGGGTTTTTTAAAGTTACCAGTTTTTCCTTCTGCAAATCGATTTCCTCTTCCTGGCCCTTTTCTTCAACTATCTTTTCCGGTTTTTGTTCAACAAACGTGGGCATGAAAAAAATACTGTAAACTATAAGCACCACCATCGATAAAACAATGGCCAAAATTACATTTTTTTCCATTTTCAAAACCTTCTATTTAAGAGGGTCATATCCTCCAGGATGGAAAGGGTGACATCTGGTGATTCTTTTTACTCCCAAAAAGAGACCTCTTCCCACTCCGTATTTTTCTACCGCTTCTAAGGTATATTGCGAACAGGTAGGATAAAACCTGCAGGAAGAAGGAAACCAGGGAGAGATATACCTCTGGTAAAAAATTATTAATATCTTTACGATTTTTTTCCCCATTTTTCCTTTTAACCCTTGCGTTAAATTATTTCAAATTATTTGCCATTGTCAACCCACTCCTTTTCTCCTTCTTCTTTGTGGTTGTGATAGTTTTTGTCCTTTGACTTTCTAAAATTAATTGCTATATTTTTTACCACCAATCTAAGGAGTGGGGAATGGACGAGATTCCTCTACTTGATCTTAAGAAGCAGTTTACAACTATTAAGGAAGAGATAAAAGAGGCTGTAAACAAAGTTCTTTCCAGTGGCCGTTATATTCTTGGTCCTAATGTTGAGGCTCTGGAAGAGGAAATAGCACGGTACTGTGGAGTTTCCTTTGCTGTAGGAGTGGCCTCAGGAACCGACGCTCTGCGTCTTTCGCTAATTGCTCTCGGGATTGGAGAGGGCGATGAAGTTATAACAACTCCTTTTAGCTTTATTGCTACCACTCAAGCCATTATTCAGACCGGTGCGACTCCTGTTTTTGTTGACATCGACGAGAAAACCTTTAATTTGGATGTCAAGCAAGTTGAAAGCTCAATAACCGAAAGAACAAGAGCTATTCTCCCGGTTCATCTTTTCGGTCATTCGGTGGATATGAAACCCCTCCTGGAAATTGCCAGAATGTACAATCTCTTTGTTATAGAAGATGCCGCTCAATCTTTTGGTAGCGAGTATAATTATCCATCCCCTGAAGGTGCCACGGAATGGAGAAAAGTAGGTTCAATGGGAGATGCAGGATGCTTCAGTTTTTTTCCGACCAAGAATCTGGGAGGTTTTGGTGATGGAGGGATGGTGATAACCAACCAGAAGGAAATTGCCAGGAAGGTATCTCTTCTTCGAGTTCACGGAGGAAATTCGTTTGATTATTCATACGACATGATGGGTTACAATTCAAGACTGGATGAACTGCAGGCTGCAATTTTAAGGGTAAAACTTAAATATGTGGATAAATGGATAAAGATGCGAAGGGGAAAAGCATCACTTTACAACAAACTCCTTGCCGGGCTTCCCGTTGAGACTCCTCATTGTGAGCCTTATGCAAAGCACACCTTCTGCGTTTATACCATAAAGACTCCTCAAAGAGATAATTTGAAAAGGTATCTTGACATCCACAGGGTAAGCACGAAGATCTATTACCCTATTCCTCTTCATTTTCAGAGAGTTTATGATAAGCAAAATTTTTATCAGGTTAAGTTACCAAATGCTGAGAAAGTTTGTCAGGAGGTTCTTTCACTCCCCCTTTACCCGGAATTAGAGGAGGAGAAAATTATTTATGTCGTCAAAAGAATTCAAGATTTTTTCAAGGAGTTTGAGCGATGAATTTATGTGTAATCGGGACCGGTTATGTTGGTTTGGTGACCGGTGCAGGTTTTGCAGAGCTGGGCAATAATGTAGTATGTATAGATGTTGATAAAGTTAAAATAGACAATTTGAAAAAAGGAGTTGTTCCTTTTTATGAAAAAGGATTGAAAGAACTGGTGGATAGGAATCTTAAAGCAGGAAGGATAAAATTTACTATCAGCATGAAAGAAGGAATAAGGGATGCCAGGATAATTTTTGTGGCAGTAGGAACCCCATCTAAGGAAGATGGCGAAGCTGACCTCTCTCAGGTTATAAAAGTGGCAGAGGAACTGGCTGACTTAATCCAGGATTACAAGATAATTGCTATAAAAAGCACTGTTCCTGTTGGAACTTTTCAGTTGATAAGAGAGGTTCTGACGGGAAAAATCAAAGAGGGAACACATTTTGACATAGTCTCTAATCCAGAGTTTTTACGAGAAGGAGATGCGGTTTACGATTTTTTCCATCCTACCCGTGTAATAATTGGAGTGGATGAGGGTAAGGAAAGAGTTGCTGACGAGATAGGAGAACTTTTCCGTCCCCTGAGGGCTCCCATTATAAAAACCAGTATTATTAACGCTCAGATGATAAAGTACGCTTCTAATGTTTTTCTTGCCTCACGAATATCTTTTATCAATGAAATTGCTAATATCTGTGAACGGGTTGGGGCTGATGTCAATGAAATTGCCAGAGGAATGAGTTTCGATAAGAGGCTGGGTGAGGGTTATCTAAGAGCTGGAATTGGATTTGGAGGACCATGTCTGGTTAAAGACCTTAAAGCTTTGATAAAAATGGCTGAAAATTACGGATATGAAGCTCAACATCTGAAATCCATCTTGATTAAAAACGAACATCAGGTAAAGCATGTTGTATTTAAAGTAAAAAGTATGCTGGGAGAAGTTCTTTATGGCAAGACAATTGGTGTGTTAGGATTAACTTTTAAACCAGGAACCAACGATACCAGAAACTCTCTGGCTTTAAAGATTATAGATCTTTTGAAAAAAGAAGGAGCTCAGGTTAAAGCTTATGACCCCAAGGGAATGGAGGAAGCAAAAATTCTTATGAATGATCTTATTCTCTGTCAAGATCCTTACGAAGTGGCTCTCAATTCGGATCTTCTGCTCATCCTCACTGGCTGGGATGAATTTAAAGATCTTAACTTTAACCACATAAAGGAAAAGTTAAAAGAACCCATAATTATTGATGGAGTTAATTTACTTGATCCGGAAAAAATGAGAAATCTGGGTTTTGTTTACAGGGGAATAGGTAGATGATTTTGATAACAGGTGGGGCTGGCTTTATTGGTTCACACCTTACCGGGAAGCTTCTCTCTCAAGGGGAAAGGGTTATAATTGTAGATAACTTTGACCCTTACTATAGTGAAAAAATAAAGAGAAAAAATATCCAGAATTATCTTAATCACTCCTCTTTTACTTTGGTTGAGGGAGACATAAGACAAAGAAAAACACTCGAAGACATATTTGAAGAATACCCGGTCACAAAGGTTGTTCATCTTGCAGCAAGAGCCGGAGTGAGAGGCTCAATAGAGGATCCCTTTATATACGAAGACATTAACCTGAAGGGAACTTTAAATCTTCTGGAAACCTGTAAAAACTATTCCATTGAGAGTTTTATTTTTGCATCTTCATCGTCCGTGTATGGAAATAGCAAGGTTCCGTTTTCTGAAGATAGTCCTTTCCTTTCTCCGATTTCTCCTTATGGAGTCACTAAATTATCCGGAGAAATTCTCTGTCAGACTTATCATCATCTTTACCGTATTCCTATTCTCTGCATAAGGATTTTCACTGCCTATGGTCCTTTTCAAAGGCCAGAGATGGTGGTTCATAAGTTTACCCGGCTGATTTACAGAGAAATGGAAGTTCCAGTTTTTGGTGAGGGGAAATATAAAAGGGACTACACCTATATTGATGACCTGATAGAGGGAATAGTTCTGGCTCTCAAGTATCATCCCCGATATGATATCATCAACCTGGGAAGCTCTTGCCCCGTTGATCTTTCAACCTTAATAAGTTTAATTGAAGAAAATATTCATAAAAAAGCCAGGATTCGATATCTACCTCCACAACCTGGCGATCCTTTTGTAACTTTTGCTGATATAAGAAAGGCTCAAAAGCTCCTGGGATATCAACCTCGGGTTAGTATAGAGGAAGGTATAGCTCGATTCTGCAGATGGTATCTGGATAACCTGGGTTGGCTTGATGAATTAACTTGAAAATGGACAAAGAGCTCTCTGTAGAGGAGATTTTAATTAAAGGGGCCGAGCAACTTGGCCTTTCTCTTTCTAAGTCCCAGACGGAAAAATTTATTACCTATCTAAGAGACTTGAAAGCCTGGAATAAGAGATTTAATTTAACTGCCTTGAAAAAAGACACAGAAATAATAGTCAAGCACTTTCTTGATTCGCTCACTTTGTGCCAGCTGTTTCATCAAGTTCCCAAAAATTTGGTGGATATCGGCCCGGGTGCTGGCTTTCCTTCTCTTCCTATCAAGATTTATCTAACAGATATAGAATGTACTTTGATTGAAGCAAACGGGAAAAAGATTAGTTTTTTAAAATATATTATCCACAGGTTGAATCTAAAAGGGGTTTTTTTAATTAAAGCCCGAGCTGAAGAGATGGCCAGGGGCGATCTTAGAGAGAGATTTGATCTTGCAGTGGGAAGGGGGGTTGCCAGGTTGAATGTATTACTGGAATACGCTCTTCCCTATGTAAAAATTGGAGGATGTATGATTGCCCAAAAGGGAAAAAATTTCCAGGAGATTGAGGAAGCCCAAAAGGCACTTTCTTTACTGGGTGGCAGAGTAACATGGATTAAATCTCTAAAACTTCCCTTTTCTGGTGAACATCGCAATCTTATTATGATAGAAAAAGTAAAATCAACACCCCTTACGTATCCTCGACGTCCAGGTATTCCAGAAAAAAGGCCCCTTTAGGTCCTCAATCCTAAAAATGAGCGAAAAAAAAGAACATGGTGCTCTTTATCTGGTGGGTACTCCAATTGGAAATTTAAAAGATATAAGTTTTCGGGCACTTGAAGTTTTGCGTCAGGTAAATCTTATTGCTGCAGAAGATACCAGACATACCCGAAAATTACTTTCGCATTACGATATTCATACTCCTCTTACAAGTTTTCATGAGCACAACGAAAAAAAGAAAGCACCATCCCTGATAAGAAAATTGAAGAATGGCCAATCTATTGCACTTGTCAGCGATGCAGGAATGCCTGGAATATCTGACCCGGGATTTTACCTGGTTAAATTAGCGGTGGAGAACAATCTGAAGATAGTTGCCATTCCAGGACCGTGTGCCCTAATTCTTGCCCTGGTAGTTTCTGGTTTTTCCACAGAGAGTTTTGTTTTTGAGGGGTTTTTAGGTAGAACCAGCAAAGAACGTAGAAAAAAACTTACCAAACTCATCAATGAGGAAAGAACTATTATCCTTTATGAGGCACCTCATCGAATCAGCAAGCTGTTACCACAAATAAGAGAAATTCTTGGAGACAGGCATATAGTAATTGGCAGAGAGATGACTAAAAGATTTGAAGAGATAATCCGGGGTCGCATAAGTGAAGTAGAAAAGATTTTTAAAGATAAAAAACCTCGAGGAGAATTTACCCTGGTGATTGAGGGAAAACAAGCTCTTGACACTCCAGAGGATAGTGTTAGGATTAAGAGGAAAGATGAGAGTATTTATTGCAATAGAACTTCCCGATAAGATAAAAAAGGAATTAGCTCTTATTCAAAGAAGAATGAAATCTACCCCTAACAAAATAAAGTGGGTGGAACCTTCCTCGCTTCACATAACCCTTAAGTTTCTTGGTGAAATAAAAGAGGAAATCCTGCAAAATGTTTTCAGGACTGCCGAAGAAGTTGCAGCTGAGTTTCTCCCTTTTTACATTGAGATAAAAGGAGCAGGAACATTTCCCGATAATTCAAATCCCAGAGTAATATGGATGGGGATCGAAGAAGGAGCCTCTCAGCTTTCTCTTTTGGTCAGACAGCTGGAAGAAAAACTTTCACGGGAAGGTTTCCCCCCGGAGAAAAGGAAGTGGGTTCCTCATCTTACCCTTGGTAGAGTCAAACATTTGAGAGATAGAGAGGACATGAAGAAGATAATAAACCAGGAACAAGAAACATCAGGGGGGAGGGTTAAAGTTGAGAAAATTACTGTTATGCAAAGCAGGCTTACTCCGCAAGGGGCGATATATACACCCCTGCAATGTTTTTCTTTAAAAGGGGGATAGAATGAATGAGGAGAAATTAAAGGCTCTGGAAATAGCCAGGCGCCAGATAGAGCACCAGTTTGGTAAAGGTGCTATAATGCGTCTGGGAGAAAGAGCAGCTCGTATGGATGTGGAGGTGATTCCTACCGGGAGTATTGCCCTGGATGCTGCTCTGGGAATAGGAGGTTTGCCCCGGGGAAGAGTAGTAGAGATTTTTGGTCCCGAAGGCTCAGGAAAAACCACTCTTGCCCTTCACGTAGCCGCTGAAGCCCAGAGAAGGGGAGGAATAGTCGCTTTTATTGATGCTGAACACGCTCTTGACCCTACCTATGCTGAAAAATTGGGAGTTGATACGGAAAACATGTATATTTCTCAGCCTGATTCAGGAGAAGATGCTCTGGAAATTGCCGAGGTTCTGGTCAGAAGTAACGCCATTGACCTCATTATTATAGACTCTGTAGCCGCTCTGGTTCCTCGTGCTGAACTGGAAGGAGAAATGGGTGATGCCCATATAGGTCTTCAAGCTCGCCTGATGTCTCAGGCTCTGAGAAAGTTGACAGCCGCTATAAGCCGCTCCAAAACCTGCACCATATTTATTAACCAGTTAAGAATGAAAATTGGTGTTCTCTTCGGTAATCCAGAGACAACACCAGGTGGAAGAGCTCTAAAGTTTTACTCTTCTATACGTATAGACATACGAAAAAAATCCCAAATTACCAGAGGAGAAGAACAAATTGGAAACCGGGTGAAGGTTAATGTGGTCAAAAATAAGCTGGCTCCACCTTTTAGAAAAGCTGAATTTGACATTATATTTGGAGAAGGAATTTCCCAGGAGGGATGTTTAATAGATACGGGAGTAGATGCAGGAATTATTAAAAAGTCGGGTAGCTGGTATTCTTACGGCGATACCCAATTGGGCCAGGGAAAGGAAAACGCACGGCAGTTCCTGTGTGACCCCAGAAATAAGGCTTTAAGAGACGAAATCGAGAAAAAGATAAGAGAAAAGCTGGGTTTAATAAGAGAGCACGAAATAAAGTCTGAGGATAAAAAAGAAAGTTAACTTCTGGAAAAAGGTTAAGCGTTCCTGGAGTCGGGGGAGAGAGGCAGGATGTCGTGATGAAAAGGTACCTATTCTGGATTATAGCTCTTGTACTTTTATTTCCCTTTTCCTGTAATGCTTATCAGGATTATCAAATAGGTGAGGTAAAAGTAAATTCTGGACCTGATTTAACGACAGTTATTATTCCGGTAAAAAAGGGTACCGGATATGTGGTAAGAGAACTCACTGAACCTCCTCGCATTGTGATAAATCTTTATCCTGCTAACCTTGATCCTCCCTATCGAGAGATTAGAGTATCTGATCAGTTTGTACAAAAGATAAGGCTTTCCAGGGACTCAAAGAACGTGGTAAAAGTAGTGATTGACCTCAATACCCCCGACTACAGTTTCGATATCTCTCTTCAGCGTGAATCTCCAGCAGTAGTCGCCGAGATAAAATCGGCACATGAGGATGCTATCTTTCAGCTTTTAAAACAGGAGAAAAACTCACCTTTTCGTTCTGAAACCCGGGAAGACAAGAAGGGGATTTACTGTATAGTAATTGATCCCGGACACGGAGGAAAAGATCCTGGAGCAATTGGTCCTTCGGGATTAAAGGAAAAAGACATAACACTCCAGATAGCTAAAAAACTGAAGAGTCTTCTGGAGAAAAATTTGCCGGTTAAAGTAATTCTTACCCGTGAGGGTGATAAGTATGTTGCTTTGGATGAAAGGACAGAAATAGCCAATATGGTGGGAGGAGACCTTTTTATCAGTATCCATACTAATGCGGCCTGGGATCGGAGAGTACAAGGAGTGGAAACTTTTTACAATTCCCAGTATGTTTATGGAGAGGGAGCTGAAGAGGTGGCAAGTCGTGAGAACACAGTTTTTGCCTCCGAGACCCTTCCCTCTAAAATTAAAAATATAATATGGGATTTAATTCAAAATCAATACCGTAGTGAAAGTAAGGCTCTTTCTCGGGTTGTGCAGCAGAGTTTGACAGAGACCTGTGGCATGGTGAGCAGGGGTGTAAAATCGGCTCAGTTTTATGTCTTGCGAGGCATTGCCATGCCAGCTATTTTGGTTGAAGTGGGGTTTATATCCAATCCCTGGGAAGAGCGTAAATTAAAGGACCCTGAATTTCAAAAGCTTGTTGCTCTGGGTTTATACAGAGGACTTCGCAATTATATTGATTCCTTCAATCGGAAAGTGAGCCAATAACAAATGGGAAATTTAAAAAGAAAAATCTTCCTTCAACTTGCTTTAATTATTTTAGCTTTTATAATTGGAATATTAATAGCCCCGTTGGTCAGAGAAACCGCTTACCAGATTAAATCCTGGGTGGGTAAAGAAAAATTTCAGGCACCAGTCGAAAAAGTAGTGATTCTTTATTTTTCCACTCCGGAAGGAGAGGAGCTTATTCCGGTTAAAAGGAAAATATGGATGGAGAAGGAAAGTAGCATAAACAATGAGATAAAAAAAGTGATTGAGGAACTCATCAAGGGTCCTGAAAGTGACTCTTCTATACCTACTGTTCCGCCGGAGACGAAGGTTAAAGCTATATACACGAGAGGGGATACCATTTATGTGGATTTTT
Source organism: uncultured Clostridia bacterium (assembly GCA_964482715.1). Lineage (GTDB taxonomy): Bacteria > Aerophobota > Aerophobia > Aerophobales > B3-G15 > CAYZYX01. Next base: position 48,548 of record CAYZYX010000010.1, read on the forward strand.
CTTCCTCTTTGGTTGAAAAACATCCCGGTGGGACATCGGGGGAGCTTGTAACTGTGTATTCAATTGTTAATACGTTACTGGAAAATTTTCCCCGGTATTCTAAGGTTCAACTATTAATAGAGGGAAGTTCTCACCATACTTTAGCAGGTCACATCGATATAAGGAATCCTCTATCCAGAAATGAGGGATTAATAAAATCCTTGGAGCGGTAAAAATTTGTCTAATTCATCAATTGGCATATTTGATTCTGGAGTGGGTGGTTTAACGGTATTTCGCGAAGTATCTTGCTTGATGCCCGGTGTGAAGATTATTTATCTGGGAGATACTGCCCGTGTACCCTACGGGAGTAAATCCCCGGAAACGGTCACCAAGTTTTCTATTCAGGGATTGAGATTTCTTGAGTCCAGGGATGTTGAGTTAATAGTTGTAGCCTGTAATACGGTTTCAGCTCTAAGTCTTGATGCTCTCCAGAGAAAAATGTCCCTTCCTCTGGTAGGAGTATTAAAACCGGGTGCAGAAAAAGCTCTAAGTTTAACCCGCAGGGGCATAATTGGTGTAATAGGAACTGAAGCTACAATTATGAGTAGAGCTTATCTTAAAGTGATAAAACAGATGGACAGTAAGGTAAAGGTATTGAGTAGAAGTTGTCCATTGCTTGTCCCTTTAATTGAAGAAGGTTGGCTTGATGGTGAAGTAACTCGAAAAGTGGTTTGGCATTATTTAAAACCTTTAATGAGAAAAAGGATAGACACTCTGATTCTGGGATGCACTCACTACCCCATGGTAAAGAGAGTAATTCAAGAGTTAACAGGAGATAAGATTAAGCTGGTGGACTCTGCCCGGGAAGTGGCTTTAAAAGTAAAAGAGAACGCTGGAAACCCTTCTGTTATTTCATGTTCTTCTTCTTTTAATCCCGAGGCTGAATTTTTTGTTACCGATCGGCCTCGAAAATTTTCTCAAATTGGAAAAATGTTTCTGGGATACAACATAAACGGAAAAGTGAGAAAAATAATTCTGGAATAGGATTTAATTGACAAAAGGATTATAAATTTTATATTACCAAGATACGCTACATACTGAAAAGGGGAGGGCAAGAAAAAATGGTGAGAGAAATTGTTATTAAACCGGATTTTAACCCAGGATTTTTAAGCTGGGAGAAAAAAATACCCAAGTTTCAATACCAGAGATCTCTGAGGGAAGAGCTTGAGGAAGGAAACATCACCCAAAAAGAGTGTATAGACCTTTTAAGGTGTATGCTTTTTA